>NZ_JMMA01000002.1:2908999-3232221 GCF_000686125.1 Ruminococcus sp. NK3A76
CTGTGCGAGCGAATTCATAGAAAGGCTGCCGGAGAGCTATGACACGATAGTCGGCGAAAGAGGCGTTGGTCTTTCGGGCGGCCAGAAGCAGAGGATATCGCTTGCCCGTGCGCTTGCTGTAAGGCCTTCGGTGCTCATTCTTGACGACACGACCTCGGCCGTTGACATGGAGACAGAGGCAGCGATACAGAAAGCGCTTGCCGAGGAGCTTGACTTTGAATGCACGAAGATGATAATAGCACAGCGCATATCATCAGCCAGAAATGCCGACAAGATAATCATTCTTGACAATGGCAGGATAGCCGACATAGGCACGCACGACGAGCTGATAAAGCGTGAGGGCTATTACAAGCAGATATATGATCTCCAGTGCGGCGAGCAGGAAGGGGCGGTGGTCTGAATGGCAAGGAACAGATACGACATTGACGAACAGCTTGAAGCCCCCTTTGACTTCACCCACTTAAAGCGCTCATACAGATACATCAGAAAATACAAGGGCAAGATGATACTTGCGCTCGTGCTGAGCATATTTGCGGCGATAACGGGGCTTATAGCACCGCTCATCACAAAGCACGCACTTGATGTGACGATACCTGAGAAAAACGTCGGCGAGCTGGTTTTACTGGCACTGCTCGTGCTTATATTCAACATAGTAAGTGTCGCCCTCGGCAACATACGCTCACGCATCATGACAGTTGTCGGGCAGAACATTATCTTTGATATAAGAGAGGATCTGTTTGCGCACCTACAGGAGCTCCCCTTTACCTACTACGACGACAGGCCGCACGGCAAGATACTCATAAGAGTAATAAACTATGTAAACTCGGTATCCGATATGCTGTCAAACGGCATCATCAACTTCATCATGGAAATACTCAACATGGTATTCATACTCGTTTTCATGCTGATAGTCGATGTAAGGCTGACACTTGTTGCGCTGTCGGGTCTGCCGCTGTTCATGCTGGTTATGTTTGCGATAAAGAAGCATCAGCGCCGTGCATGGCAGGACGTTTCAAACAAGAGCTCGAACATGAACGCATACCTGCAGGAGAACATCACCGGCGCACGCATCACGCAGGTGTTCACCCGTGAGGAGGAGAATGCGCAGATATACGACAATCTCAACAAGAAATACCGCAAGAGCTGGATGAGGGCGGTAAAGTTCTCAAACCTTGTATGGCCGGCGACCGACAACATATCGACGCTGGTAAGGGCTGCGATGTTTGTAGTCGGGCTTCTCGTACTTGACCCGGCGACGGTGTCTCTCGGCACGCTTTCGGCGATGACGGGCTATGCTTCACGCTTCTGGCAGCCGATAATGAGCATATCTAACATCATAAACACATTTATAAACAACATAGCATACCTCGAAAGGATATTTGAAACGCTCGACGAGCCTGTGACCATAACCGACAAGGAGGGTGCAACAGACATCGGCGTTATCGAGGGCAATGTGAGCTTTGACAGTGTCACCTTCGGCTACGAGGAGGGCATAGATGTGCTCAAGGACATATCGTTTGACGTTAAGGCCGGGCAGAGCGTGGCTCTTGTAGGGCCGACAGGTGCAGGCAAGTCAACTATCGTCTCGCTGATATCACGCTTTTACGACATCGACAAGGGCAGGATAACCATTGACGGCACAGACATAAGCGAGGTAACGCTAAAGAGCCTGCGCTCGCAGATGGGCATAATGCTTCAGGACAGCTTTATATTCTCAGACAGCATACTTGAAAACATACGCTACGGCAGGCTCGATGCTACCGACAGGGAGATAAAGGAGGCCGCAAAGGCCGTCTGCGCCGACAGCTTCATAAGGACGATGTCTGACGGCTACGAAACGCAGGTAAACGAGCGTGGCTCGAAGCTCTCGGGCGGCGAGAAGCAGCTGATATCCTTTGCGAGAACGCTGCTTTCTGACCCGAAGATACTCGTACTTGACGAGGCGACCTCATCAATAGATGCGAAGACAGAGGTACTTGTACAAAAAGGCCTTGCAGAGCTTCTTAAGGGCAGGACTTCGTTTATCATAGCGCACAGGCTGTCAACGATAAGAAACTGCGATATGATAATGTTCATAGACGCTCAGGGCATTGTCGAGCAGGGCTCACACGATGAGCTCATGGCAAGAAAGGGCGCATACTACGAATTATACACGGCACAGACCTGATGCCCTTACGGGCAGTTAACAGGTAACAGGTAACAGGTAACAGTTAAGGTGTCCTGCTTACGCAGGACAGATGTCCATTCGGGCTTATACCCGGAAAATGCCTGCCAAAAAAACAATCAAAAAAGGTATCGGTTTACAGACGATGATCTAAATATCATCGTAAGAGCCGATACCTTTATTTTTCACTATTCTTTATTATTTATTATTTTTTATTTTAGCAGCGGCGATAGCCGATGCGCTCTTTATGCGTAGCATCTTGCGATTATATATGCTGTATATGCGCAGTAGCAGGATACCATTATGATGCCCTCGATGCGTGAGGTGCTCTTGCCGGTCTTGGCAAAGCAGAAGGTCATTACCGAAACGGCTATGAGTATAGCTGCATCTATCAGAAGATCCTTATCGACTGCTATAGGCGAGAGGGTCGATGCGATACCGAGGATAAAGAGGATATTGAATATCGACGAGCCGACTGCGTTGCCTATCGCAATGCCGGAGTTGCCCTTCTTTGCAGCGACTATACTTGTCACAAGCTCAGGCAGCGAGGTGCCGATAGCAACTATCGTAAGGCCTACGAGCGTCTTGCTCATGCCGAAGTTCTCGGCTATCTTTGATGCGTTGTCTACTACCATATCGCCGCCGAACATTATCGCAGCAGCTCCGCCTATGATATATATGATACTCAGCCATATGGGGATTATCTTAAGCTCCTCATCATCCTGCCCTGACTTAAGAGCCGAGCGGACGAGCACGATTATATAGGCAACTATGCCTGCAAGAAGTATGATACCCTCATATCTTGCGACCTTGAGTCCTATCATTGCAACAAACATCAGTATTGAGCAGGCGATGTTCCAGAACATATCACGCCCGAGTATTTCCTTTGGCGAGGGCACGGGCTTGATTATTGCACATATGCCTATTACCATGAGCAGGTTGAAGATATTCGAGCCGATGACGTTACCGAGCGAGATATCTGCATTGCCCGAGAGGCCTGCCGATATGCTGACCGCTGCCTCGGGGCAGCTGGTGCCGATAGAAACGATAGTCAGACCCACTATAACAGAGGGGACTTTGAGGATACCTGCAACTGAGGAAGCGCCGTCTACAAAGAAATCAGCGCCCTTGATAAGCAGGACAAAGCCGACTATCAGCAGAAGATACATCATATATTTATCAGATCCTTTCTTTTGCAGCAGGACATAAAAATCAAGACTCCTACTGCACAACAAAAATGCGGTAAAAGTCTCGTCATAATGAAAACACCCCCTGCCGCCCGGCTCGTAAAGAGCGTGCTGACGAACGACAGGACGAAAGGAAAGACCTTTCGCTGACTACTCCCAATTATCAAGGAAATTATAACACATTGTCAGTCAATTGTCAAGGATTTTTTATGTCCGTGGAGATGTATGCTTAGTCTTTGCAAAATACTGTATAATTCTGTTAATATTTGTTACAATTTTGACATTGCATTATCAGGAAAATGGTGCTATAATAAATCGTATATAAATAAAACATCAAACCAAAAGGAGACAACTATGATTACTCACATTTTAAAGGCTGTATGCGTGCTTTGCACGGCGGCGTGTGCGGCGGCGGCTTTTGCTTCGTGCGGTGACAGCTCATCATCAGGTTCTTCGGGATCATCGGGCTCATCATCGGGCTCGTCTCATATAAGCCATGAGTCAGGCAGCACGTCTGACGGGCAGCAGGAGGAGCTCACGGCAAAGGAGTACATCGACAAGGTGCTCGAAAACTTCCCGGATCACTTATTTGACACGACAACTGCCAAGGGCGACACGGCGGCAGACGGGTTCGATGCCTACTGCAAGAAGCTGTATCTCGGCACGATGCCTGACGATCTTTCAGACGGTGCGATAAGCTACGCTACGCAGGGCGGCAATGCTGACGAGGTGTCGGTCTTAAAGGCAGCCGACCCCGACAAGCAGTCAGAGCTCACAGACATACTGAAACAGCGGCTCGATATGCGCCACCACGACTTTGAAGGCTACAAGCCCGAGGAGCTGCCGAAGATAGAAAAAGCAAAGATATTCGAGGCAGGCGGCTACAGCATTCTCGTTATAGCAGACAATGCCGAAGACATTGAAAAGGCCTTTGAGGAGACCGCAGGCAACTGACGGATCATAGGAGAAATGACAAAGGAGATATGACAAATGAAAAAGGCACTGGTATTCAGCGTATGTCTCGGGCTGGTAATATCGCTCTCAGGATGCTCGAAGGCAGAGAGCAGCGAGGTTTCCAAGGAAGAAAGCAGCTCGTCCGCAGCAGCTTCGCAGGAGGATAACGTAGAGCTGTTAAAGAGGATAGACGACCAGCAGAAGCTGATAGACGAGCAAAGCAAAAAGCTCGACAAGGCTGAGGAGATACTCAACAAGATGTTTGCTCCGGAGGGAACGCAGAGCGTATTCTCCGAGGATTTTGACATAAACGAGCTAAGCTCCCTGAGCGGTGATGTTCACCCGATATACGACGACACGGCTGTAGTTGAAGCATACAAGAGCGGTGATGACTCAAAGCTGACAGACGACAAGGACAAATTCATTCTCAAAACGGCTGCCAAGGCCATAAAGGACAACATCAAGGACAAGATGACCGACTTTGAGAAGGAAAAGGCTATATACGACTATGTTTTCTCGCAGGGGCGCTATGACGAGGGCAACCTTGCGGCTATCCCCCACACGGCAGATTACAGCCACACCCCCTACGGCGTACTGCACGACCACACGGCCATTTGCGTCGGCAATGCCACGACCTTCAAGCTGTTTATGGATATGCTCGGTATCGACTGCAAGATAATCCACTCGACAGAGACAGGCGAGCACGCTTGGAACATGGTTAAGTTAGACGATGAATGGTATCACGTTGACATAACCTTTGACGGCGGCTCTGCAAAGCCTGCTTACTCACAGTTCAACGTCACAGACGAGACCAAGGAGCAGGCCGGCTATCCGTGGAGCAGGGACGAATTCCCGGAGGCCAAGAGCGTAAAATACAACTTTGCTGTAATGAACGCAAAGAAGGTAGACTCCTTCTACGACACAGCAGCGCTTTTCCAGAAGGCGATAAAAGACAAGAAGCAGTTCTGCTACTTCAAGCTGAAGCTCACCGACACCGAAAAGAAGACCGAGGGCGTGGCTTACTACTACAACTCGATAATGTCTGAGATAGGCTATCAGATAGGCGGCGGTGTATGCGACTGCAACGCCATACAGGGCTTTGTAAATGACGGATACTACTACGGCGGCATCTCGATAGTTTATGCAGGCGAGTACCAAGCCGACCTGGAGGACGAAGGGCAGAGATACGACTTCTCAAGCATTCAGCTTGATTACGGCAAGCTATATGACAGCTACTTAAACACCTTCGGCGTCTCGATAGACACATCGCTTTTCAGCACTGAGTACAACGGTTAACGAACATATAAAAATAACCCCCGTGGGCTTTCATCACAAAGCCCACGGGGATACTTATTTTTATCAGCTTTCAGAGAGCATATCGCCCATATCGTACATACCGGCTTTTCTGCCTGCGAGGAAAACTGCGGCGTTTACCGAGCCTGCTGCGAAAACGCTCTTTGAGTGCGCCTCGTGCTTAAGGCTTATCACCTCGTCACGGCCTGCAAAGAGTATCTCGTGCTCGCCGACTATCGTGCCGCCTCTTACAGCGTGCATACCTATCTCCTGGGGCTTACGCTTTGCCCTTACCGAGTGGCGGTCATAAACGAGCTCGTAGCGGTCGTTTGCTTCCTCGTTTATTGCGTTTGCAAGCATTATAGCTGTGCCGGAGGGAGCATCTATCTTCTGGTTATGGTGCTTCTCTATTATCTCGATATCGAACTGCTCGCCGAGCACGCTTACTGCCTTTTTAGCAAGCTGTGCGAGAAGGTTTATACCGAGCGAGAGGTTGAATGTAAAGAACACGGGGATAACAGCAGCAGCCTCGTTTATCTGAGCTATCTGCTCCTTGCTGTAGCCTGTTGTTGCTATAACTACCGGCACGCTGAATGCCTTGCAGTAGTCAAGCAGGCTGTCAAGCGCTGCGGGGTTTGAAAAGTCGATGATGACATCGGGCTTTTCAGCGAGCTTTGTGTATGTATCAACTATCGGGAAATCAGCATACTGCTCCCCTGCTACGTCAACGCCTGCGATGACTTTGATATCGTCACGGTTTGCGCATATATCTGCGATAACTCTGCCCATTTTGCCGCAGGCACCGCTTATAACTACATTTGTCATTTTGATTACTTCCTTTCCGGATAACAGGTCACAGGTCACAAATGCCCATTCGGGCGTGTTTGGGAAAAGCATTCCTACGGTTAACAGGTAGTGTCGGATAAACAGACCGAATGGCCATAAGTCCTGCGCTGAGCAGAACACCATACTTGTTACCTGTTACTTGTTACTTGTTACCTGAGAATAGTCCTGTCAAGTCTTAAACTTATAAAACAGGGGCGGAAGACCGCCCCAATTGTCTTACTTTACCTTGCCTACAAGACCAAGCTCGTTCATCTTGGCTGTGAGCTTTGCTATCTTGTCGTCAGACATCTTTGTAAGAGGAAGTCTGCACTCGCCGGCCTTGAAGCCCATGATATTGAGAGCTTCCTTTACAGGTATCGGGTTTACGTCGCAGAAAAGGCCGTTTGAGTTTGCAAACTCTAAAACCTTGTTCATCTTTGCCTGTGCCTCGGGGAACTTGTTATCAAGGCAGAGGGCAGCTATCTCGTGAGTCTCGGCAGGCATAACGTTTGAAAGAACGGATATTACGCCCTTGCCGCCGAGAGCCATGATAGGAACTATCTGGTCGTCGTTGCCCGAGTAGATAGTAAGGTCATCGCCGCAGAGGGCTGCAACACGGGCTATCTGTGAGATATTGCCGCTTGCTTCCTTGACTGCCACGATATTCTCTACCTTTGCAAGCTCCTTTAATGTCTCAGGAAGGATATTCACACCTGTCCTGGAAGGAACATTATAAAGGATTATCGGGATATTTACAGCATTTGCGATAGTTGTATAGTGGATAATAAGACCCTGCTGTGAAGCCTTGTTATAGTAAGGCGAAACGAGCAGGAGTGCGTCAGCGCCGAGCGCCTCAGCGTCCTTTGAGAGCTTTACTGCGAAAGCTGTGTCGTTTGAGCCTGTGCCTGCGATAACAGGAACTCTGCCTGCTGTCTTCTCGACTGCATATTTGATGCAGGCAACGTGCTCTTCCTCGGTCATTGTTGCGCTCTCACCTGTTGTACCGCAGATGATGATAGCGTCTGTACCGTTTTCGATCTGAAAATCTATAAGTCTGCCGAGCTCATCGTAGTTGATAGAGCCGTCGGCAAACATAGGTGTGACGATTGCAACGCCGGCACCTGTGAAAATTGTCTTTTTCATTGGTATTCCTCCTTATCTGAAATGCATAAATTTTTGTGTGGGCTTCGCCCACGTTATGCCCATTCGGGCTGCCGCCTGACGGCAGCGTTTTTGTGATCGGATATACTATGGTCAATGATAGCTTTAAGATCCGTCCTGCGCAGCAGGACACATTCATTATGCATTATGCATTCTTAATTCTGCATTAATCAAAGTAGCCCTTAGCAGCAAGAAGCTCTGCGAGCAGAACTGCGCCGCCTGCTGCACCTCTTAATGTGTTGTGCGAGAGGCATACGAACTTATAGTCATACTGAGTATCTTCTCTGAGTCTGCCGATAGATACTGCCATGCCGCCCTCGAGGTTACGGTCAAGTCTTGCCTGAGGTCTGTCGTTCTCCTCGAAGTAATTTAAAAACTGCTTGGGAGCAGAGGGAAGCTGGAGCTCCTGGGGAACGCCTGCGAATTCCTTCCAGCACTGGAGTATCTCCTCCTTAGTGGGCTTCTTCTCGAAGCTGGCAAATACAGCAGCAGTATGGCCGTCGGAAACGGGAACTCTTAAGCACTGTGCAGTGATAGAAGGCTCTGTTGCGTCAACTATCTTATCGCCCTCGATATGACCCCAGATCTTCATAGGCTCCTGCTCGCTCTTTTCTTCCTCGCCGCCGATATAGGGGATAACGTTATCGAGTATCTCAGGCCATGTCTCGAAAGTTCTGCCGGCACCGGAGATCGCCTGATATGTGCAGGCAAGAGCCTTGGTTACCTTGAACTTGTTATGGAGAGGTGCAAGTGCAGGAACATAGCTCTGGAGCGAGCAGTTGGACTTGACTGCGATAAAGCCTCTCTTTGTGCCGAGGCGCTTTCTCTGAGCTGCGATGATCTCGATATGGTCGGGGTTTATCTCCGGGATGACCATAGGAACATCGTCTGTATGTCTGTGAGCGGAGTTATTGGAAACTATCGGGCACTCAGCCTTTGCATACTTTTCCTCTAAAGCTCTTATCTCGTCCTTCTTCATGTCAACAGCGCAGAAGCAGAAATCTACCATGGAAGCTATCTTCTCAACATCTTCCTCAGCGTTGAGTATCACCATATCAGCCATAGACTCAGGCATGGGGTCTTTGAGCTTCCACTTAGAGCCTGCTACCTCTTTATATGTCTTACCTGCCGATCTTGCAGATGCAGCAAGACAAACTACGTCAAACCACGGGTGCTTATCAAGAAGCAGAGAAAATCTCTGACCTACCATACCCGTTGCGCCGATGATACCCACCTTGTACTTTTTCATCTTAAAATCTCCTTTCGCCGCTGCACTTGACTTTACAGCTATAATATGCTATAATTGGTTTTTAGTGCAGAGGTCACATAAAAAAAATAAACCGACTGCGAATAGTCGGTCACCAAATGCATTTTTTGAAATGTCACACTTATTGCGGCAGCACTCCATCATACATAATGATGACAGCCGACAGCCTGTTAAGCTGGCGTCCAGCAAAGAAGCTCCCACACTCCATGCTTCGGCAATCTCGCCTTTCACACTCAGCCTTGGGGGCTTTTGATCGAGTGCTACTGATCTTGACTGCGCCTCTATCCGTACTAATATAATAGCAGATTATTTTTCATATGTCAATAGCTTTACGGATTTTTTTGTTTATTTGCAGGAATTAATTGCCTTTATCGCACAATGCACATTGCACAATGCACAATTCTGGGGCGGTTTGTGGGAAAAATCCCCCGGCAATGTTGTCGGCGCAGTATGCGAAGGGGGTGGCGGCAGCTACGCTGACGCAGGGGGGCGACCGCAAAGCCCCCAATAAGCCGCCGCAGGCGCACCTCAATTGTGCATTGTGCATTGTGAATTGTGCATTGAAACACATCATCAAGGAGGAAAACTCATGGATATATCAAATATGCTCCGCTCGGACTTTTACTATGAGCTGCCGCAGGAGCTGATAGCGCAGACACCGATAGAGCCGAGAAACGCTTCAAGACTGCTCAAAGTTGACAGGCGCACTGGCAAATGCACGCACGACCGGTTCTACAACCTGAAAGAATATCTAAACCCCGGCGACCTGCTGGTAGTCAACGACTCACGAGTGCTGCCTGCAAGGATATACGGCGAAAAAGCTGACAACGGCACGTTCATAGAGTTCCTGCTCGTCGAGCAGCGTGGCGAGAACGAATGGGAGATACTCTGCCGCCCGGGCAAAAAGGCAAAGATAGGCACACGCTTCGTTTTCGGCGGAGGGATACTCTCGGCCGTGATAACCGACGTGCTTGAAGACGGCAACCGCATAGCAAAGTTTGAGTGCGAAAAGGGCAGCTTCTTTGCAACGCTTGACCAGATAGGCCAGATGCCGCTGCCGCCCTACATAACCGAAAAGCTAAAGGACAAGGAGCGCTATCAGACAGTCTACTCAAACGAGCCGGGCTCGTCTGCCGCACCGACAGCCGGGCTGCACTTTACAAAGGAGCAGATGGCTGACATAGAGGCTATGGGTGTAAACATAGCATACGTCACACTTCACGTCGGGCTTGGCACATTCCGCCCGGTAAAGGAAGACAGGGTGCTCGACCACAAGATGCACCGTGAGCATTACGAGATACCCGAGCGCACAGCAGAGCTTATAAACAAGACAAAGGCAGCAGGCGGCCGTGTGATAGCAGTTGGTACTACAAGCTGCCGCACACTTGAGAGCGTGGCGACCTTTTACAAGGAGATAAAGCCCTGCGAGGGGTATACCGACATATTCATCTACCCCGGGTATGAATTCAAGGTGCTCGACGGGCTGATAACCAACTTCCACCTGCCGGAGAGCACGCTTATAATGCTCGTATCGGCATTCTTGGGGTATGAGAACACGATGAACGCATACAAGGTGGCTGTCGAGGAGAAATACAGATTCTTTTCCTTCGGCGACAGTATGTTCATCAGCTGAGGAGGCAAGCTATGCAGTTTAAAAAAGGTACAGGCTGGAAGGCCTGCTATGACGAAGAGACTTTTACATTTACCGCCGAGAGGGGCTCTCGGGGCTTTTATCAGCTCTACGAGATAACAAAGGACATTTACGACCGGCTCGGAGCAGACGATGAAGCCGCCGGCAAGCTGATAAGCAGCGGCAGGTGCCTGTTCGAGGCTGATGATGATTACTACACGCCGCCTTATTATATGGTATTTGACGAGCGCTATGCAGATATTGCCCCGTGGGCAGATGCAAAAAGGCGTGCAGAGGCAACAGACGAGCTTAACAGAAGATCCAGAGAACGTGAGGAAGCCGCAAAAGCCGAGCAGGAAAAGCAGCTTAAACTCCTCCCCTTTTACAAGGCCATACTTGATGCTGATACAGCGCCGATAGTTGTCTGCACTCCGGGGCACGAAATAGTGTACATGAACCCTGCCGCCTGCGAAAGGTATGCAAAACGGGGCGGAAAAGACCTTATCGGCAAGAACCTGCTCGACTGCCACAACGAGAATTCAGCAAAGATGATAGACAAGGTGGTTGATTTCTTTCTGCTGTCAAACAAGAACAATATCGTCCACACATTCTACAGCGAAAAGGAAAACAAGGACGTATACATGGTAGCCCTGCGTTCTGAGATCGGCGGACTTATGGGCTACTACGAAAAGCACGAATACCGCACAAGGGACACCTCAAAATTTTACGACATGGGAGACTAAAGATGTTTAAACTTCTCAAAAAAGACGGCTATGCAAGGCGTGGAGAATTTACAACTGTTCACGGCACTATACAGACACCTGTTTTTATGAATGTCGGCACGGCGGCGGCTATCAAGGGCGGCGTTTCGTCCGTTGACCTTAACAACGAGCTGAAAACTCAGGTCGAGCTTTGCAACACCTATCACCTGCACGTCCGTCCCGGCGATGAGATAATCTACAAAATGGGCGGCCTTCAAAAGTTTATGAACTGGCACAAGCCGATACTCACAGACAGCGGCGGATTTCAGGTCTTCTCGCTCGCAAAGCTGAGGCGCATCAAGGAAGAAGGCGTATACTTCAACTCGCACGTTGACGGGCGCAAGATATTCATGGGGCCTGAGGAGAGTATGCAGATACAGTCGCACCTTGCATCGACCATCGCAATGGCTTTTGACGAATGCGTTGAGAACCCGGCCGAGCACGCCTACTCAAAGCAAAGCTGCGAGCGCACGACACGCTGGCTCGAACGCTGCATAAAGGAAATGAAGCGCCTAAACTCACTTGAAAGCACCATAAACCGTGAGCAGATGCTCTTTGGCATAAATCAGGGCTGCACATACGACGACCTGAGGATAGAGCACATGAAGGTGATAAGAGAGCTTGACTACTGCGCAGGCTTTGCAATAGGCGGCCTTGCCGTCGGCGAGCCGACCGAGGTGATGTATCACGTCATCGAGCAGGTAGAGCCATTCATGCCGGTGGACAAGCCGAGGTACTTAATGGGTGTAGGCACCCCCTCTAACATAATAGAAGCCGTATACCGTGGAATTGATATGTTTGACTGCGTAATGCCCTCACGAAACGCAAGGCACGGAACTATCTTCACATGGAACGGCATCATGCACGTTGCCAACAGGCGCTACGAGACAGACCCAAGGCCGATAGACGTTGAATGCGACTGCCCTGTATGCCGCAATTTTTCGAGAGCATATGTAAGGCATCTGTTCAAGGCAGGCGAGCAGCTGGGCGGAAGGCTGGCGGTCATGCACAATCTGTATTTCTACAACACGCTCACCGAGAAGATACGTCAGGCGATAGACGAGGGCAGGTATGAGGAATTCAGAAACACCTACTCACCAAGGCTTGCATCGCATCTTGAAGACTGAGCACGCATAGGCCGTGTGCATACGGAGAGTTTGTATTCTGACTGTAATATGTTGCACGGATCTGCGCAGGGGGACGACCGCAAAGGCATATACTGATATATCACAGGAACACTTTTGTAAAAATGTAAAAAGAATAAAAAAATCAGCGGCAAAACTGTCCGGAAGGCGGTTTTGCCCTTGAAATTTTACAGCGTTTATGTTATAATAAACGAGGCGGCCTTTCTTTGCTGTTAAAGCGGCAGAAAAGGCCGGGCAACTGCATCTTGCGGCAATGCCGCACAAAGGAAGTGAGAGCGCTTGGGAAAGATAATATCCGTAATAACCCAGAAGGGCGGTGTCGGCAAAACGACGACCGTCAATGCCCTTTGCGCCACACTTTCAAGGAAGGATTACAGGGTGCTCGCCATTGACATGGACCCACAGGGCAACCTCTCCTTCTCGACAGGTGCCGAGACTGACTCAAAGCCCACGATATACGAGCTGATAAAAGGCGATGTGACTGTCAAGGAAGCGATACAGAGAATGAGCATGACGGACATCGTGCCGTCAAACATACTCCTCTCGGGCATCGAGCTTGAATACACCGGCAAGAACAGAGAATTCCTGCTATACACAGCCTTAAAGGAAGCGCAGGCGTTTTACGACTACATCATAGTCGATTCACCGCCGGGGCTTGGCATTCTCACGGTAAACGCCCTTACTGCGTGCGATTACGTCATCATACCGATGATGCCGGATATCTTTTCACTACAGGGTCTTACCCTCGTTTACGAGACGATAGACTACGTCAAGCACACGATAAACCCCGGTATAGAGATAGCCGGCGTTCTGATAAACCGCTACGTCAAGCGCTCAAAGCTGCACAAGGAGGTATACGGCACGGCAAAGATGATATGCCAGAAGCTGCACATACCCCTTTTCGAGACGGTGATAAGAAACTCGACCGCTCTCGCCGAAGCGCAGGCTTTACAAATGGACATAACCGAATACGCAAGGCGCAGCACCGGCACGAAGGACTTCTCAGCGCTGGTGAGCGAGCTTGAAAGATACGGTATGGTAAAGCACCCGTATTAGTCAGGTAACAGGTAACAAGTAACAGGTAACAGGTATTGTGTCCTGCTTACGCAGGATGTATGCCCATTCGGGCTTATAGGGCATAGAGTTTACCTAATATCTGAAATACTGTAGGGTACAAGGCCGAATGGCCATAAGCGCCCGCAGGGCGCACCTTACCTGTTACCTGTTACCTGTGACCTGTTACCTGAAAGAGAGGTGTTACTATGGCAAAGACAAGGAAAGATATAAACAAGCAGGCGATGTTCTCAAAGATCATGCCGTCGGGAGATTCTGCGCACACAGTAGCGCCGAATGTCAAGAATATGCAGCCCTTTGACCCGTATGAGGACGAGAGGGACAAGCGCTCTGCCGAGGTAAAAGAGGAGCTTGCAAGGCAGCACCTCACCCCGGAGGAGATAGAGGCTATGAAAAAAGCCGAGGAGGAAGCTGCCAGGAAAGAACAGCAGCAAAGCGCTCCCAAAGCCGAAGCGCCCGATGTCGAGGAGATAATAAGCACCTACTCGAAGGACGGCAAGCAGGAAGCAGCAAAGCCTGCCGCACAACCCGACGCAGAAGACAAACCAAAGCCCCAGAAGCAGCCCGAGCCTGCACCGGCTCCGGCACCTGCACCGGCACCTGCCCCTGCGCCCGAGCCGCCAAAGCCTGACACGACAGTAAAGGTGATAAACATTCACGAGCGAATGGTGGCAAGCAGGATAGAAGCGGCGCTCAAGAAATTCGGCTGCTGCTCATGCACGCTATGCCGCAACGATGCTATGGCAATGGCGCTCAACACCGTCAGCCCGAAGTACATCGTGACGACTGAGGCGGACGTTGAGGCTCTGCTCAAAAACGAGAGCCCTGACGAGGTAACGCAGGCGATTTCCAAGGCTATACTTCACGTCAAGGCCAACCCGAGGCACTGAAACGCTGCTGCGCAGCTCAGTGAAGAGTGAATAGTGAATAATGAATAGTTAAGAATAAGATGAACCTGTATAATAAAACTACACATTTGAAGTTAATAATGATATAATATAAAAAAGGAGTTGGCTTCAAATGAGCACACATGGAGAAAACAGTCGGGAATTCAAATTTAAGATCATGGAACTGCACTTCAAAGATAACATATCTGTGAAAGTGTTATCCGAAAAATTCGCAATACCGGAGCAAACGATCTACACATGGCGCAGAGAGTACAGAAAGTACGGCGAGGATGCATTTGTAGGCTGTGGGAAACAGCGTCCGCAGGATGCAGAACTTAGGCGATTGAAGAAAGAAAACGAAAAGCTCAGGATGCAGGTAGAGATCTTAAAAAAAGTTGCGGCATATCAGGCAGAGCAAGAGTCAAAGAAAAGATAGATGACTTGCGGGCGAGAGGATTGGATAAATATCCGATCAATCTGGTATGTCAGACTCTCGGGATAAGTACAAGATCATATTATGACCGAAAGGAAAACCCTCACAGCAACAAAGAAAAAGAAGATCTGGAGCTTGTAGAGAAAATGCAGACGATCTTCGCTGAAAGCTATGAGGAGTATGGCAGAGTGCGTATGAAAAAAGCACTTGAAGAAGCCGGATACCCGATGAGTGAGGGGAAAGTCGGAAGGCTGATGCGTCAAGGAAATATGTACCCGAAAAAATGCAAAAAATATAGGGCAACGACCAACAGCAGGCACAAGTATCAAGTTGCAGAAAATCTTCTTGACCGCAATTTTAATGCTGATAAGCCAAACCGAAAGTGGTGCGGAGACAGCACTTACATATGGACAGACGAAGGCTGGCTGTACGCAGCAGGGATAATAGACCTATGTGCACGTGATTGTGTCGGATTAAGCTTTAGCAGCAAACACACGCAGGAACTGATGATCGATTCGCTTGATCAGGCATTCAAAAAATACAAGCCGGGCGAAGGACTGCTGTTCCATTCTGACCGAGGCGTGCAATATGCTTCCAATGCATACAAAAACAAGCTTCAAAAGTACAAGATGATCCAAAGTATGTCTCGAAGCGGTGTGCCATATGACAATGCACCTATGGAAAGCTTCTGGGCAACGGTCAAAAATGCCTGTGTACATGGCTGTAGGTTCAAAACGAGGAAGGAAGCCGAGCTAAAAATATTTGAATACGTCTTTGGCTTTTACAACACACATCGTTATCACAGCTCAAACGGCTTAAAAACGCCATATGAGCTCAGAAATGAAAAGCTTTCTATTGGCTGATATCAATAGTTTTATTAACTTTATGTGTGCAGAAAACTTGACAGGTTCAAAGAATAAGAGGTACCGCTGCTGCGATACCTCTGTTTTTGTTTATTCTTTAATCCTGCCTTTTGGCACAGTGTACTTATGTGTGCATACAATGAGCAAGCAGTTAACAGATGGTTAATTCAAGAAAAAGCCTTTTGGGGTATTTAATTTTAAATATTCCGGCCGATTACTATTATGTAAGTTATAACCACTTTCCCCAGAGGGGGTGACTTTATGAACGTAAACAGCATATCAGGCGGCAGGCCTGTGTTTTCTGCTGCGGCATTATCTAAAGTCACCGCTGCAAAGGGTGACATCAAGTCCGGCACCGAGGTAAAGGACTCAGTCGAGATATCGGCGGAGGGTATGGAAAGGTTTCAGGAAAGTGCGGCTGTGCAGCAAAACGACTATTCGGCGGCACTTGACAGGCTGAAAGAGCAGTTCCCCGGCATGAAGTTTTCGGTCGGCACGGGGCTTACAGGAAAGAGCGCTGCCAACAGCGGCGACAATGCTGACCGCTGGGCTTTCAAGGTAAGCGAGGGCTTTCTTGAAAAGGCAGCCGGCGACCCGGCATACACGCAAAAGCTGCGTGACATTCAGAAAGCCACAGCGTTTGCCGAGAGCTTTTCAAAGGCGCTCGGAATGAAGACCACATACTGCGAGAACTTCATTGACGACGAGGGAAACCTGCACCATGCATCAGTCCTTGTGAAGAATGACGAGCTTAACGAGGAGCTTCGTGCGCAGGCGCAGGAGAATGCTGAGAAGCTGCTTTCCGCTGTGCGTGAGAAGAACGCTGAGGCTGCCGACAGGCTTGCTTCACTCATGAGCGAGGCGCAGCAAAAGGGCGTACTTATCCTTGACGAGGAGGACATGAAGCTATTCGGCGAGGCTGCAAAGGCGCTTGAAGCCACAGAGGGCGAAGCCGAGGACGTGGGCGGCGACGAGGCCATTGGATCGGAAAAGGTAAGCGGCTGTGTTGCGATAAACGCACAGAAGCTCGCACGAATGCTCGCTGCGGCCAAAACACGCAGTCAGATACGGGCGATAATGGCGAAGATACAATCAGACCTCAAAGAATGCGAGACCGGCAAGGCGCAGGGGCTTGACGTAGACGAAGCATCAGTCTCGGCGGCAGAGTCTCTGCTTTCGCAGGCCAAGTCGCAGATGGCGACGGCTGATGACCGTGAGCCGACCCCGGAGGAGGAAATGGCGCAGGCTATGGCGTCTTTAATGTAAGAACAGTAAACAGTTGAGCACTACTGTTAACTGAATAAAATGCCAATGATTTTACAGGGAGGTGAAATTTATGGAGGTAGGCGGTGTATTCTTTAGTACGAATGCGGCCACTGTCATGAAGACGGGCGAAGCGCTCGCAAACTATGAAAAGTATGAGGAAAAAGTCGAGAGCGAGGAACAGGCTTCCTCCACGGCAGTAAAGCAGGACACCTACACCAAGAGCGAGGAGCAGGTGCAGAGCGACAGCGGCATCTACAGCAGAGAGACCATTCAGAAGACCGTTGAGCAGATGGAGGAGCAGCGTGCTGCGGCTATGCAGTCGATGATCCAGGAGATGCTCGGCGAGCAGGCCAAGGCGGCAGGGCTCAAATACTTCGGGCCTGACAAGACGCTCTCGCTGTCGGACATCACGCAGGAGGACATCGACGAGGCGCAGAAGTCGATCGAGGACGGCGGCTACTGGTCGGTAGACAGCGTTGCCACGAGGATAATGGACATGGCAAAGCTGCTTGCAGGGAATGATGCGAGCAAGCTGTCAACGCTCAAGGATTCTATCATCAAGGGCTTCGGCGGTGCGGCAGAGCTGCTCGGCAAGAAGGGTCTTGACGATATGCCCGACATCACAAGGCAGACCTACGACGAGGTCATGAAGCGCTTTGATGAATGGGAGGCTGAGCTCACCGGCGGCAGCGCCGAATAATGATTTGCCTATAGAATTATGCCATATAAAAGACACGCAGGGCGAGAGCGTTTTGAACCCTGCGTGTTTTTCTTTGCCCCGGTGCATTGTGAATTGTCACGAAAACTGCCCCTGCCTATTTATGCAATACTCCGAAATACTGTGGCGGCATTGAAAAGCAATAGGTTTTATGATATAATCAATATGCAAAACACCACACCGAAAGGGGAATATGCATGAAGTTATTCAAAAAGCTGACCGCACTTATCTCGGCGGCGGCTATAGCTGCGGCGGCCATTCCTGCGATGCCTGTGACAAAGGCTGATGCTGCCAACAAGACCGCTTCACAGATACTATACGAAATGGGGCTCGGCTGGAACCTTGGCAACTCGCTCGATTCGACAGGCCCGGGCGACAACTCCGAGGAAAACTGGAGCAACCCGAAGATAACTAAAGACCTTATAGAGTTCGTACACTCGCAGGGGTTTTCAAGCATACGAATACCTGTGACCTGGGGCTATCACATGGACAGCAGCCACAAGATATCCGCCTCATACATGAAAAGGGTCAAGGAGGTAGTTGACTACGCATACAATGAGGGAATGTACGTCATCATAAACATCCACCACGACAACGAGGTAAAGAGCGACGGCAATTACTTCTACCCGGACAATGCGCACAAGGACGTTTCCGAAGCGTTTGTCAAGAGCGTATGGACACAGGTGAGCGAGACATTCAAAAACTACGACGAGCACCTTGTATTTGAAACGCTCAACGAGCCGAGACTTAAGGGCACGGGCGAAGAATGGTGGTTCCCGGTGGACAATCCGCCGTCTAACGTACAGGAAGCTGTAGGCGTTATAAACACTCTCAATCAGGACGCAGTAGATGTGATAAGAGCATCGGGCGGCAACAACAAGACAAGGCTCATAATGTGCCCGGGCTATGATGCATCGCTTGACGGTGCGACTGTTGCAGGCTTCAGACTGCCAAATGACAGCAGCAGCATGACAGGCGTATCCATTCACGCATACACGCCATATGACTTCGCCATGAACACCAAGGAATGGGAAGGCGCAGTATCCGTATACAACGACAGCATCAAAAGCCAGCTTGACTGGTTCTTCTCACAGGTAAAGAGCAAGGTGCTCGACAAGGGCATGGTCTGCTACATAGGCGAGTTCGGTGCAACGAACAAGAACAACGACTCTGAGCGCTGCAAGTGGGCAGAGGACTACACCTCGAAGGCAAAGGCTCTCGGCATACCTGTATATCTATGGGACAACAATCTGTACGGTGTCGGCGAGGAGAACTTCGGCATGATACAGCGAAACAGCCTGACAGTTGCTTACCCGAGCTACCTCAAGGCTCTTTCCAAGGCTTATCCTGTGACGGCTCCGGCGAAGATACCGGGCGATGTTAACGGCGACAAGACTGTAGACTTAAAGGACGGCCTGCTCTTACAGCAGCATCTTGCCGGCTGGAAGGTGGCTGTCAACAAGACAAATTCCGATGTTAACGGTGACGGCGTGATAGATCTCAAGGACGGAATACTGTTAAAGCAGTATCTTGCCGGGTGGAAGGTAACGCTGAAATAACATAAAAAATCAGACCGCACTCGTAAAAAAAACGGGTGCGGTCATGTTTTATTCACTTATCAGAAGCGGCGTAGATTTTTACGATTTTACTGTAGCTTTATCCAACAAAGCTCTTAAGGCAATACCGCACAACCACCGACGGATACCATTGTGTGCCATCTACTTGCGGATTTTCCGTCATATCACACAGAAAATTCTTGCCATACGGTAGTATGCCTGCGAATTTTCTATGCAATCTGACGAAAAATCCGACTGCGCATCTGACACACAATGGTCGTGCGGTATTGCCTTAAGCATCGGAATGATGATCTGCGGCTCGTTTATCAGAAAATCCCCGGTCGAGGTCAACAGACACGATACAAAGCAGGCAGAGCCTATGCCCTGCCTGTTTTTACCTATATCATATCATGCTGTGCGCTCATATCATGTCATCTGATGCTCCATATGATGCTCCAAGGTACTTGCACGCTCAGGGGCGTTCTCCTGTATAGCCTGCTCGTTTATCATGGTCTTTGCAGTGTCTGCAAGGCGCTTGAAGATACGGTTGCCGACACCCTGCACCTCCTGGGTCATTATCTTAAGATCCGTCCAGCTCTTGACATCGCTCATCATTCTCTGGAAATCATCTCTTGTCTTGATATCATTGGCGGCAGCTTCGATATTTGCGCCGTTCTCGCCGTACATATCCTTTTCAAGCTCTTTTCTTTCCTCGACAGTCATAGTTCCATCTGCTGCCTGATAGCTCTTTATCGTTCTGCCGATAGTCTTTACAGCGAGTGCCTTGGCTATCTGATCTTCGACCAGTTTCTTTGCATCGGCAAAATCTTCAGCCGTGTCCTTCTGGAACTGAGCAGGGTCTGTGCCGGGAGGGCATTCCTTGATGTCTATCTCTGAGATAGCACCGTTTATCTTGTTTATCTCCTTCATTTCGGTATCGAGGGTAGACATATCATCGACCTGCTTTTCAGCAAGCTCGTTCTCGTAGTTCTGAAGCATCTTTATCTCATCTTCTGACAAGGTGTTGTTCTGCACTACCTGATCGACATGGTCCTTTACTTCGGGGTCAAGCATATTGCCTGATGCCTCCTGAAGCTGGTTGAGAAGGATAACTCTCTCGATAAACGCTGCTGCTATCATCTGCTTTTTCTTCTCGTCGTCCTTCCTGGTATAGCCTGCTGTGCTGAGGTCTTTATTGAGGAATGTGATATCATCGTATTCCTTGTTCTTGTCGCAATGCTTGATGAGCTTATCTACACTTTGTGTAAGCAGGTCATTACCCTTGACGTTCTTCTTTAATGCTTTGAGTTCCTGTAAAAAGCTGTTTATTGGCTTTGGCATATTGATACACTCCTTCTAAGGTTTTGTTTTTGGGGTCTTTCATAAGTAATACCCCCAAAATGCTCTATCGGGTGCAGAGAAAATACAAAAACTATCCTGTTGCTATATACATTATCCCGAGAAGCAGCAGATACGCCGCCGGCGGAATGGCAAACACCCACCACTTCACACGTTTTGTCTGTATCTCGATGCCCTTTGACCTGGCGTAGCGCTCAAAGTCAGAGCGTGCCGTCATATACGCTGCGACCACAAGGAGATAGATGATGACCATTACCGGCAGTATCCATATCCTGCGGCTGTTTATCTTGCGTGAGCGCTCTGAGCACTTGACGCAGACAAGCTCTGTATAGCCGGGGACAAGCAGCTTTTTCTCGGCAAACTCATGCCCCTCGGCAGGTATCTCCTCGTCCTTAGCTATGCCGCCGCAGCGCTCGCAGTATTTTACACGCCTGCCGGAATTGACACAGCTGCTCTCAGACAACACCTGCCACTCGCCGCCGGAATGGGTCACAAACTCGCCTGCCTCAGACACACACACTGTCTCCCACTCGCAGACAAAGCCGAAGTTTATGCAGTTTTCCGCCTCGGAGCTTTGAGAGCCCGAATAGGTCTGTGCGACCCAGCGCCCCTTATCGTACTTATCAAGGCTATTGTTTATGGCTGCAAAATACGCATCATTGTCTTTGTTGTTGGGCTTTTTAGTTGTCCAGTCGTGAAAACGCTCCATACTGTCGCCGTTTTCCCACGTCCAGCCGTCCTTGGCGAGCAGAGCGCCTATCCAGTACATATTGCTGCTGCCGTTTTTGTCTATCAGGTCATTTACAAACTTCTGCTCGTCCTTGTTGTTTACGCAGGCAAGGTGGCCGCCTAAGCTCTTGCATAGCTTTGATGCATCGCCACGTTCGAGATGGATATCAAACACCATATAATAGCTTTTGCCAAGGCGCTTGCTCTTGCCGTTCTCGACCCACTCCTCGCCCTTTTCTGACGAAAAGTCCGAGACCTTGGTGCCGCTGTCCCACTCGCAGATATACGCAGTGCCGTCCTTGCCGAAGGTGCCGCTTTTCCACGAGCCGTCTTCAAAATCATCAGAATACTGTGCCACGCTGCCCGACTTGCCGCCCTGCTTATCGGAAGCCCAGTTTGTGTAGCTTGACTTTTCGCCGTTTGCCCACTTCCACTTGCCGTCGGTCATGGTAAGGCCAAAGAAGACATTGCTATACCCCTCATCCACGCAGAGGTCATGAAGCAGCTCGTCTTCCTCCTCGGAGGTTATCGTAGCGAGGTGGCCGCCACGCTTTTCGCAGAACTTCTCTGCCTTGTCGGCTGTGGCTTTTTTGAAGCCTGCGAGGTCATCATATATTTTATAGTAATGCCCGCCAAGCTGCACCGCATCGTCAGGCACAGCCGTCATCACCTGCCCGGCCTTACAGCCGATTCTGCAAAATGACGACATCAGCAGCATCACCGGAAGAATAAGTATAAGTATCTTTGCTGACGCTCTTTTCATCATGCGCCTCCGTTCATTGGGTCGCAGGCAGCCTCGCCGCCCGGAAGGTCAGTGCTTTTTACCGAAGTGGAAGGACGGCTTTCTGCCGGCTGCGCTGCCTTCTATATCGTTCATAAGTTTGTTAAGGTCTGCTTTACGCTCCTGTGGGTCATCGCAGTTTTTTGAGATATACTGCATCACCTCGGGGCTTTGCGTGCTGCGCCTTACATCGGCGAGCTTTACCCGAAACTCCGAGAGCAGCCTTCCGACAGCCCTTGCATCGAGCTTACATTCCTTTACCGACATTGCAAGTGTCTCGCCTATGAGCACCGGCGCATTCTTGCCGCCACGCTCTGCGAGCACGGTTATCCACTCTAAAAATACATCGCTGAGTATTTCCTCGCTGCTTGCGTCCTTTGTATCGACGAACATATCATAATTTACCTCGAGCGCCGTGCCGATGGTTATGCTCCTCAGTGCAAAAGCGCCGCCGAGCACTCTTATGCACTCGCTTCTGCCGGGCTTTTCTAAAATATCAAAGTTTATCTTCATTATCGAGCTTGGCGCAAGGCACATTCTGCGCACGTCTGGCTCGTCGGCATAGCGGCTGACAAACAGCAGCGTGACCATATTGCCAAGGTGCCCTCTCAGCTCCTCCTGAGGGTATTCAAGCTCTGATGCCATTTCAAGCAGGTGCAGCGCCGGACGGCCTGTAAGACCGTATGCGCCGTATTCCTTTGCGGCGATGCTGTAGTAGTCTGCGCAAAGCAGTGCCATATCGACACAGTCTGTCTTGCCGCAGCGCCTTGCAAAGGAGAAGACAAGATATATCCCCTCACAGCTGGGCTCGCCGCCGTCGATATGCTCTTCAAGGTCGGTGATGAACATATCAAAGCAGTCATCAAGTATTCCGTCTGAGCGGCAGACTATCCTTTCAAACACCTCTGCCCTTTCTGCCGCCTCGTCAGGGAGTGACGGGGCTTGCAGGATACAGGCGCAAAGCCTTTCACGCTCGCCGACCCTGCCGGCAAAAGCCGCCGCATGGTGTATCATCTCGGCAGACGTATCGTTTATGCAGAGTGCGGCTGTGCTTCTTATTATCTCCGGGCATATATCGGGGCGGTGCATAGATTTTAGGTACATATCCTCCAGGAATGCCGCTTTGTCAGCCGGGGCTTCGAGCATTTCGGCAAAGCCGTCTATCACCTTCCGCCTGCTGTCGCCGCTTACAAAGAACAGCTGCTTGAGTGCGAGGTCATCAAAAGCCTCGATAAGCTCCTCATCTGTGCCGTAGAAACGGCTGCTGTCGCAAAGGCTCCTGTAGATGCAGTCGGCAAGCTCTGTGAACTTCCAGCCGGAGTCCTCGGCAGGTGTCATCTGCAATATGCCCTCGACCGTGAATGCCGTCACGAGCGCCTGGCCGATGCTCTCGCTGCTGCGCTCAAACAGGCAGGCTATCTGCTCTTTGAGCCTGTAGTAATCGTCGCACGCCGTGCCCTTAGTCGTGATAAGGCTTATAAGGAAGGAGATATAGTGGGTCTTTACATACTCCTCGTCCACCTTGCCGTTTTCGATACCCTGCTGCGAAACGCTGAGTATATCGGCAAATGAAGCGCCCTCCCTGCCTGCGTCTATCGTACAGGCAAATGCTATGCCAAGCAGCTGGCGGAGCGCATCTGCGTCCATATATTTAAGTGCAAAGTCAAATGCATCGGGCAGGTATTTAAGGCTGTGCTCATTTCTGAGCTGGAATATGGTATAGCAGCTGTAGCCCTTTGCGTAGTCGCTGCCGAGCGAGCGGCAGGTCGTTTTGCTGACGATGAAATCGTGGTAGCTTTTAAGTATACGCATATCAGTGCTGAATGCGCTCTCTATGAAGGTGCTGAAATATGCGCAGCTGTCGCCGCTGTCGTGTACATAGCCATGTTCAAGATCAAACACAGCCGATGCAGGGTTATCACGTTCATAGGCAAAGCTGTAGTTGGTGGCTCTTGACGACTTGGGGTCGCCGTTGACCGAGGGGGTATATGCGCCGCAGAACATCACGTCGTCATACACCGCCGAGAAATCATCGGAATTACAGCCGAAAAAGCTATATGTCCTGAAGGTAAAGCGCTTTGCAGTCTCGGCCGGGAACACGAGCGACAGTGCGGCTATCCAGAAGATGATGTTTTCCTTTTTGTCGCACACTATCATGCGCTTAAGGTCGCCGCCGTCGTTTATCTGCATCAGTGAGCCGATCATCGAGCAGAGAGCCGGCAGGCGGTCTTCCTCCTCCAGAAAGCTCTCTATATCCTCTGCTGTCGGGGCAGCGTCGCCGGGCGTAATGCTTGCAGGGGGTGTAAGGAAAGGTGCAGGCTCGTCGGGGGCATTAAGGAAAAAGCTGCGCTCGAAGTCTACAAACAGCTCACGGCTGCCGCAGTATTCATACGGGTAGCCTTCAAGCTCGTCAGCCGGCAGCACAAGGGTGTTTACAAGTATATTGCCGTCACGGGTGAGCGGCGAAAGGTCACGGCCTAAGTTCCTGCCGAAGGTAAGCGCTGCAAGCTCTTTGCCGCCGGCATCTGCCGTGGTGTATCCAAAGCAGACAGGGTGATGCTCCCTTATACGCTTTGCTTCTATCTCGTCACGCTTGCTAAGCTCCTGCTCGTCCTTTTCCCACCAGCAGTCGGAATTTCTCGGCGAGATATAGCCTGAAGACACAGCTGCGAGCCTGCTGCTGTCATGAAGCAGCCTCTCCATGCCGGGGGTGGTCGAATAATACCCGAACCCTGTGGAACGGGTATCACGCCGCACCTTTGTATGAGTGTAAATTGCCTGTTCGATATTCATGTTATCACCTTTTTGTATAGGTCGGAAACATCACGGCAGCACAGCATTTAGCGTGTGCCGCCTTATCTTACAATTATGCCAAGCTCGTTGAGCAGCCACAGGAACGGATCCTCAACACGCTTGGGAACTATCGCCGGGACATTGCCCCGCTCGTCTACATCAGCGCCTATTGCCGAGAAAGCAAAGAAATTGACGTTTGTGAAATTCTGTCTTAGCGTGACGATGAAGTTTTCATATCCCCACGCTGCGAGCAGACCTTCTATCTCCAAATTTACATTCTCGCAGTCCATTTTCTGAAAGCCCTTTGAAAAGTGGGGGCTTGGCTGCAATATGCTGCTGCCCTCGTCGGGGCGGAGCATGGGGGAATTCTCTATCAGATCCCACTTTGAAAAGCCGACTGCGAGAGGTATCTTTATCCTGCCTGTAGAGCGTGTGTGGTTATGAATAACTTCAATGGTGTTTTGCAGTATCGTCTCATACGACACATCTCTGTCAGTCTCCCTCAGCCTGAGCCCCCGGTTCTCCTCACGCAGGGTGCTGTTGACATATGGTATCTGCGTCGGGTCGAGCAGCAGTATTATAGCGCTCGAATGGCTTATATAGGGGGCAACATATCTCATGATGCTCTCGTTTTCAAAGTTCTCGCCTGCCGCATCGAAGAATGTGAATGTGCGCTTTCTGAGCTTCCTGTCTGTCAGGTCGCAGAGGATAGGCAGGTTTGCGCCGACGATGTTTATATTCTCAGCCGGCGGCTTTGTCGCAGGGATAGGCACGCCCTGCGCAAAGTTTTTCTCAAACTTGTTTTCATACATCTCTCTTGCCTCGGTGGTGGTGAACTGTATGCTGCACCCGAAGGCATTGAGCTTAGCACGCAGCTGTTTTAAGAGCGTGCCTACGAAATAACTCTTGCCTGTGCCTGTCGCACCGACTATGGATATGATGATATTCTCATCTGTCTTCGGCAGCGCACTGTGGCAGACAGGGCATATCTTCATATTTGAGTTATCGCCGCACTTATCGCACACCACAAAGCCGTTTTTGGGCTTGGGGTCGTTTATGATATGCGGCATACGCCTTGCTGCCGAGCCGTGTACATCGTGATACTCGCTGTAGCGTGTATCCTCCTCGAGCTTATCGGGGCTTTTGCACCTGCCCGAGTTACACCGCCACTCTATCTTAGACGGCGCAAATTTATTATAGCAGTAGGGGCATATAGTTTGTCTGAATAATGCCATAAGATCACACTTCTCCTTGTCATCGACCCTTTAGCTTGGGGCTTTTTCCCTCATCGAGCAGAGGCAGATAGCGCCCCTTCTCCTTCGGGTCTTTTACAAACACCTTGGCATACATATTGTCATGCAGCTTTACATCGCACAGCTTTGATAGGTTTATACAAAAGCTCTTTGCCTTTTCACTCACGGCAGGCACTGTGCAGAGCTCTGCGCCGAGGTCGTCGTTAACCGGTATTGCGCCCATAAGAAAGCGCACCGAAAGCTCCGGCAGCTCGTTTTCCTCGATAAATCTGACATTGAGCCTGAGCCCTGATATAACGTTGTACGAGAAGGAGTATATAAGCTCTGTCCTGCCGCTGTTTTTATACAGCGCACGGAAGACTGTGCTCTCCTCGCCGCCTGTCCTTACAAAGCCGCTGATATAGTAGTCACGCTCCTCAAGGCTCTTGATGATTATATTCTCACGCTCGTAGGCCGAGCGGTTTATCCTGAGTTTTGTGCCGTCGCTTATGCTCTCGGGGTAGCCGTCAAAGCGGTATATGACAAAGAGCATATCGGCATTCTTCGGGAACTGTTCAAGCTCGATATGAAGCGACGTGCTGTCGTTTCTGAGATGCTTTACAGGTATGAGGGGCAGGTTCTCCGCAAAGATGTTATCCCCCATTACCGCCATATTGTTTCGCACGCTCACGGCATACAGATAGCCGCTGTCGTCCTTGTCTATCGGCACCGAGTATTTGCCGGGGATTATCTCGTCTGCGTGAACACGCCTGATATCAAGCCGCTTTGACAGCTGCATGAGCGGCACGGAGCTGCCCTTTGCAAAGCATCTGCTCTCGCACAGCCAGAAGCTGATATCGCTGCCGTGCTCGATGCCGTCTGTCACGGTGATATCGTATATGCCGTTCTCAGCGCATATCGCATCAAAGCTCACCGGGCTGCTCATCTTTACCGTGAAGCCCGAACAGCACACAGGCTCGCTGCAAAAGCTCTCGCCCTGCGAGCGCACGGTGAAGAAGATATTATAAAAATACCTCGTGCCGACGCAAAGCCCTGTGTCTTTAAAGCCGCCGTCGTAGACATCTATTACACGCACGCCCTCACCGTAGCGCTTTTCGCTGCCGTGGTCAAGGCGGAAGACCTCGCACTGGGTACTGCCGCTGCTGCCCTCCCAGGAGACTTCGACTGTGCTCTCGCCGCAGACGGTAGTCAGCTCCTTTATCCTCGGGAAAAGCACTGCCGGCTCACGGCAGGCACACAGCCTGCTCTTTCTGCTGCCTCTTGCGGCATACACGGCGTAGTAATACACCTGCCCTGTCTGCGCACCGCCGTCGGAAAAGGCTCTTTCAGAGGTGCATGCAGCGACCTCTGCGCCGCCGTCGTCAGCGCTCACCGGGGGCGAGTCGGCCTTTCTGAGCACAATGTATTCCGCAGTGCCGGGCTCGTTCTGGCAGTCCCACTTTACGCTTATCCTGCCGCTGCTCTGCTCGGCTTCGGCTGTCACTCTTGCCACCTGCGAGAGCGGCATCTCGCCGAAAAGGCTGTCGATATCCGGAAAGTCGGCCGCAATCGCAGATATCTGCATAAGCAGCCTCAGCCGCCCTGCGTTTGAAGTCTGCTCCTTATACTGCTCAAAGAGCCGCTCTGCCTCGGATATCTGGTCGTTTATCTTGTTTTCAAGCACCGGGTCTGAATACCCCGGGAGCTTGGTCTTAAGTGCTTCATACTCTCTTGCCGCAGAGTAGACACGGTGCTCGCTGATAGCGCTGTTAAGGCTTTGCAGCAGCGAGTCGGCGAGCTTTTTATTTGCATCAATGACCGCACGCACCTGCGCTGTCTGCGGAAAGCCCTTCCACAGCCTGTCGGCATCGGCAAGCAGGCTCTCGGCATACTCTATGTCGAGCGACCTTGCAAAGCTCTCGGCATCGGCGCACAGGCGCTCTATCATCGGGTAGATATCGAAATTGAAGCCGCAGCATTCACGCTTGCCGGCGTAATTGACCTGCCGCCCGCACCTGGGGCAGACGAGCATAAAGCTCCTGTTGCAGCTGGGGCAGCGCTCGGGAGTGCCGCCTGACTTATCAAACGTATTCTCGCAAAACGGGCACACACCGACGCTCGGCAGCGGCTTTTGCAGGGTTATCTTCTTTTCCTCGCAGTATTCTTCAAGTAGCTGGGTGGATGCCTCCCTGTCGGCTGTCACCTCGGTAAGGCGTGTTATCATGTCTGCCTTGACCTTGGCATCTATCGCCCTTTTTGACTCCTCGACAAGCGACATGGCGCTCCAGAAGTCAGAGAATATATCCTTTATTGCGTGCCACACGAGATACTTATTATAATTCTCCTGCGAGCTTGCCTTATCGCCGCTGTCAAAGCGTGCTATCTGGTCGCACACCTTGTCAACTGCCGACTTTTCGCTGTCTTCCTTTTTGCCGCTCCAGGCCTTTTCGATATCCCTTGCAGCGGCAGCGCACTTTCTGCTGTCGGTATGCTGCGAGAAGGCAACACTCTTGCACGGAAGGTCTGACAAACGGGAATACTTTCTCAAAAACTCATAGTAATCGGCACAGCCAACTATCTGCAGCTGCTTTGCAGGGGCGGAAAATCTCACATGGCTCTCGGGCTCATAGTCTTTGAGAGTTATGCGCCTTTTTGCCTGCTGCTCCTGCTCTGCCTCTTTGCCGCCGAGCGATATGCCGAGCCTTTCGGCTATGCCCTCGGCGTATTTCAAGCTGACAGACTTTTTATACTTATACTTGCCGAGGATATTTTCTATATCCTCCTGCGATAGCACGCCGCCGAGCGATGCCGCAACAATCGAGAGCCTGTTGCCGAGGTCGTTCTCGACTGTCTCTTTGGCCTCCTTGTACACATTGCTCCAGACGGCCTTGTCGGCTGCTGCTTCCCTGATAACGCCCGAGGTGATGAACTGTGTGATCTTAGCCTTCACCTGCGTGTTGTTAGAGCTGTTCCACTCACGCTGCTTCTTGTCAAGAGCGTTGGTGACAGCGGCCATGTCAGACACCTGCTTTTCTATCGGCAATTCAATTACAAGATAATAGTTCTCCATAAGTATCCTTCTTTATCAGAGTCTTACTGCTGTATGATCTTTGCTATCCTCAGCATCATGCGGTCAAGGCCTGCTATATCCTCGACCTCTGCTAAGTCCTCACGGGTAGACAGCTCCCTTAAAAAGCCGTACTTCGCTTTTCCGAAGCCGAGGGCGACTATCTCTATGCCGTTTCGCACATACTCCTCCTTGAGCCTGAGCGCCTTCAGGTCTGCGCCGTCGTACCAGCTGCCGTCGGTGAGTATCACGGCGTATTTGAAGCCGGAGTAGCTGTATTTTCTTATCCTCGGCAGCATGACTGTCAGCGGCTCGGCGTTGGTGCCACGCCCGAGGTCTGTCTTCTTGTCTATGCTGTCGATAGCTTTTCTTATAGCTTTTTTATCCCACGTCGCATCGAGCCTTATCTTTGCTTTTTCGGCAAAGCAGGCGATGCCTATGTTTATGCGGTCGGTGTCAAACTGCTCGACGAAATCCTTCATGGCGTCCTTTGCCATTTGCAGCGGCCCTCCCTCCATGCTGCCCGAAAGGTCGAGCGCAAGATAGAGCACGCCGTCGTTTTTGGCGATCGGTGTGAGCATACTGCTCTCAGGCACGCCGTCTGTCCAGCTCATATCATCAGGCACCGGCTCCTCACGCCTTAAAAGCTGCCGCCCTGTCTCTGTCTGCACGGCTGTTATGTCGATAGTGCCGTCTACCGTGTAGCGGTAGGTTATGTCAAGGAGCGTCTTCCCTCCGGGGACGTAGCCAACGCCGCTGAAAACATACTTTTTAGCTGCCGTGCAGTCTGACGGCCTTTGCGAGTCGCCCTGCAAGAGATATATCTCCAGCTCGTTGCCGCTCATAGACACCGGCAGCTCACGCCGCTTGACGACCTTTGCTTTGCTAAGGGGGGTGTTCTTTTTTATCATGATGTCATTGACAAAGCGCCTGCCGTCTTCGCTTACGGATATCATTCCGAGCGAGTGCGCAGTCACGTCGCTTATGAATTTCGCACCACGCAGCAGCGACATATCATATGCGCTTCTGTCCTGCCCTGTAAGAAATCCTCTCGGCTGAACGCTGAGCGACCCCAGAGTCTTCACAGCGCAGTATTCCTCTGTCTGAGCCTGTATGGCAGCACCTATCGCCACCGCCTCATCAGCGTCAACGCCCTTTTGCGGCTCTCTGCCGGTCATGCGCCTTATGTAGTCGGGCACCATTTTCATCTTGGTCGAGCCGCCTACGAGTATAACGCCGCCGATATCCGTCCACCTGAGCCCTGTGTCGTCAAACATTCGTGATATCGTCTTGTGGGTGATATCGAGCAGGTCTGCTGACAGCTCCCTGAATATGCTCTCGGTCAGGCGGTATTTACCGCTGCCGCCCTCATAGGAGACTGTCACATCTGCATACTCAGACGATGACAGCAGCTTTTTGGCCTTCTCGGCCTTGACCATGAGCGAGTTATAGGTCTCCTTGTCCTCCGACGGGTCAGCGCCGAACTCCTCCTCAAACTGCTCGCACAGCCAGGTGCATATCACCTCGTCCCAGTTCTTGCCGCCGAGATAGTGGTTGCCGGCGCTTGCTATGACCTTTATCGAATCATGTGAGACATCTGCGACGGTAACGTCAAACGTACCGCCGCCAAGATCGTATATGAGTATTTTCCTTGCCTGCGGCGTATCCTTAAGGCCGTAGGCTATCGCTGCGGCTGTAGGCTCGTTTATAACGCCTATCACCTCTAAGCCTGCCTGCTTGCCTGCCCGGATAGTAGCGTTGCGCTCGGGGTCTTCAAAGTACGCAGGCACGGTTATCACGGCTCTTTTTATGTTCCTGCCGACACTTTTCTCGCACTGGGATATAAGCTCACGCAAAAACTTGCCCGAGATGCACGATGCATCCATATCCTCGCCGAAAAAGCTCACCTTGTAGCTCCGGCTGCCCATTTCGAGCTTGTAGAATGATGCGGTGTTGGGGTCTGACATTTCCGAGCGTGTCTTGGCATCGCTGCCGATGATAACGCTCCCGTCAGGTGAAAAAGCTACGACTGAGGGGGTAGTCCTCTGGCCGAGCTTGTTTGGTATGACGACAGGCGTTTTTGTGGCAGGGTCGATATACGCCACCACAGAATAGGTCGTGCCGAGGTCGATACCTACTGTCAGGCCGTCGGTGAACATCAGCTTCTTTGCTCCACAGCGTCGCTGACGATGTCGGCCTCTATCATCGCATTATGCGTAAGGTCCTTGCCTATGACGTGTACGCAGCCGTCCTCTGCGAGCGAGAGTGTGACTTCGATAGGCGAGTTTTTCGGCAGTGTGCCGTCAAGCTCGAGCATGGCTGTGCCTATCTGCAGGTCCTTGTCAACGTCATAGTATTTTTCAAAGTTATTTACCTGGAAAAGGTCTATCGGAATGAGCTTTGCGTTGTCCTCGTTAGTTCCGTATGTCTCGGAGACGGAAACAGGCAGCTCGGTGTCCTTCATTATGAGGTTGTTTATCTTAAGCTCGCCGTTTAAGTAGATGCGTATGCCTAAGCTCTTGTTGGCGACTGTGATTATCTTTGACGGCAGCTTTGCCATGATGCCGGGGAGCGTGGCGATATTCTCGTAAGTCTCTATCTTCTCGGTAGGAAGTGTAGCTGTGTCGCCCGGCACGCTGCCCTCGGGGGCTTCGCCGCTCTCGCCGAACTCAACGCCCTGGATATACTTCATAAATGCATATATAGATGCGCCCTTTGCAACGGCAGTGTTGGGCTCGTTGAAGAATATCTCAAGCTGCGGGAAGTTTTCCTCTATCGCCCTTCTCACCTGCGGCATATATGTCGAGCCGCCGACGAGAAGTATCTTTGTAAGCGGCAGGTCAACTCTGTCGATGACCTTCTTTGTGAGGGATACCGCACTTTCGAGCAGGCTCGATGTTGCATCGTCAAATTCCTGCCTTGTGATGTTTATAGCAGCCTTGTACTGACGGTCAACCTTGACAGGAACTACCGTGCTCTCAGCCTGAGTGAGTATCTTCTTGGCCTCCTCGCAGGCGATGAGAAGGTCCTGCTCAATATCGGGGTCGTATTCGTCATCAAAGCCGGTCTCCTCACGGAACTTTTCCTTTACGAGGTCGATGAGGGCCACGTCCCAGTTCTTGCCGCCGAGGTCGTGGTCGCCCTCGGTGGTGATAGTGCGAAAGCTCTTATCCTTTATCTCCATTGCAGTTACATCGAATGTGCCGCCGCCCAGGTCGAAGACGATAACATTCTCTGCCTGCTCTGATTTGTTCATGCCGTAATATATAGCCGCAGCAGTAGGCTCCTCGATGATACCGAGCACATCAAGGCCTGCTTTCTCGCCTGCCTCCTTGGTCGCACGCTTCTCGCTGTCGCCGAAATATGCAGGAACGGTTATGACAACACGCTTTACGTCTGAATTGGTGTATACCGAGCCGTCGTTGGCTATCTTTTTGAGTATCTCAGCGGAGACATCAACAGGGGTGGTGGTGTAGCTCTGGTCGGGGCCGTAGGCAAACGACTGGTCGATGCCTATCCTCGACTTTACAAACTGTATAGTCAGCTCGGGGTAAAGGATAGCCGTGTTCTTTGCGGCATTGCCCACTATCGGGTCAGAGCCGGGCTCCATTCTGACGACTGAGGGGATAGTCGATTCGCCCTCTAAGCTCTGGCAGGTGACACACTGCCCGTTCTCATCAAAATAACCTATGCAGGAATATGTCGTGCCAAGGTCGATACCAAATACATATTTTTCAGCCATTTTCTTTTCCTCCTAAACTTTATACACTACGACCTTTGCAGGGCGCAGAACTTTTCCGTTGTAGATGAATGCGTCAGACCTTGCCTCGGCCACGCAGTCACGAAGTGTCTCATCGTCGGTGGGTATTGTCTTTGAGATGCGCTGCTCCTTGTAGTCATAGCTGCTGCCGGGCTCAGGGGTCTTTATCTCGACGCCGTTGTTTATAAGCGCACCCTTTACCGAGTCGGCGTAGTAGCCAAGACTGTCGAGCTGGGTCTTAAGATATTCCTTTTCAGGGGCAGCATCGTGCTCCTCTTTTATCTCAGCCATTTCTTCGCTCAGGTCGATATAAAGCCCTATAAACTGCATCAGGAACGGCGTTGCGAGCTTGTCGTAAAAATCGTTTTTGTAGCGCTGGAGCTCGTTATTCAAGTTCCGCTCTATCTCCTCATGCACGGCTATCGCCTTGTTGCCTGCTGCTACCTGTGAGGACAGCTTTTCTATAAGCTCTGTGAGCTTTGCTATCTGCGATGACTGCTCGCTTATCCTGTCAGAAAGCTCGGACAATACGTCGGGCTCATTGGGCTCGTCAGGCTCAGCTGTTTCATTTACAGCAGTATCATCAGCCGGCCCGGTGACAGCCTCCACGGGCTGCTGCTCCGGGATATCCTCTGCTTCTTCGGGGGGGAAAACTATCTCATTTATCTCATCCATAGAGCTTTACTCCTTTCGGTCTAAATATCGCTCTCGATATACTTTGCATAATCGCCCCGGTGCTCTGCCCAGACCTGCTTATGCTTTTCTGTCATATCATTTACCGGCTCGTCACGCCACACGGTGCCGAGAGCCTTGTCTGAGCGTGTGAGCAGCCAGTGGACTATGTTGGTCACGTTTTCCGGCACGAACCTTGCCACTGCGTCCTTTGGCACATAGCCCATAGACGAGCAGGAGAAGAAATGAACGTGCTTGAAATTCTGGTCAAGCAGCATGACTGCGTTGCTCTTGTCGTTTGATACAAGGAAAGAGCGGCAGAGGTAATCCATAGTGTCGAACTTTTCCTTATATGTCTCGGGATCTGCCTTTTGCAGCTTTGCGATGGCGATAGAGCCTATGAGCGATTTGAGCTGCGGTGTATCTACCTTGTTTATAGCAACAGCTATCGGCAGGATATATTTGCCGCCTTCCTTTTTGATATTCTGAAGGCCGCTGAGCGTTTCGAGGAACACCTGTATCAGCACGTCAAAATCCATATGCCCTATATCCATGCTGCCAAGCCCGTCGGAATTGTCTATGACCGACTGCATAGAGTAGGGGTCTACCACGAACACCACGCCCTCGCTGAATGCAAAGTGGCGCAGGCGCTCCTTTGAGTTGTTTGTCTCGAAAACCTCGCCCGGCATATCGTAAAGGTGCAGATAGCGCTTGATGTCGAGTCTTTTATGGTCGATAAAGAAATTGAACGACACGACGTCATATTCCTGCCCCGGCTTGGTAGCCGTTATCGGGCGCATACCCTTGAAGCTCTTTTCTATCTCGCCGAAATTGAACTCCGTCGCTTCATCGGGGAACTCTGTTTCGATATTGAACCTCACGGCATCCTCGTTTATGAACTTATAGAGAAAAGCCGTCTTGAATGTCGTCTTGCCGACTGCAACGCCGCCTATCAGCGCTATGCCGAGGGGGCGTGAAAGCCTTGACTTATCGCTTCTTGCGCACTGGGGGCAGACGGCTGAAAGCTCCTCACGCTTTTTGCCGTCGTTGGTCTTTGAAACGGCAGTTGAGGGGAGCAGCGTGCCGCAGGTACAAACTCTGTGGAACACGCCGAATTTCGACGGCCGCAGCGACCTGTGGGGTATGCCGCACTCGGGGCAGAGGTATACAGGCAGGCGGTAGCTCTCCTTGCAGAAATCGCAGCGGTAGGATATCTTTCTAACACGGAAGAATATCCTCTCAGCCGAGACACACACTGCAAAGAACAGATGATACCCCAAAAACAGCAGCATATACCCAAACGCTATGATAAGCGTGACCGCCGCCGATGCTATACCGCCGAAGACCACCGTGCTGGCTATCATTATAGTATACAGCAAGAACGCTCCGGCCTTTTTGATGCCCTCGGCGTAGTTTATATTGCTTAAAAAATCCTGCACGGCGCTGCCGATATTTTTCCACGCATTCTTTACAGCGCAGACCATATCCTGTATAACACGCTTGTTGAAATACCCCGGCGCTGCTATCTGCTCGTAGCTTTTAAGGCTGCCGTCGTCACCCCGTGGCAGGGCGTCTTTTGAAAACTGCGGCTTGTGCTCACGGATCTTCATATCATTATTGGTGAGGATAAATGCAAACAAAAAGCATCTTATTGCATGGAACACCCCGGCTGAAATTATCAGTGCGGCGATACAGACAAGCACCCAGCCGAGTATGCCGAACGACGTCTGTGCGTGCTCGGAAGCAGTGCTGGCATACCGCTCTGCCAGTACATCTGCACCTGAAAGGACAGACCTCATAGCTTGTCATCACCTCGCAAAATAAAAGTTAAGTAACCATTTATTATTTTATCACAAAGAACAAAATATGTCAAGTTTTAACAGTATTTATATAAGAAAATGAAATAAATCAGCTATTTATCACAAATGGGACAGGGCTGATTTAGTGCTTTTCACAATGCATTATCCGGCAGGCAGGGTCGTAGTTTGTTTTGGCGTATAAAGCGTAAAATTGCTCTTGGGCAACACCGCACAACCACCGGCTTGCGCCTTTGCACGCCATACACCTGTAGGTTTTCCGTCATATCACCCAAATTCACCTCCGCATACTTTAGTATACGGAATATACGATAGTATTCCTGCGGTAAATTTAGGCGATCTGACTAAAAAACTGACAGCGTGTCTGACGCACAATGATTGTGCAGTGTTGCCCTTGTTTTTTATGCTGTAATGTGGTAGAATATAACCTGGCGACTGCCTTATGGCAACGGCAATAACAAAAGGAACGGTGACAGCTATTGGATAACGCAAAAATAATAGGCATGAGGGTGCTCATAATGTCAGTGATACTGATAATAGGCGCTGTATGCTACAAGAGAAAAATAATAACCGCCTCGGGCACAAAGCAGCTTTCGGCGGTGGAATTAAACATCGTAAACCCGCTGATGATATTCATGTCATACCAGTCGGAATACGACCCGCAGAGGCTAAAGGGGCTGCTGTGGTCATTCATGCTGGCGGCTGTCAGCTTTGCAGTGGTGATACCGCTTGCAGGGCTGCTAAAGAGAAGCAGCAATGAGAACTACGCCGTCGAGCGGTTTTCCTGCATATACTCAAACTGCGGCTTTATGGGCATACCGCTTATAAACGCCCTTTACGGCAGTGACGGTGTGCTGTATCTGACGGCATACATAACCCTTTTTAATCTGCTGGTATTTACTCACGGATATATGCTGATGAAGGAGGAGCACGATATGTCGGCTTTCAAGAAGGCTGTCACCTCGCCTACTATCATCGCTATCATAATAGGCGTGATATTCTATGTGCTGGGCATACGCCTTGCCAACATGACTGCCGTCGGCGGAGTGGTGGCAGATGCGTTCATGTTCATAGCAGACATGAACACTCCCCTTGCAATGCTGATAGCCGGCGCTACTGCGGCACAGAGCGACCTTTTAAAGTCGCTGCTCGACAAGCACATCATGCTCACGGCATTTTACAAGCTTATGCTGCTTCCTGCGTGCGTTGTGGTGCTTATACACTTTCTGCCGCACTCGCAAAACCTCATGCCGGAGCTGGTGGTCTGCATCGCCTGCGCCTGCCCTGCCGCAACCACTGGAACGATGTTTGCGCTGCTGTTTGACAAGAATGCAAAGCGGTGCTCTGAGATATTCGCCGTGACGACTATCCTTTCAATGGCGACGCTGCCGCTTATGACTGCCTTTGCAACGGCGCTGGTGTGATGATATGAATACTGATAAAGCTGTCGGGTGCTTATCCCGGCGGCTTTTTGCTTTAGGGGCAAAGTGATGCGGTTGACTTGGCAGCCTCTATTTGATATAATTATATCGGGCATCTGCTGCCGATAACAACAAAGAAGATGATAGATATGAAAATAAAAGACCTGCCGGCAAGGCTTGGCAGAAAAAGGGCTGTGGCGCTTTTGATACTGCTTTTGCTGTGCGTCGGTGCGGTGATATTTGCCGAGAATGACTATTTTCTATACGACAAGACGATAGCAGAGGTAGTCTCTGTATCGGAGGAGCTGACAGCGACCACGCCTGCGCTTATCAATTCGACCGAATACCAGTACACCCAACAGCTGACCGTAGAGATAAAAAACGGAGAACACAAGGGTGAGCAGGCGGTGATGACAAACAGGTATTCCTCCTCGCTCGTGACTGATGAGAAGTATTCAAAGGGCGACAAGCTGTTTGTCGAGGTGACAAGCTCTGACGGCACGCTGAAAGCCGTCTGCACAGGCATCAAGCGTGATGTTTACGTCGTGTGCGTCACCATGCTTTTTATGCTCACGATAATCATAGTCGGCGGAAAGAAAGGCGCTTTGTCGCTTGTGAGCGTGACTTTCAATGTGCTCATATTCGCTGCCGCTATCGAGCTCTACCACAGGGGGCTCGACCTGTTCGGGCTGTGCCTTGCGGCATCTGTTCTGTTCACAGCCGGCTCTCTCGTGCTCGTAAGCGGCGTAAACAAAAAAACTGCGGCAGCGGTAGTATCAACACTGTGCGGAACTGCCGTGACTATCGCCATAGCATACATCGTGCTTAAAGTAACAAATGGCAAAGGCGTGCGCTTTGACCAGATGCAGTATCTCATCAAGCCGTATGAGGAGATTTTCATATCCGAGCTGCTCGTGGGCGGCCTTGGCGCTATAATGGACATCTCGATAACCATGTCCTCCTCGATGTCGGAGCTTATCGGCAGAGACAGCCAAATCACATTCTCAGCGCTCAGACACTCGGGGCGTGAGATAGGCAAGGACATAATGGGCACCATGACGAACGTTTTGCTGTTTACATACGCCTGCGGCTGCATACCGCTCATAATCCTCGCATTCAGAAACGATGTGACCCTCTCGGACGTGCTCAACAACTATCTCGACTTAGAGATAGTCAGGGCATTCGTGGGCGGCATAGGAATAGTCATAACTATACCGACTGCGATATTCATATCAGCCAGAATGCTCAGAGGAACGGACAAGACCGCTCAGCCGAAAGTGGGTGATAAGTAATGGAATTCATTCTCGGGACGATACTGTTTGTGCTTATGATAGCAGTCGGCGGCAAAAGGGGTGCCAAGACCTTTGCTGCTATGTATGCAAACATCATCATACTGATACTTACCGTCTTTCTGATAGCCTGCGGCGTTAATGCTATCGCCGTGACGATAACAGGCTGTGCGGTGATAGGCGTAGTCATCCTTTTCTGGATAAACGGCATCAACATAAAGACCCTGACTGCGTTTGCTGCGATAGCGGCGGTGCTCGTGCTTCTTGCGGCGGTCATGCTGTACATCGGGTCAAGCTCACACATACAGGGCTTTGCCGATGAGAACACCGACGAGATATGCTGGTACAGCTACGACATAGGGCTCGATATGCGGCAGGTCACACTTGCCATGATGCTGACAGGGCTTATCGGCGCTATAACCGACACGGCTATCGCCATCACCTCGGCGCTTTACGAGGTATATGAAAACAATCCCGGCCTTCGCATGGGCGAGCTTTTTGTATCGGGCATGAACATCGGAAAGGACATAATCGGCACCACGACCAACACGCTCTTATTTGCATACATAGGCGAGTTCATGACGCTTGTGATATGGTTCAGGGAGTATGAATACCCCTTATCCGAGATAATCAACTCAAAGATATTCTGCCAGGATTTCTTGCAGATAGTTTCAAGCGGCTCGGGGTGCATGATAATAATACCCGTATCAGCACTCTTTATGGCATACGGGCTTACGCACAGAAAGGCTGAAAAGCCCCGGACCCGGCCAATAACTGAGACAGCTGAGAATAACGACCGGGCATGAGAAAAAGGCTGCGCAGCGTGATGCTGTACAGCCTTTTTTCTTATCTTTTCAGGAGGAGTAATATGTCTTGCTTTTTATCACATCTGAGCACCGAGCTTGGTGTTAAGGTGTGCATTCTTCATTTAAGGCAACACCGCACGAAGATTGTGCGCAAATTGCGCAGTCAGCTTTTTCGTCAGATTGCACAGATTTTCCGAAGGAATACTACCGTATTTCAAGGAAAAAATGTGTAATATGACGGAAAAGATGCAAGTAAGTTGCGTACAAAGCCTTCAGGCGGTCTTTGTGCGGTGTTGCCTTAAGCCTTGCCGCAGCAAAAGACCCCCTTGCCTTTAAAAAGCAAGAGGGTCTTGTTAGTCATCATTTATTCTTCTTCATCTTCCTCGTTATCTTCGTCAGCTTCATTAGCTTCATCAGCGCCATCGTTCGGATCTGAAAAGGTGATCTTTCCGTCATCGTCAATGGTGAATATTACAGGCTCTGTAGTAACTGTTCTGCCGTAAGCATCTTCTATGTTAAAGCCATAGAAGTAGTTCGACGCAGGAAGGTATGCATACATCAGGTCAGAATCCTCTTCCCAGACGTATTCTTCGGCTGTCTCCTCGTTGACATCGTCGTTGTCGGAATTTATAAGATAATATATCGGGGCTATCTTGTCGCCTTCTTTGAGCTTTGTTACCTCACGGGCTGCCATACCGTTTTCGTCGATACCGTCCCATATGCCTTCAAGGCTTATGCCCTCGCTGTCTCTTACTATACGAAGGTTCGTGCGCTGGCCGTTTAAGAGTATGGGCGATGTATAAACATAATGCTCTGAATCGCCGCCTGCTATGTATATTGCAAGAAGCTTTCCGTTTGGCAGTGCCAGCCACAAGCCGTCAAAATTATCTGCGACCTCGCCCGACTCCCAGTCTGTATTAACATCATACGTCTCGCCAAGCTCGACTATTGTTTCTTCATCGAGCATCATATAGATGTATGCCGAAGCGCCTGCTGTGTTGTTCAGGCCGTTCTCGTCGAGCTTGAAGCTGTATACGCCATTATCGCTGAGGGTCGGCTCCTGCTCAAAGGTTATAAGGTCGCTCTTTGTATCAAGATCATCTGCGTAATCAAAGTAGCCGGAATCCTCGTCAGAGCCGCCGTACTCCCAGCTGCCTTCGCTGTCAAAGATACCTGAGTTGCTGTATCCGTCCTCAGAATAGCCCTTTGCTATCATATCTATTATGGAGAGATAATACGGGCTTATAGTTATTCCCGAGAATACCTTAAGATCGGAAGAATCCTCTATCTTAAGCGGATAGTAGGTCGAAAGCCCTGATGCGCCGCTGTGGGCAGAACCGTTTTTGTTGTAGATCACGCAGTTTTCAAGCGCTTCGAGTGCAGCTGTGCCGTCTGCGCAGCTTGAACACTGCTTGATAATGCCGCCTATGTCCACCATGTTGGTGTAGCCTACGGATTTGTTATTGCCGCCGAAGTTGTCTGCCTTGCCGATACCTCTTACTATACCTGAGAGGCTGCTGCCGGCACTGTCAAAAAGCTCCTTTGAGAAGTCGTTGAATGCGACAGTAAACTCATCGAACTTGGAAAGATCGATCACCGAGAGCGTGCAGTCTTTTTCACGGTCGATCAAGCCGCATTCATCGTAGAAGCTGTCTGATACAACTTTTCCCAACTCGGCGCCGTCAGCACCCGGGTGCTCGGCAAGGTATGTGCCGCAGGTCGCATAGTCCCAGCCCGAGCCCGGCTCTGTTTCCTGCGAGCCGTAGAAATATCTTGCATATGATGCAAGGATATTTGCAGTCTCGACTGTACCCATAAGGCAGCAGTCAAAGCCTATGAACTCAAATTTATCGGTCATATCCTGATATACATCCGAAAAGGCAGTGTTTATCTCCTGAAGACTAAGCGAGTCATCCTCGTTGAGCTCGTCAACGCACGCACCGCTTATGCTTCCGCCGCCGTGATCCCAGAGGATAACGCCCATTTTCGCAGCAGGATACTCTGAAACGCCCCATTTGAGGAAGTCTGCAAGATTGTCGCTCGAACCCATGTTGGTATTGTCGGTCGATTCGACCAGCTCCATATTATTGTTCTGCACCACCCAGCGCTCTGCCTTCTCGTCGCCGAAATATTCGTTAGACCAATCCTTTGTGCCGCCCGTCTGCACAACAAATCTTACATTGTCGCTGGCCTGAGCTCCGATCATCTGCTTAACGTCATCGGTCGCCGAGCCATATCTGCTTTCAAGGTCTGTTCCGCAGAGGTATACGAATATCGTCCATGTGTCGGGGTCGCCCATGGGTGTTGATTTATCATCTGCACGGGTTATGGACATTTTTCCGTCCGAGCTGTTTACCGACATCGAGAGCCCTTTTACATTGCCTACATTGCCGGAGCTTTCCGATTCCGGGCTTGATTCCGCAGCAGCCTGCTCCGACGATGCGCTCTCGGAGGAGGACTCGCTGTCTGCGCAGCCTGTCGATGCAGCCATGACAAGCGCTGCAAGCCCTGCTAATAATCTTTTCTTCATATCTATCTCTCCTTAAAATACTAATTACCAATGTATTGATTATATCATATGTGAAATTCTTTTTCAAGGGGGCACATATTTGCTTTTATCAATATTTCATATATTTTTTTAACTCCGTGTTTTTGGCAAAAACAAACCCACCATCAGGTCTTCTGACAGTGGGGCTTTCCCTATCATATCCGGACACTCACTTGCCCGACAGCACAAAATCCGCTATCTTGTCAAGCGTCATCTCATCAAGCTCGGCGCAGAGTATCATTGCGGCTTCTCCTGCCTTTTCGGCAGTCAGCCCGACCCGGCTCTGAAAAAAATCCTGCAGGATAATACTTGTCGTAAAGAGCATATTCGCTTCATTGATGCCCTTTTTTGTAAGGGTTATCGGGCGGTAGGGCTCTTTGATTATCAGCCCCTCGTCTGTCAGCTTTTTCTCCATTTTCACGGTGCTTGCCTTTGCGACGTGCAGGTATTTTGCAATGTCAGTCGTGCGCACGCTGCCGCCGTTCTGGCCTAATATGTAAATGGTTATAAGATATTTTTTTTGCTGCTCTGTGAGCATTTTTGTCACTCCTTAATTCTAACCCGATTATATCACCGGATACCACAATATGTCAACGTGCGGCAGGGGCGTTTTGTAAAAAATCTATCTATTTCACAAAAATGTGGTTAGTTTATGCTAACCAATTTTGCTATTCATACAAAATATCAGCCAAAATGAATATTTTACTTGACATTGCAGAGAATAGATAGTATAATATAAGCATAGAAGTTAGCAGCTGCTAACCAGCAAAAGAAAGGGACACACCATGTCTGTAAATGATAAAAAAAGACTGGAGAGCGTGCTCGCATTTCACGCAGCACCTACCCTTATGGGCGTAAAATGCGGCAGCCTGCTCTCGCTCTCAGCGGAGGAATATGACAGAAATGAGATATCGGCGCTGTTTGAAAGCGGCAGCTTAGGGCGGTGCTCGGCACTTATCACGGGCGGTCACGCCGGGCGTATACTTGTCTATATCTACGACAGGGGCGCACTTGAAGGGCTGCTCTCAGATGATGACGTAAGAGAGTTTCTGTCGCACTGCGGCTATGAGCGGTCACTTGGCTGCGGCGAGTGTCTGGACATACTCAGCAAAAGGCTCTGCGAGCGTGATTTTCCGCACGAGATAGGCATTTTCCTTGGCTATCCGCTTGAAGATGTCAAAGGCTTTATCACCAACTGCGGCAAGCGCTGCAAGCTGTGCGGCGTGTGGAAGGTCTACGGCGATGTCGAGCGTGCGAAGGCGCTTTTTGAATGCTATGAGAATTGCAGGGTGCGCCTGTGCAGAGAGCTTGAAAACGGTAAACAGCTGCGCTCATGCGTAGCTTAATAGATGGAGGTCATACAATGAAAACAGCAGTAATTTTCTGGAGCGGAACAGGCAACACAGAGGCTATGGCAAACGCCGTCGCAGAGGGCGCAGGCGTATCGGCCGTGCAGGTATCGGCATTTGACGGCGATGTGTCGGAATATGATGCCCTTGCACTCGGCTGCCCTGCAATGGGCGCAGAGGAGCTTGAAGACTCTGAGTTCGAGCCGTTCTTCTCAGGGATAGAAGGTAAGATAAGCGGCAAGAAGATAGCCATTTTCGGCTCATACGACTGGGGCGACGGCGAATGGATGCGCCTGTGGGCTGACAGAGTAAAAGCAGCCGGTGCAGAGCTTATCGGCGGCGAGGGGCTTATCTGCAACAACACCCCTGATGATGATGCGCTTGCAAAGTGTAAAGAGCTTGGCAGCAAGATAAAATAACACAGCCATTTAAGGCAACACCGCACGAAGATTGTGCGCAAATTGCGCAGTCAGCTTTTTCGTCAGATTACACAGATTTCCCGAAGGAATACTACCGTATTTCAAGGAAAAAATGTGTAATATGACGGAAAAGATGCAAGTAAGTTGCGTACAAAGCCTTCAGGCGGTCTTTGTGCGGTGTTGCCTTAATATCCCTTCCTCAATAAATATGTGAAAGCTGTCGGGAACACAACCCGGCGGCTTTTGCGGTTAGTCATAACTAACAAAATTAAGGTTGTCATAAGCTAACCGTTTTGGCAATAATACGAATATAGAGTAAAACCCTTGACAAAACGGCAGTTAGCAGTGTATAATTATGTCAGAAAGTTAGATTTAGCTAACCAAATAGAAGGAGGGATACGTTATGCCTTTGCTATCAGCAAATAGAGGCGAAAGCTACACGATAACCCGTATAGGCGGCTCTGCCGAGGTAAAAAAGCATCTTGAAGACCTGGGCTTTACTGTCGGCGGAAAGGTGACTGTTATCTCAGAAATGGCAGGCAACCTGATAGTCAACGTCAAGGAAACAAGAGTAGCTGTGAGCCGTGAACTGGCTATGAAGATAATGGTTTGAGGAGGGAAAGAAAATGACACTCAGAGATGCGAAGATAGGCGACACCGTGACTGTCAAAAAGCTCACGGGAGAGGGCGCAGTCAAGCGCAGGATAATGGACATGGGGCTTACCAAAGGAACAGCCGTATCCATCCGCAAGGTGGCACCGCTCGGTGACCCGATAGAAATAACAGTAAGAGGCTATGAGCTTTCTATAAGAAAAGCCGATGCCGAAATGGTCGAGATCCTTTGAGATCTTTATTTTTTGCATATAAGTTAGCTTAGGCTAACATTTTGAAAGGAAGGAAAAAGAATGAGTATCAAAATTGCGCTTGCCGGCAACCCCAACTGCGGCAAGACAACGCTTTTCAATGCACTTACAGGCTCGAACCAGTTTGTGGGCAACTGGCCGGGCGTTACGGTAGAGAAAAAGGAGGGCAGGCTCAAAAAGCACGACGATGTGATAGTCACCGACCTGCCGGGCATCTATTCTCTGTCGCCCTACACGCTTGAGGAGGTAGTTGCGAGAAACTATCTTTTAGACGAGCGCCCCGATGTTATACTCAACATCATCGACGGCACGAATTTAGAGAGAAACCTCTACCTTACAACACAGCTGACAGAGCTCGGCATACCTGTAGTGTGCGCTGTAAACATGATGGATATAGTGCACAAGGTCGGCGACAAGATATACTTTGAAAAGCTCTCGGAAGCGCTCGGCTGCAAGGTAGTCGATATCTCGGCACTCAAAGGCAACGGCGTAGAAAAGGCAGCAGAAGCGGCTATCGCAGCTGCAAACGAGGGCTGGTCGGGCGCTGTTCACCGCTTTGACGGAAGCATCGAGCACGCACTTGCACATATCGAGGAGGCGTGCATACACGACCTGCCCGAGGAGATGCAGAGGTGGTATTCGATAAAGCTCTTTGAGCGTGACGACAAGGTTATAGAAAAGCTCGGCATCAAGGGCGACAGGCTCGCACACATCGAGGCTGACATCGCAAAGGTAGAAAAGGAAATGGACGATGACAGCGAATCTATTATCACCGGCGAGAGATACAATTACATCGCAAGCATCATCGGTGACTGCTGTGTCAGAAAAAGCAAGGGCACGCTCAGCACATCCGACAAGATAGACAGGGTTGTAACAAACCGCTGGCTGGGTCTGCCGATATTCGCAGTCATCATGTTCGCTGTATACTGGATAGCAATGGTGGGCATCGGCGCTCCGCTTACAGACTTTACAAACGACAACATCTTCGGCGACGGCTTCCACCTGTTCGCCATAGGCACCGAGGAATATGAAGCAGATGCCGAGGAATATGCATCAGCAGATGCTATAATAGGCGGCTATGAGGCTTATGTTGAGGAGAACGGCGCTGCCCCGACAGGTGAATTCACCTATGAGGTAGAGGACGAGGAGACATTAGAGATAACAGAAGAAACAGCCACCCTCACTGACTATGAGGACGCTCTCGCAAGTATGGAGAAGTTTGAAGCCGAGCCCGACCCGGCAGATTACGGCACCTTTGTCCCCTCTGTACCGGCACTCGCAGAAAAAGGCCTTGACAAGGCAGGCGCTTCCGACTGGTTAAAGGGTCTTATCATAGACGGTATCATCGCCGGTGTCGGCGCTGTACTCGGCTTTGTTCCGCAGATGCTCGTACTCTTTGCAATGCTCGCATTCTTAGAGGCCTGCGGTTATATGTCAAGAATAGCATTCGTGCTTGACAGGATATTCAGAAAGTTCGGCCTTTCGGGCAAGAGCTTCATACCTATGCTCGTAGGTGTCGGCTGCGGCGTTCCCGGTATCATGGCAAGCAGAACGATAGAGAACGAGCGTGACAGGCGCATGACTATAATGACGACTACCTTTATCCCCTGCGGCGCAAAGGTGCCCTTTATCGCAATGATAGCAGGTGCTATATTCGGCGGCTCGGCTTGGGTATCGACCTCTGCCTACTTTATCGGCATGGCGGCAATAATCATCTCGGGCATCATGCTCAAAAAGACAAAGATGTTCGCAGGCGACCCGGCACCGTTTGTTATGGAGCTTCCTGCATACCATATGCCGACTGTCAGCAACGTGCTCCGCTCGATGTGGGAGAGAGGCTGGTCGTTTATCAAGAAGGCAGGAACCGTTATCCTTATCTCGCAGATAATCATATGGTTCACAAGCCGCTTCGGCTTTGTTGACGGCGGCCTTGAAATGCTCGAAGAAGACCAGCTCGACGCATCTATCCTTGCAAAGATAGGCAGCGCTGTTGCGTGGATATTCACTCCCTTAGGTTTCGGCAACTGGCAGGCAACTGTCGCATCAATCACAGGCCTTGTGGCAAAGGAAAACATCGTCGGCACAATGGGCACGCTCTACGGCGGCGGAGACCAGACAACATGGCAGGCACTTGCTGCGGCATTCACAGGCGTTACAGGCTTTGCATTCTTGGTATTCAACCTGCTCTGCGCTCCCTGCTTTGCGGCAATGGGTGCTATCAAGCGTGAGATGAACAGCGCTAAGTGGACGGCATTCGCAATAAGCTATCAGTGCGGCTTTGCATATGCAATAGCTCTTATGATAAACCAGTTCGGCGGTCTGTTCACAGGTGATGTGAATGTTTTAGGTCTTGTATTTGCTATAGCTCTGCTTGTCGGCATCATCTATATGCTCGCAAGACCCTACAAGGAAGCAACAAAACTCGGCGGAAAACTCAGCCTCGCAGGCAGCAAGGTATAAACAGGAGGAAATGTTATGTCAGCATTCTTAAGCGCAAATATAGGGAATATAGTAGTTATACTGATACTCATAACAGTTGTAGCGCTTAGTATTCGCTCGATGATAAAGAGCAAAAAGTCCGGCAAGGGCGGCTGCGGCTGCGGCTGTGCGAGCTGCGCTATGAAGGGCAGCTGTCATACGACCAAAAAGTAAGCGTCGGGAAGAATTTTCCCTTTTCATACTTGTTTCAGGCTGTCGGTATCCCGTATACCGGCAGCTTGTTATTTATCAGATAATACTTGACATTATGCGTGATGCGTTGTATAATGATAGTATGAAAAATGCTCTCGGGGCATTAATTTTTTAGACATAAGTTAGCCTTGGCTAACACAGTGTCTTACTGTTTAAAATGCGTAAGGTCATCTCACGCAAAAATATAAAACGAAAGGAAGTATCATTATGTCATTATGGGTAAAAGGTGCATTGTTTGTAGGAGGAATGGCGGCAAGCACGCTGGGCATCAAGGCTCTCACAAGCAGAACTGCAAAGAAGGTCTACACACACACCACAGCGGCAGCTTTAAGGGGCAAGGAGAGTGTGATGGAAAGCGTAACTAAGGTAAGAGAGAGCTGCGGCGATATACTTGCAGATGCAAAGGACATAAACGATAGACAGGCAGCAGAGGAAACGGCAGACATCATCGAGGACACAGCAGAGGCCGCAGCAGAGGAGAATGAAAACTGATGAAATGTCAGATACTTCACAGCTCAAAAAGCCGTATGCGAGTGCATATGTCACAAAAGAAAATGACGCTTGCTCAGGCTGATATGCTCGAATACTATTTGCGTGCAAAGCCATACGTTTGCGATGTCAAGGTCTATGACCGCACGGGTGATGCAGTCATTATCTTCACAGACAGAGCAAGGGTGATAAGGGCGCTTGCGGCGTTTTCTTATAACGACAAGCGCACAGCCGCCCTTGTTCCCGAGCACACGGGCAGGCAGCTGAGCCGTGAGTTTGAAAACAGACTGTTTAATATGCTTGCACGGCGTGTTGTTTTCAAGCGTCTTGTGCCGGCACCGCTGAGGCTTGCGCTGTCGGTGATAAAAGCATCAAAGTATGTGCGTGAGGGCGTGCGCTCTCTTTCAAAGGGCAGGATAGAGGTCAGCCTGCTCGATGCGGTGGCGATAACCGTATCACTTCTGAGGGGCGAGTATAAGACGGCATCTTCTGTTATGTTCATGCTGGGGCTCGGTGAGCTTTTGGAGGACTGGACGCACAAGAAATCAGTCGATGACCTTGCACGCACAATGTCGCTCGGCGTTGAAAAGGTGTGGCTAAAAAGCGGCGGCACGGAAACTCTCGTCCCGATAAAGGACATAAACGAGGGCGATGAGCTGATAGTGCGCACAGGCAGCATGATACCCCTTGACGGCAAGGTGATATCGGGCGATGCCGAGGTAAATCAGGCAACTCTCACAGGCGAAGCCCTGCCTGTTCACAAGACTGCGGGCAGCTATGTCTATGCGGGAACAGTTGTTGAGAGCGGAAGCTGTGTCATTAGTGTTGACAAGGTAACAGGCAGCGGCAAATACGACCGCATCGTAAGAATGATAGAGGAAAGCGAAAAGCTAAAATCAGAGGTCGAGAGCAGGGCATCACACCTTGCTGACAAGTTGGTTCCCTACTGTCTGGGCGGCACGCTGCTCACATATCTGCTTACCAGAAACGCCACAAAGGCCGTGTCAATACTTATGGTCGATTTTTCATGTGCGCTCAAGCTCGCAATGCCCATTTCTGTGATATCCGCAATGCGTGAGGGGCAGACGCATGGAATGACGATAAAGGGCGGCAAGTTCTTAGAAGCCGTTGCCGACGCCGACACGATAATATTTGACAAGACAGGCACGCTTACCCATTCAGAGCCGAATGTCGCAAAGGTGATAACCTTCGGAGAGAATGACGAGGACGAGGCTCTGCGCCTTGCTGCCTGCCTTGAAGAGCACTACCCCCACTCGATAGCAAACGCCGTAGTCAGGGCTGCAAGCGAGCGTGGGCTGGTTCACGAGGAGCTTCATTCAGAGGTCGAGTATGTTGTGGCGCACGGCATAGCGAGCTCCATTCAGGGTGTCAAGGTCGTGCTCGGCAGCTTCCATTTTGTGTTTGAAGACGAGGGCTGCACTCTGCCCGAAGGCGAGCAGGAGAAGTTTGACACGCTGCCCGAGCAGTATTCACATCTTTTCCTTGCGGTAGGCGGTGTGCTTGCGGCGGTCATATGCATTGAAGACCCTATACGCACGGAAGCAAAGGACGTTCTCTCAAAGCTGAAAGCGCTCGGCATCAGCAAGATAGTTATGATGACAGGCGACAGCAAAAGGACTGCGCAGGCTGTTGCAAAGGCAGTGGGCGCCGATGAATTCTACGCCGAAGTGCTGCCGGAGGACAAGGCTGAATATGTAAGGCGTGAAAAGCGTGCCGGCAGAAAGGTTATAATGATAGGCGACGGAGTAAACGACTCCCCTGCTTTGTCAGAAGCCGACGCAGGCGTTGCGATAAGCTCGGGGGCAGCCATTGCAAGAGAGGTCGCAGACATAACCATATCTGCCGATGACCTTAACTGTCTTGTTACGCTGAGGGAGCTGTCATCTGCCCTTATGAAGCGCATAAATGCAAACTACCGAAGCATTATAGGCTTTAACTTCGGGCTTATGGTGCTGGGTGCTGCCGGTGTGCTTGCCCCGACAACATCAGCGCTGCTGCACAATTCCTCAACGCTTGCTATCTCTCTTGCAAGCATGAGGGATTATCTTGGATAGCATATAAGCATTTAAAAAGCAATTACCGCCCGACAGAACCGATTATCTGTCGGGCGGTTTTTATTGCATGGTACAGCAAAGACCGACTCTGCTGAAATTGTCATATCAAGAGTCTTTTCTGCGCTGTCCCTCTGTTTTTGGCAAAAATCATCACAAGGCTCATGCCAAAAGCCGGAATGATATAATAACACAGCCTGCACTAAAACTAAGGCAACACCGCACGAAGATTGTGCGCAAATTGCGCAGTCAGCTTTTTCGTCAGATTGCACAGATTTTCCGAAGGAATACTACCGTATTTCAAGGAAAAAATGTGTAATATGACGGAAAAGATGCAAGTAAGCTGCGTACAAAGCCTTCAGGCGGTCTTTGTGCGGTGTTGCCCTAAGTACAGGCTGCTTTTGCTATTCATTTAAAAGTCCTTCAATGCCATCTTCTTTAAAGACCTTTTTGTAATGCTCAAGCTGTTCTGATATAAGGTCGTCTATCACCTGCATACCAAGCAGCTCAACAGGAGCTTTATCGTCAGTCAGAACATTTCCTTCACTTTCATACCATTCAAGCCCTGTGCCGACTTCCTTCATAAAGCCTTTCAGCTCATCGTCGGTAAGCGCTTCTGTGTTGCTTTGAAAGCGCATCAGCATATCCTTGCTGTTTGATGCAAAAAGCTCACGGTTTGTGGCGTTCTTTACCGGGATAGTGTAAACATAGTCAAAAACCTCGCAAATAGTGTCACTTAATGCGTAGTTGATGCTGCCCTTTTTGTCGGAATGCATATTCATATTGACTACCATCACTCCGCCGGGCTTTAAGCAGTCGTTTACCAGCCTGAAAAACTCCACCGAAGACATCTGAAACGGGATAGTTATATCCTGGTAGGCATCTACCATTATAACATCGTACTTCTTATGCTCCTTATCCCTTCTGAGCCCGTTAAGATAAGCTCTGCCGTCATATGTTACGACGTTTATATCATCATCAAGGTCAAAATACCTGTAGGCAAGCTCTGTGATGCTTTCGTCTATCTCTACGGCATCTATCTCCGTTTCGGGGAAGTACGCCCGGCACTGTGTCGCATATGTTCCCGTACCGTTTCCAAGTATCAGTATATCGCTGCTCTCGCCTGCTTCCGACATGAGCGGTGCTGCCATTGCCGTATCATAATACAGCCCGGAAAGGCCGCCCTGCTTCATATATACAGACTGCACGCCGAAAAGCACATTCGTGGATAATACTGCCCTTTGGCCGTCTTCCTTGACCTGCAGGTAATTATATACGCTCTCGCCCTCGTAGGCAAGCGTTTTTTCCCAGAAAGCAAAGCCAATAGATGTACTTAGAATACACAGCGCTGCGAACATGACCGCTGTTACTGCAACGAATATCTTCTTTCTTTTGCAGGACACAAAGTAAATAACACCGAGAACAAACAGTATGCCCGAGAATATAAGAAAAGTCACGGCTGTTCCTACTGCCGGTATGGTAATAAAAGTCGGGGCAAATGTACCTATTATACTGCCTATGGTATTGAATGCGCCGAGTGTGCCTACCGTCTTGCCGTTGTCATCAAGGCTGTCGGTGGTGTATTTTACAAGCGAGGGCGTTACCGTTCCAAGCAAAAAAAGGGGGAACACGAACACCGCCATACATGACAAAAACGCCGCCCATATCAGGAAATTGGTGCTTATGCTGACTAACAGCAGCGCAGATACCGCAATTATTATCAGCTTGCCGAAGAAGGGTATCGCCGCTATCCATACTGCTGATATTATCATTCGCTTGTAAAGTCTGTCGGGGTCGGGGTCTTTATCAGCCCATTTGCCGCCGAAATAGTTGCCGAGCGCCATAGCTATCATTATCGTGCCTATGATCATCGTCCACACTATCTGCGACGAGCTGAAATACGGTGCCAGCAGCCTGCTTGCACCAAGCTCTACCGCCATTACCGACATTCCGGCGAAAAACTCGGTAAGATAAAGGTATATCTTCTTTTCAAGTAGTTTACTTTTTTCTTTCATATAAAGCCTCTTTTACGGTTTATTAAGAGTTATTTTATCACATAAATAAGGTTTAGTCAACAAAATTGACATCATTTTCCTGTGTACACCCCTAAACGCTCTTGAACTGCGTCGGTGTCATGCCCTCATACCTTGCAAACAGCTTGCAGAAATAACTTCCGCTGCAAAAGCCGACACTTTCGGCGATATCCTCTATCGACATATCGGTAGACCTTAACAGCTCCTTTGCGGCCTGTATGCGGCGCTTGGCTATGTATTCCATAGGGCGTGAATTGAGATAGCGCTTAAAAAGCCTGCAAAGCTGCTGCTTTGAAAGATCCGTCACCTCGCAAAGCTCCGACATTGTTATCTTGTTCTTAAAGCAGTTGTTGATATGGTCTATCGCCGTCACTATCGCCTTGTTTGAAGTCCTGACAACACGCTCGCTGTTTTTCTGTCCTGCAAGCTCTATGAGAAAATTATACAAATACCCCGACGCTCTCATATTGCCGTTTATGCTGTCACCGATTATCGACTGGTGCATTCGTGAAAAGAAATGCTCAAGCAGAGCGATATCCCTTATCTCAAACACCATTGGCCTGTCAAACCCGAGATAGTCAAGCACCCCCTTGCAGGCATACCCGTCGGGCACTACCCAGTGGATATCCCAGTCATCAGACGTGGGGTAATACTCGTGCGGATATAAAGCAGGCAGGAATATGGCGGTGTCGGGCAGAATGTCAGTGCTCTTGCCGTCGATGCACAGCACACCGCTCCCCCTTGTACAGTAAAGCACCTGCGAAAAAGCAAAGCCGCTGCTGCGTGCGGTGTGTGGCTGGCAGGTGTGCTTGCCTATGTTGTCTATAAACAGCGGCAGTCCGAGCTCGTTGTTCTTTATCGGGTAGTCACAGAAAAACATTTACAATTCCCTCCTTGATTGATGATACTATTGTTATATTACAATACTATCATTTATTGACTTTTCTGTCAAGAGATATATAATATATACAACAGGTTCTTTGTCACAGAAATAATTGGAGGCTACTATTATGAAAGCAAAAAGATTTATAGCAGCAGTTATGACATCGGTCCTGGCATTCGGTACAGTGCTTCACGCAAGCGCTATGACAGAACTTACAATGAGCAGCGTTGCACACAAATTCGATATTGGTTCAGATGAAGCAGGCGGCTCGGGAGTTGAAAAAGACGACGAGAGCGGCAGAGGCCAGAACTGGATAAAGGTCATACAGCCATTTAACGAGGCAAAACCTCACCGAAGAGTTTGCAGACCCCGATGTGGCGGCCGTTGCGGTCACTTTTGAGATATCAAACTGGTCGGGCAAGGAATTTAAGGCAATACCGCACGACCATTGTGCGTCAGACACGCAGTCGGATTTTTTGTCAGATTGCCCAAATTAACCGCAGGAATACTATCGTATATTCCGTATACTAAAGTATGCGGAGGTGAATTTGGGTGATATGACGGAAAATCTGCAAGTGTATGGCGTACAAAGGCTTGTGCCGGTGGTCGTGCGGTATTGCCTTAATGTCGGCTGGGGTGCGCTGATAACATACTACGACGAGTCGGGTAACTGGTACGGCTTTGACGATTTCAAGGGCATTTCCGACTACGTTATAAATGCAGAGGGCGAGTATACCTGCGTGTGCGATCTCGGCTCGCTCTGCATCAAAGAGAACCAGCCCTACGGCATATCGTATCTTCAGGCGCTCGAAATGGTGATCGACGGCGTTGACGAGGGCGACAAGACAAACATTGAAGTCAAGGGCGTAAGAGCCTACTACAACGGCGAAGCAATAGAAGACGCAGTAATGCCCGACGGCACAAAAATACCGATAGCAACAGCCGCACTTATAGTTGAGGGCGATGAGAGTTCAGACGATGCTTCTTCCTTAGACAGCTCGCAGCAGGACAGCAGGACAGCAGAAAGCACCACCGAAAGCAGCGCACCCGACAGTTTATCGGCAGCAGACAACTCTTCCGTTGCCGAAAGCTCAAAGACAGACGGATCATCAAAGAAAGAAAGCGACAGCAGCTCGTCAATGCCGGCTATACTGACAGCGGCAGGTGCAGCGGTGTTTGTTGCAATTATTGCAGTTATCATAAAGAAAAAGAAATAAAGGACGGTACATATGAACATTAAAACTATATCCAGACCCGGCAGCCCCAAAAGCTATATGACCTGCCACGAAGACCCGGAGACGCTTCACATAGGCACGCTTGAAAGCCACGCATATTTTATTCCCTTTGCAAAGGGGCAGGACGCATTTGCAGAGCGTGAAGAGTCAGCTCTTTTTGAGCTGTTAAACGGCGAGTGGGACTTTGATTATTACAACAGCATAATAGATATGCCCGATGATTTTATCAAGCAAGGCAGGGGCAGGATACCCGTGCCCTCAAACTGGCAGCTTCACGGTTTTGACAAGGCGCAGTATACGAACATAAACTTTCCCTTACCCTACGATCCGCCGTATGTTCCCGATGATATACCCGTAGGAGTTTACGGTACAGACTACCAGTACTCCTCCAACGGTATGCGCCGTATCCTCTGTTTTGAAGGAGTTGACAGCTGCCTGTATCTTTACATAAACGGGCAGTTTGCAGGCTATTCGCAGGTATCGCACCACACGTCGGAATTTGATATAACAGACCTTCTTCACGAAGGCACAAACCGCATAACCGCAGCCGTGCTCAAATGGTGTGACGGCACCTATCTTGAAGATCAGGACAAGTTCAGGCTCTCAGGCATCTTCCGTGATGTGTATATGCTCTCACGCCTCGAAAACAGGCTTGAAAATTACCGTATCACCGCCGATGACCAGGGCAGGCTGGCTGTATGCGCCACCGGCGCAGCGGCAAAGCTCAGGCTTTATGATAAAGACAGACTTATCAGTGAGGGCGAGGTGTCGGAAGAAAACAGCTTTGAAACGACAGTTGAAAACGCAAAGCTCTGGTCGGCCGAGAGCCCTTATCTCTACCGCCTGGAAATAGAAACAGATAATGAGCTTATCGGCGAGCGTGTGGGTTTTAGAAAAGTTGAGATAACAAACGGCATTTTCAAGCTAAACGGCAGGCATATAAAGCTGCTCGGTGTCAACCGCCACGACAGCTACCCCGACACGGGCTACTATGCCGACAGGGAGAAAATGCGCCGTGACCTTACACTGATGAAGCGCCACAACATAAACGCCGTTCGTACCTCGCACTACCCGAATGCACCTGAGTTTTACGCCATGTGCGACGAGCTGGGGCTGTATGTTATAGACGAAGCCGACCTCGAAACACACGGCTGCGTGAATGTATATAACGACCTTAAATGGTCGCGGGAAAACAGCTACAACGGCATAGCACTTATAGCAAAAGACCCGATGTTCAAAACCGCTATCCTTGACAGAGAGCGGCTGCTCGTAAGCCGTGATATAAACCGTCCGTGCGTTCTGATGTGGTCACTCGGCAACGAGTCGGGCTGGGGCGAGAATATGCGAGAGGGCGCAAAGCTGATAAAATCGCTTGACAGCACTCGCCCTGTTCACTACGAGAGCACACACAGGCTCGATGACACATCAGACGATGTTCTCGATATGGTGTCGGAGATGTACACAAGCACCGAAGACATACGCAAATTCCTTGACCGAGAAGACGAAAAGCGCCCGTTTATCCTCTGCGAATACTGCCACGCTATGGGCAACGGCCCCGGCGACTTGGAGGATTACTTTGAGGTCTTCTCATCAAGCGACAGGCTGATAGGCGGCCTTGTGTGGGAGTGGGCAGACCACGCCGTTATTTTAGGATACACCGAGGACGGCAAGCCGAAATACGGCTACGGCGGCGACAGCGGCGAGCGCCACGACGACGGCAACTTCTGCATGGACGCACTCTGCTACCCTGACAGGACACCGCACACAGGGCTGCTCGAAGTAGGGCAGGTATATCGCCCCGTGCGTGTTACAAAGGGCAGCACGGCTGACAGTTTTATAATAAACAGCCAGCTAAGATTTATAGATGCAGGCGAGTATCTTTCCTGCAAGTGGGAGATAACTTCATCTGACGGAAAGATGTCAGAGGGTGAGTTTAACTTCTCCGTGCCGCCTATGGGCAGCAGCGAGATAGTTATACCCGAAGTATCGGGCAGCTTTGAAAAAGACAGCTATATCCGCTTTATCTTCACCGCCAAAAACGGCTACTCGGTATTTGCTGACGGTGAGGAAATATGCTTTGAGCAGATAAAGATATTCACATCGCAAAAAGCGATTTCTCCCACCAACGGCAAAACGCCCGAATACACCGAAACGCCGCTTGAATACACCATAACCGCAGGCGATAAGAGATATATCTTCAACCGCCGCACAGCGCAGTTTGACGGCATTTTCAAGGGAGATAAGAACATTCTCGCAAGGCCGATGCAGTATAACTTCTTCCGTGCGCCTGTTGATAACGACACTATGAAACAGGACTGGTACTCAGCGCACCTTAACGACTACATCATAAAAGTATATGAAACAAGCATTTCGCAGGAGCAGGGCTGTGTTGTCATCAGCACAAGCCAGTCATTCGGGTGGAGCATTCACCAGCCGTTTGCAAAAATGCAGGCAGTCTACCGCATTGACGGGAGTGGCATAAATGTCGGGTGCGAGGCCGAGTTTTCAAACAAGGTCGAGTTGCTCCCACGCTTCGGGCTAAGGCTTTTTGTTCCGAAAGACTATGATGATGTGGCGTACTACGGCTACGGCCCTTATGAGAGCTACATCGACAAGCACTATGCAAGCTATGTTGGCTTATTCAGGGCTGATATCGCCGATATGCATGAGGACTATATCAGGCCTCAGGAAAACGGCTCGCACTACGGCTGCACGGAAATGAGTGTGAGCGACGGAGCAACGAAACTCACATTCACACAGCCCGAAGGCTTTTCGTTCAGCGCATCACAGTACACGCAGGAGGAGCTTGCAGCAAAGCGCCACAACTTCGAGCTTAAAAAGTGTGAGCACAATGTCATCTGCGCAGACTTCAAAATGGCAGGCGTCGGCTCGGCAGCCTGCGGCCCGCAGCTTGCCGACAAGTACAGGATCCCCCTGCCCAAAGTCTCGGGCAGCATAAGGATAGAAATACGGTAGGGAGCGAAATGAAGATAAGGCCATTACTTCTTGCAGCGGCTATGCTGCTCTTTACAGGCTGCGGCGCAAATGACAGCAGCTCGCAGCAGGATATCCCGAAGGCTGAGGAAAACAAGCTCACCGCTCTTGAAGCGACAAAGCTCATGGGCAACGGCATAAACTTAGGCAATACGATGGAGGCCTACGGACACGAGATGTTTATCAACGACCCCGATGCCGATCCGACAGACTATGAAAGCCTGTGGGGTATGCCATACACAAATCAGCTCGTCATAGACGGCATGAAGGCTTCGGGCTTTAAGGCAACACCACACGAAGATTGTGCGCAAATTGCGCAGTCAGCTTTTTCGTCAGATTGCACAGATTTTCCGAAGGAATACTACCGTATTTCAAGGAAAAAATGTGTAATATGATGGAAAAGATGCAAGTAAGTTGCGTACAAAGCCTTCTGGCGGTCTTTGTGCGGTGTTGCCTTAACACTTTGCGAATACCTATTGCGTGGACAAACGGCATGAAATACGAAGAGGGCGACTATACGATAGACGAGCGCCTTTTCAAGCGTATCGAAGAGGTAGTCGGCTATGCCGAAAAGAACGATATGTATGTTATCATCAACGACCACTGGGACGGCGGCTGGTGGGCAAAGTTCGGCTCGGCATCGGAAGAGACACAAAAACAGGCTATGGATATGTACACATCAATGTGGACACAGATAGCCGAGCGTTTTCGTGACCATAACTACAAGCTCATATTTGAATCCGCAAACGAGGAGCTTGGCGACTGCCTGAATAACAAAGAACTCTGCGAGGATTCGGGCACGCTCTCAGAGGACGAGGTATATGAAAAGATATATGAGATAAACAGCGCCTTTGTAAAGACCGTGCGCTCGACAGGCGGTAACAACGAGCAGCGTTTTCTGCTCATTGCAGGCTACAACACTGACTTTGACCACACCTGCGATGACAGATACAAAATGCCCGAAGACACAGCAGACAGCAAGCTGATGATATCGGTGCACTACTACGGCCCGTGGGATTACTGCGGAACAAAGGCGGTCAACTCGTGGGGCTCGCCCATACAGTACGAGGAGCAGAACGAAACGCTCAAACGAATGACCAAGTTCACCGAAAAAGGCTGCGGCGTTGTAATAGGCGAATACGGTGTTCTCACAGACAGCAAGCCGGAACCCAAGCCCGACACAGATATCTACTACACAAACTTCCTGGACAACTGCGACCTTTACAACTACTGCCCCGTGCTGTGGGACTGCAACGGCATATATGTACGGCGTGAGGGAAAGATAGCAGACGAAACTATCGCAAAGCTCTTCCTTGACAGGAGCTTATCGGCATACTCATCGCTTACCGATGAGCAGATAAAACAAAATGCCGAAAAGAGCATGGCACAGTCGCTTGAAAATGCGCAAAACAGAATGTCTGATGACGGCGATATCCCCGTAAGCGATGACACGGCAGTTGCTTGGATAATGTATCAGAGCAGCGACTACTCCGTTTCCTACTGCGTAGGCGATATTTACGACCCGACAAACAAGACCGTCGGCGTAAAGGCTAAAAACGCCCTTATAACAGGAAAGGGGAGATATACCGTCAGCCTTGACCTCACAAAAGCTGGCGGGGGGAACGGTGTAAACTTCTCGGCACTCGGCATATACAACGGCGAGGAGTTTTACAAGGACTATGTTATAACCCTCAAAGACTTCAAAGTAAACGGCGAGAGCATAGCCCTTGACGGCAAGGGCTACACCTGCACTGACGACGGGAGCTGCACAAGAATGAACCTCTGCAACGGCTGGGTGACAAGCGTTCCGAAAGACATAAGAATAAACGACGGCACCCCCGAAGAAGCTTCAGCACAGATATGGAAGACAACTGAAAAAGACAAGATAGAAACAATCGAGATAACCTTTGATTATGAGCCTAAGGCTTAAGGCAACACCGCACGAAGATTGTGCGCAAATTGCGCAGTCAGCTTTTTCGTCAGATTGCACAGATTTTCCGAAGGAACACTACCGTATTTCAAGGAAAAAATGTGTAATATGACGGAAAAGATGCAAGTAAGTTGCGTACAAAGCCTTCAGGCGGTCTTTGTGCGGTGTTGCCTTAAAAATAGCAGGCAGGGCGGCTTTTCTCAGGCAGACAGAGCTTATGACAGGGCAGCCCAAACAGCCGCTCACCGTTGTGCTGCTCGACCTTGACGGGCTCAAATACATCAACGATACCTTCGGGCATCTTGAAGGCGACTACGCAATATCAGCCGCCGCAGGCTGTCTGCACAGGGTATGCAGCGACGGGATATGCACTCGCTACGGCGGTGATGAATTCGTTGCCCTGTTAAAAGGCGAGGCCGACTGCGAGAACCTGCGCCGGGCACTCGCAGAGCAGCTCGATGCCTGCAACTCGGGCTCGGGCAAGCCGTACACCATATCTGCAAGCATCGGCATATACACAGGTACCGGCGAGAGCATAGATGTAATGATCTCCAAAGCTGACGAGATAATGTATGAGGAAAAATCACACAAGCCGAACAGGCGGAGATGAAATAAAAAGCAGACCCACCACTCAAAGGTCAGCACCACGACCGACTATTATTCCCATATGCTCAAAGACGCAGACGACATCTCGGCTGAGACAATAGCCGATGTTATGCTAAGGCACAAGGGGGGCGTAACCCCCACCGACAAATATTTACCGCCCGACAGAAATAATAGATCTGTCGGGCGGTATTTTCTACATACAGCAATATAAATATTTAAAACCTCCAAAGTCCCTATCAGCGGCATCTGCCAAGAGCCAAAACCAAAAATAGTGTCCTAATAGTGCCCTGAGGCCAGAAAAGCAGGCGGGAAACTATATGGATTTATGAAAGCATACATCATATTTAGAAAACATTACTCCGCCCTCTGATATTTCGCTTTCAGCTCTGCCATGATCTGCCGGAAACTCGCCTGACGGCCGGCATATCGGTCGAGGTTGCGTTTGCTTGCTTCGCTCAGTGTGAGCCCCTCGACGCCCATGTTCCGGCAACGCTTTGGATCATCTTTTTGTGTTGTTCAGGGCTTACAGGGGTTATCTGTGCTTGTGTTTTCATATTCATACACCCTGTTTGGTTTTTGTGGTTTTGAAATAATTATACTGCCTTAATAAACAAGCAATTGAAACTTTCGGGAATTTGTGCTATACTTTATAGGATAAAGATCATTGCAAAGAGAAGGCACTTTAATGAAGTATAGATCATTAGCATTGACTCTGACCCTTGCGCTTCTGACAGCTCCGCTGGCAGGCTGCAACGGAAAGTCATCAAGATCGGAGACGGTTTCAGGCAAGATTAATACATCACAAACGGAAAGTCAGCCTGCTTCTGAAAAGCTCGAGGACAGCACTCTGTTCATCTATATGTGCGGCTCAAATCTTGAAACAAAAAAGGGGCTTGCAGGAAAGAATATTGATGAGATACTTTCCGCCGATATAAGCGAAGATCTGAATATCGTTATAGAGACAGGCGGTGCGCTTGAATGGCAGTCTTACGGTATTGACAGCAGCGTTCTTTCAAGGTATGAGGTAGTTGACGGGCAGCTCTCTCTTGTTGAAACGCTTGACGGGGCAAGCATGGGCAATGAAAGCACGCTTTCCGGTTTTCTTGTCTGGGGGCAGGAAAACTATCCAAGTGAGCATAATATGTTTATATTCTGGGATCACGGTGCAGGACCGACAGAAGGTGTCTGCTTTGATGAAAAATATGATTATGATTCCCTAACGCTTCCTGAATTATCATCAGCCTTTGAAAATGCAGGGCTTTCAAAGAGATTTGACATCATCGGCTTTGATGCCTGCCTTATGGCATCTATTGAGACCGCCGCCATTGTCAAGGACTATGCCGATTTTATGATAGCATCGGAAGAGATAGAGCCCTCGGGCGGCTGGGATTACAAGGCTCTTATCGAAGCCCTGGGTTCGGATAAGGAAAGCCTTGAGATCGGCAAAAAGGTCTGCGATTCATATATGGAAAAATGCAAAGCAAACGGCAAGGAGCTGCTCTCGACGCTGTCGGTATTTGACCTGTCCTTTACAGACGATATGCTGAAACAGCTCGAATTTACAACACAAAGTCTTATTGAGGATAGAACAGGCACTTCACACTTTTCGAGCGTTCTTGCGGCAATGAGAAAGAGTGAGAAATTCGGCGGTTCAAATTCATATCAGGGAAGCTCGAACCTTATTGACCTTGTCAACTTTGTAGCTAATGTCACTGAATATGAATCGACCAATGCCACTGATGTTTTTATCACTGCAAGTCAGTTTATTCCATATACCGTAAACGGCGGAACAAGAAAAACAAGGGGAGTATCATTCTTTTATCCGCTGGTCTATGACAGGCAGGCGATAGCTGACTATATTTCCGTAGGTATAAGTGAGGATTACAATAGCTTTCTTACAAGATACTTTTTAAATGCTCCGGATACGACAATAGAATATGCCGATAAAGGCAGCATAGCTGATGACGGAGCATTTTCCGTAGCTCTTACACCCGAGAGCATTTCATACATAAGCTCTGTTGATTTTATTCTTTCACATACAGATGATGACGGCACACAGCACATAGTATGCACAGATAATAATATTGACAAGAACTGGGAAAACCTTGTATTCAAAAGCAATTTCCGAGGTGTAGATCTTGCGCTTGACGGACACAGGCTGTTTTACTCCTCTTTAAGCGACAACGGTGAATACATAAGCTTCTCCTCTCCTGTATTGGTAAACGGCGAGCATACTGATCTTCTGTTTACATTTGTCATCAATGAAGAATACTTAAACGGCGGCTATTATGAGATCCTTGGAACTTGGGACGGCTATGATGAAAACGGTCTGCCCGACACGGATATCAAGCCCCTTAAACAGGGCGACAAAATACAGGTAGTGACTGATGTTACTATGGAAAAAGGTATGCCGAAGGAGCACTACGGCAAGGAATTTACAATAGGTGAAAACGGCGGCGAAATAAGAGAGCAGCCCCTTGAAGAAAAACAGTATCAGTACACCTATGTAATGACGGATATTTTCGGTTACACTTTTATTTCCAATATGGCGACATTTGAGATGACTGTGAGCTATGATGAGCTTTCGAAAGATCCCCTGCCCGACGGGAGCTATGCCGCAAAGGTGATCGACATAAGCCCCAACACAATACAATATGAAGCAGGAAGCTATTGACAACACAAAACTGCCCCTCCGCAGATATTTCTGCAGAGGGGCAGTTTGTCGTAAATGACAGTTATTCTAAGGCAACACCGCACGAAGATTGTGCGCAAATTGCGCAGTCAGCTTTTTCGTCAGATTGCACAGATTTTCCGAAGGAATACTACCGTATTTCAAGGAAAAAATGTGTAATATGACGGAAAAGATGCAAGTAAGTTGCGTACAAAGCCTTCAGGCGGTCTTTGTGCGGTGTTGCCTTTATGTAATAAGCCCCCGAAACAACAACACAAGCCTCCACGCCGTTTGAAGTGTCAAAAACTGCTGCAAGCTCCTTGTTTTTCTGATTCTCCCATTCCTTGTTGCCGTCGGCATTGATAACTTCAAGCGTCAGCTCATATACCCCTTCGGGGTGAGTGATGTGAAGCGCATCATTATCAGGTAGTGTGAACTTGCTGTAATCGGTGTCATACGCTGCATCTATCCCGTCAAGCATATGCTTGGCTGTCGTGTAGTCTGCAAGGTCTTTCTTAACCTCAGTAGTATTGTCTGTCACAAATGAGCAGGCACTAAGGCACAGAGCAGACAGGCATAAAAGAGCTGCCGCTATTCTCTCGGTCAACATACTATCACCCCTCTGCTATAAAAACGCACAGCCGCCCCGAAATGCGACAAGCCTGCCGAAAGATCGTTTATATGCACAAACAAGGTGCTTACTGTTTGTGCAGAGTGCTAAGTACCCATATCATCATATTTCACCTCATGCTCTCTGTCCTCCCCGATACCATTCCGCTCGTTGCCGTTTTTGTATAGTCTGCCTGATTCTTTCTGATAGTAATAATAGTCCCCCGTTATCGCATCAACATAGAATTCGTCCTGTTCAAACGGGTCGACCATATACTGATAGCCGTCTCTGTCCGGATTGGGAGCATCGCCTGCGCTTCCGAGTTTAAACGCCCACATCGGCGTATAGCTGCGCTCCTCTGTGTCATAATGCGTTATGCAGACGTATTTAAGCTCGCACTCGGTAACGGTCACATCAAACTTCTGCGCAAGCACATCTGCGGCGAGCTTTTCCGCCTCGCTCAGCGGGATAATATTCTCGGCTTCCTTTTTGTCCTTTATCTCGCAGCTGCGGTTTAGCGCTATATAAAACCTGTCTTTATGCCTTATCTCAAAAAACAGATATTTGCCCCAAGTATAATCATAATAGGGCGAAGCATCGCCTACCTCACCAAGCCGCACACCCTCATAGGTGTTGTAGTATTTGAGCAGATAGGAATATTCATCAGCCTGCGTCGAATGTACTACCGCCGCCGCACACAGCACGGGCTTATTCCCACCGAGATACTTGTCGGTTATTGTTGCAAGCCTGCTGTCGGTAAAGGCAACAGCATCGCTTAGACGATAATCCTCGCCGCCTACGTTGTAGGAAATATCATCTGTTATCTCATCAGGGCGCAGCCGCTTGATTATTGCTGACCCCTCGCCCATAGGGTCTGCCTCACCCAGCCAGTCGATGATACAGAAGGAATTGTCAAAAAACACCTCAACGCTCAGCTCGTTGTCTTTGCAATAATAAGCATCATACACCTTATCCGGATCTTGTATTGTTTCATAGTTGCTGTGTTCAGTCTTATTAAGCAGCATCCCGTCTATGTCCTTGTTAAAAAACAGCTTTAAAATGTCAACGCCCTCGCTTCTGAGTGTATCAAGCCCCTTGCTGCTGTCACAAAGAGCCGTAATATCAAGCCGCTCATACACCTTATCAAAGCCGCTGACTTCGCAGTCGAATTTCAGGTTATCATATGTGCCGAATTTGTAGTCCTTAAGCTCCTCACGCGCCTGCTCGACAGGTACAGCTTTGGCACTTATATTATCATTCTTGTGCAAGAGCTTATAGCCCGTAAACACCACCGCTGCCGCAGCTAATATGGCGGCGGAGAGTTTTATTATGCTGCTTTTTTTCATGGCTGTCATTCCTTATTCGTTCTTATATTCTTCAAACGTATCATCCTTGTTGTTACTCAGATATACATCACCTGACTGAGCATCGACAAAGGCAGTTGTCTTTGGGAAATATTCAGTATCATTTCCGTTAAATTCATCAAGAGTAAAGCACCACATAGGAACATATCTGAGTTCAGTCTCACCCTGACAGGTTTTACAAACATATTTCAGACCGACCTCCGTGACCTTGTATTTCAGATACGGAGCAAGTATCTTAGATAAATTATCTGCCGCATCAGAAATACTGATAATATCGGATACCTCGTTAGTATCAATTATATTAAAGTAATAGCTGTTGCTTATTCTTATAATATCTTCATTATCATCAACCAAAACATCAATAAAGCCGGGTCTGATAAAAGAGTCATCAGTACTCGGAAAACCGCTGTCATTGAATTCAAGCCCCTTAAAGGAGTGAATAAATCTAATGACTATAAACTCAAAGCCATCTGTGTTTTTAGCTTTCACGGCATATTTAGGTATTATTGTATCATCTTTGTTTATGTATTCCAAGTAATCTTCTTTAAGTATTTTACTGATTTTTGTTTCAAGCTCAGCAATATCTATCTGCTTGCCATTTAAAGAAACAGAACCCTCATCAAGAGAGAACCGATCGTTCTTGTTAGCTGTGATCTCGGACTGATACATAATATCAGACAAAGAATTGTTCCACACATTAAAAGTCCCTGAGCCGTAATACTGAACACCGAATTCTTCATCGTCATATTCATACATATACCCATTGTCTTCGGGAATGCTTTTACTGTAATCTTTTTTTGAGAAAATACCGAGCAGCTCCATACATCTGCTTTTATCACTTTCGGTCACGGTATTTCTTACTTCGGCACTTATTTCATATAATCTGTCGGTATCGAACAAGTCAACATCACACATAAAATCAAGGTTTTCATAATCACTAAAGCTAAAGTCATTCAGTTCCTCCCTCGCCTGCTCTACCGAAACAAGTCCGGAATTATGCCGCGCATACAGCCTTACTCCGATGACTGCTGCAATTGCCGCAGCAGTTGCCGTTATTGCGGCAATTATCACTTTCTTTTTGTTCATTCTGTCTGTCTCCCGTTTCAAAAAAATTGTGCGGGGCATCACACCCCACACAAATATAAACTGCTATTATCTCCCTTTTGTGAGAACTCTTTTTAATTATCCCGCAATTTCAGCGTTTTGCACAAGTTTATAGTCTCATCTTTGTTCATATTAGCATCAACTAAGAACACATATCCGTCCTGATACCATATCACCGAAGTAAAGCTCGTGTCTTTGTCGTCTGGCGTAACGATAAAGTATTGTATGCCGTTTTCCTCAGTCACAAGGTATTTTTCATCCTTGTCGCTTATATAGATATTCCTGTATGCCGCAGGGATATACTGCCCGAAATAGACATCAATAAGCCCGTTGCCCTTGCCGTCAAAGGTACCCCACGCTTCGGAATATAAATAATCTGTATTGAGCCATGACTGATCATCAAGTTCAAGCCCCTCGGGAATGCCCGCAAGGGTGTATTTTTCCTCAATGCTCTTTTTCGGGTCTTTTATAGTGGAAACATCAAATGTCAGATATATTCCCTCATCGACCTGCCTGGAAGTATAGCCCCACTTTGGCTTTGCAGCCATTCCGAGCAGAAAGCCGATGCTCAGTATCGCCGCCGCCATAAACGCAAGCTTCAGGCGATTTCTTATGTGTATCCTGGGGCTGCCCGTTATCTTTTGCATACGCTCTTCAAATCCCTTTGAGAATTTAAAGCCCTTAGGCAGCCTTGCATCGTTCTTGCTGATAAGACTGTTTTCATAATTCTCAAAAAGCTCCGATGAAAGCATATTTTCTTCCATACACATCTCACTCCTTTAAAAGCTCAGTTCTGAGCTTGGCTTTGGCATACCTCACACGCTGACGTGATGCCGCCTCGCTTATGCCAAGAGCCGACGCTATGTCGCTGTATTCAAGTGCAAGGTCATAACGCAGGTAAAGTATCTCCCTGTCGGTATCGGAAAGCCTTTCCATACACTCTTTGAGCCTGCTGACATCTGCATCGGGCAGCGGCTCGTCTGTATACAGCTCCTCATCAAACGGGAGGGTCTGCTCGCGCTGCTCCTTTCTCAGCATATCAAGAGAAACATTCCTTACTATTATAACGAAATATGCCTGCAATTTGTGAGAAGGTAAATCATGAACTTTTTGAAAACATTTGGCAAGCCGCAAAAAGCCCTCCGAAAGCGCGTCCTCTGCAAGTGCCTCATTACCGAGTATCGCATAAGCCTTGCCCATTCCGAGCCGTCTGTTTTTGCGGTAAAAGGCTTCAAATTCCTGCCGCTCCGTTTTGCCGTCAATTAGCGCCATACAAGCTGAAAGCATTTTGGTTCTCCTTAGTTTTTTATCAGTTTTATTATAGCACGCCTGAATCGGTTTGACAAGAGAGGAATAACAAACAGCCCTCAAGTCGTACTTGAAGGCTATAATTCATTTATTGTGATACTATCTCCCCGTCCGATATCTCAATAACTCTCCCGCACTGCCTTGCGACTTCATCATCGTGCGTGACGATAATGACAGTTTTCCCCTTGCCGTTGAGCTCTTTGAGCAGCGCCATTACCTCCTCGCCCGAACGCTTGTCAAGGTTGCCTGTCGGTTCGTCGCAGAGCAGCACGTCGGGAGAATTTATCATAGCCCTTGCGATAGCCGCCCTTTGCTGCTGGCCGCCCGATAGCTCGGAAGGGTAATGCTTTATCCTGTCATTTATGTCGAGTGCCGAGTAAAGCCCCTCTGCGCCCTCGCCCTTTTTCTTTGCGAGCTTTGAGGGGAGCAGAATGTTTTCCTCCGCCGTCAGCTCGGGGATAAGGTCAAAAAACTGAAACACAAATCCCACATTGTTGAGCCTGAACTTCGACAGCTCGGTGTCGTTCATTCTGCCTATTTCGGTGTCGTTGTAAAAGATCTTCCCCTCGGTCGGCGCATCAAGACCGCCTATGAGGTTAAGCAAGGTCGATTTGCCCGAACCCGATTTGCCGATTATCGCCACCATTTCGCCGTCATTTATCGTCAGGTCAACGCCTTTGAGGGCAACCACCTTGCCTTCGCCCTTGCCGTAGGTTCGGGTGAGGTTCTCTGTTTTTATCATTGTCTTTTCCTCCCTTTTGAAAGTGATGAGGCTATGTCGGGGGTGAAGCGCCTGAAGGACTTTCGTGTGAGCAGTATCGTTATTATGCTCATTACTGCAAATATAATTATTATGGGTATTACCGGATTGACTTTCCACAGCTCATCATCAAGGAAAAAGTTGTAGTGCAGCTTATCCCTATAGCTGTCAAGCTGCATTTCCTCTACTTGCAGGCTTTCAAGCGCCAAACCGCCGTCATCCTGCCCTAAAGCATCAAGCTGCTTGGAGTTAAATGACCAGAAAGAATTTATATATGTGTCATACACTTTTGATGTGACGATCTGTATCAGTTTAACGATCATAAATGCGGCAGACGCTGCTATAAGCGGTATTTTCACACCGTCAATAAGCAGCTTTTTTCTAATGAGCTTAAGCGGTGTTCCCACAGCACGCAGGACTGATATCTCATATTCCTTTAAACGTATTTTCATACCTATCCCGTTAAAGTATGCCGCAAATCCGAGCAGCGACATTATGCCGATGATCATTACAGCGCTGCCGTACTGCGAGGCCTTTGCAAGAAATCGCTCACGCTTTTGCTCGCTGTATGATAAAAGCTCCATTTCGCTTGACATAGGTATCAGTCCGCCGTCAATATGCTCAGATGAAAATATTTCGGTATATGCCGCATTGTGAAGAGAAAGCGCTTTTGCGCCGCTTGCTGTTGTTAAGACATTATAAAACTCATTCCCCGAGACCGAGTATTTCAATATCTTTTCAACGCTTGAAGGCAGCCTTACAACTGCTCCTATTTTTGTTTTGCTCCTTGTAAGCTCATCAATGCCAAAGCCCGAGCTGCCCATAGCAGAGCAGAGAGTTATCTCACCGCTTAAAACGGGTGCGCTGTCGTGCTTGATAACATAGATGACCTCTTTTCCCGAATTGAGCGCATCTATATCTATCCGCCCCGATGTGACGTATTTTTCAAGACTTTGTATAGTTTTAGCATCTGCAAGCTTTGTTTCAAGGGCATAGAGCGTGTTTTGCTCTTCAAGGAAAGCCTTGCCCTTTGGTGTGCTGCTTTCAGCCATTATATCACGCTGCTCTTTGTTTCCGGTTGATATAGTTGTATTTATCTCACACCCGTCATTGTCGATTATGAAAGTATTTGGCAAAGTGCCCGTTGAAATGCCGTCAATCTTATCGGCAGTTTCATCATTTATGCCAAGCTCGGCATTTGCAGGTGTAGCAATTTTGAATGTGCCCACCGAATATGACTGGGGAGGAACAGCGTGGTAAAATTCCTCTATATTATCCTCATCAAACTTAAAGTCCTCATAAAAGTTGGTTGACTGCGGCGGCTGATAGCCAAGATCCTGCAAAAATTCCTTTCCGTTATCAGTTATCGACATATAGCCAAGCATTGTGCCCAAGCAGATAAGTGTAAGTGCCAAAAGCTGTATAGCCGTTACCGAGCGAGTAGAGAATGTTTTAGCAAAGCTTTTGCTAAGTGATGCTGCCTTTTTGTTTTTGTGCCTTACCTTAAGCCTTGATGTAAGTGATGCAAAAATATACCCAAGCGGCATAACTATTCCCGAAAAAATAACCGCTACCTTAAATGGTGAGATAGTGTTATCGGTAACAAGTGTATAATCGGTAAGCCCTGAATATGCTGCTTTTGAAAGCACCCCCACCTCAAAGCTGTATATTCCCTGATAGAAAAGTACACCAAGAGCAATGCCTATCAAAGCCTGCAAAAGAATAAATGCAAAACATTCGATATCATAAATAGTTCGTATATCCGATCTGGAAAGCCCTATTTTTCTGAGCATAGAAAAGGTATTTTCACGCTCGGCAAAAATATTTCGGAGTACCGCCACTACGGACAGCACAGCAATAATTGTCGCTATGCCTGCGAATACAAATATATGGCGGTTGTTCATCAGCATTTTTCTTCCCGAGCCTGCATTTTGCGCAGAAATTTCTTTATCAGAGCCGGGTATCTGCCCGAAAACGCTTGTATACTTTACAGCCGTTCTGTAATCTGTCGCAATATTATCAAGCATCGTAAGAGTGTATTTGGGCTCGGTGTTTTTCTCGCTTACAAATATCACGGGAATAGGATAATCGGTCTGTGCGGCTCTGTCAAGATTATACGCAGGCTGCAGTTCCGACCAGAAACGGCTCTTACCGTAAACCTCATCAATTATTCCGCAAAGGGTAAATGTTCCTATATCAAGCCCTATACTGTCACCGACTCTGCCCGAATAGCCGAGGCGGTTCAAGACCGTTCTGTCAACAGCAATTTCGCTGTCATCTAAAGGCAAGCGCCCCTCTTCAAAAGGAATATGTGCAAGGTTTTCGGGGTCATTAACTGCGCCATAGGTAAAGGTCTGCTCGCCAAAGCCTGCCCTGCCGTAGACATACATATGCCCTTTGGCGGTCTTGTCCGTGCTGACGGACTTTTCAAAATCACCGTTATCAACGGGCAGCATTACCGTATAAAACCCAAACGCATCATAGCTTTCATGGAGCTGCCTGTGAAAGCTGCCCCTTATCATTAAGAAAGCACAGCACACCACCGCACAAAGCAGCACGCCCGAGAAAAGCAGCGCCGCAAGGCTTTTCTTGTGCTTGGACCAGTATTTCCTCGTGATGTATAAAAGCACATCACCAATGCCTCCGCTTGCCTTGTTGAGCCCTGCGGTCAGCCCGACAGCGAGGGCGGTGCCTGCGGCTATCCATACCCCGTCGCTCAGGTTTTCAAGCACGGTACTCATGGGAACGGCGGCGAAAAGGCCGTCTTTTCCGATGAGCTTTTCGACTTTTTCCTTTATGCGCTTTCTTGCCTTATAGAGCTTTTGGCTGACATTGTTCTCGTTTGTTTCAAGCGCCTCAGCCACCTCGGGGATAGTCATCTCATCGTAGTAATACATAATAACCGCCGCCCTCATATCGGGTGACAGGCTGTCGATTATGCTTTTTAGCTGCTCCTTTGTTTCCTCGTTTTCGGTGTAGTCGTCGGGGAGCAGGATAGGCTCGTTCAGCCTGCCTGCCTCAAGCAGATATTCAAGCTCGTCATTGCTTATATTCCTTGAAAGCTCCTTAAGATGTTTCGCACATTTGCTGTATGCGATAGAATACAGCCACCCGACAAATGACTCGCCCGACTTAAGCTGTGAAATATGTTCAAAGGCTGTTGTAAAGGTCTCCGAGGTAAGATCCTCCGCCGTGTCGGGGCTGTCAACAATGCGAATAATGAAAAAATATACCTTCTCATGAAATTCCTGATAAAGCTTTTCAAATGCCGCCTTGTCGCCTTTGCCAAAGCTCTCCGCAAGGGCTTTTATGTCAGCTCTCTCCACCTTCACTAACCTCCTCCACCAAAGAAAATACCCTTTTGTATATTCTTGCCTTCTGCTGCTCAGTCATCTTTTCCTGCTCATATATCAGCCGCAGCATTAATACAATAAGCTCATCTGTTGTTAAACGCATATATTTCCTCCTAAAAGCTTTTATATATATGGAGTTTTCAGAAGTATTATGCTTATCCGTTTAAAGGATAATTCTCCCTTTTGTATAGATTTCTATGACTATGTTTAGGTAGATTTACTAATATGCTTGTCTTGATCTAATTGTAGCATAAATGTAGCCTTGGTGCAAGAGGCTAAGGCCGAAAAAGAAATATCGTATGTGGACGGAACAGATGTATATATAGATTATAATATAATCCGATTTGATAGCATTGTTAAGGGACTGTCATCAAGCTCGTCCATAGAGGTACCCTCATCAAGCTCGACGTAGTTATCTTTTTACTCGTCATACCACATAAACATCAGAGCATCGGGGCGAACACCGTTCAGCTCATTTTTCAAGGCCTTGAAAAGCAGAGTGCCGCCCTTAACCTCATCGGGGTCAAAATCGACCTCGATAGGTGCGCCGACAAGACCTACCACACGGCTATGCATCACATGAACGCCGTAAAGGTCTTTGAACCTCACCTTGCCGTCAAGCGGTTCATCAGTAGAATACATACACACCTCATATACTGCCGCCGCACCGTTGTTGCCGACCTCTGCATGAGCGCCGTTTTCGATCATCGGCTTTTCATTTTCATTTGAGCTGCTGTCTATTACCTGATCCTTTACAATGCTTTCTTTTTCGCTGCTCGAAACTCGTTCAAGAGACGGTCTTTTGATCTTGCTGCTATCAGTATCATCACCGCAGGCAGTCATTCCAATTGTCATTACTGCTGCAAGCATTGCTGCCGTTATCTTTTTTATACATTTGAATTTTCCTTTGCTGTCTATGACGGGTATTATTTATACTATATTTCCGTCACTTATTTCAATTACCCTCTGACACTGCTCGGCGACCTTCGGATCGTGCGTTACTATGACCACCGTTCGCCCCTGCTCATTAAGCGACTTGAACAGCTCCATTATCTCACCCGATGTCTTAGTATCAAGCGCACCCGTGGGTTCGTCAGCAAGTATCATGCTCGGTTCATTGACTATTGCTCTTGCAATAGCCACCCTCTGCTTTTGTCCTCCCGAGAGCTTGTTGCAGGGCTTCTTCGCTAAGTCCTCAATACCGACAGAGCGCAGGGCGGCAAGGGCTTTTTCCTTTTTGCCATTAATTTTTTTCTTTGAGAAGTTGAGCGGTATCATCACATTTTCAAGCGCCGTAAAATCCTCAACAAGCGCAAAATCCTGCATTACCATGCCTATCTTTTCATTCCTTATACGGGCATATTTACGTTCTGACAAGCCCTTTACAAGCGTGTCATCAATTCGGTATTCCCCGTCCTGATAGGAATCAATGCAGGCAAGGATATGCAAAAGCGTACTCTTTCCTGCGCCCGACTTTCCTATTATGGCCACCAGCTCGCCGTCCTTTATCTCGGCGGAAATACCGTGCAGAGCCTCGAATTCGTTGGCTTTCTTGGGGTTATATATCTTAACTATGTTATCAAGTTTTATCATAGCTATCCTCCTATTCGTTGGCTCTGAGGTTTTCCTTGGGCGAGGTGTTGTTTATGCACACAAGCGGCGAAATTAGCGAGCAGAGCATATACATCGCAAAGGCTGTCAGGCAGAACAAAAGCTCCTCCTTGCCAAAATCAAAAACCGTGTTTTTCAAAATGCCCTGAATTTTCATCACCGAGACCGCAATTACACAAACGCAGACCGCAGCAAATGTTGTGAGCATTGCATTTACAAATGATATCATAATGCTGCCTTTCCATGTGCAGCCGAGAGTGTAATATATAGCGTAGGTTCTCAGGCTCATTTTGGTGTTTAGGGTCGAAATTGAAACCGTGCTTACCACCATAAGCAGCGCTATGCAGATCAAGATCGGCAAAAGCTGCACTATCTGGTCATAGACATACAGCTTTGAGCGCTTTGAAAATTCATTCAGCGGTATCTGCGAACCGAAAAGAGCAAGCTGTGCGCATAACTTATCATACTGCTCATCGCTTATGCTGTCATCAAATGTCACAAGATATTTTGTGCTTGTAAGTGCGGCTTTGAGCTTACCGCCTGTCAGCCTTTCAAACTGGCGCTGTGATATGTACAGCCTGTTTACCTTTCCCGAGGAGTAGATGTCGTCTTTGTCACTGCTCGGTTCAAAAGTACCGTAGAGGTTTCTGAAATCATCCTTTTCGGTGAACGTTCTGTCAAGCCCGAAAAGCTTTGTGCTTTTGTCTGATATGCCTATTATTTCAAAGCCTATATTCAGCCTTATCTCGTTTTCAAATTTTACATCTTCGGGCGCATAATAATAGGTTTCAAGTGTGAATTTATCACCGACTTCAAAGCCGCTGCTCTCGTCTGCAACGGCATATATAACATCGTGGTCTTTGCAGTCAAGCCACCTGCCTTCTTTAAGTTTCGGCTCATACATCTCTATAATTTCATCGGGGCAGCCTAACACCTCGTTATTGACCGATTGGTCGCTTAAAAACGAGCAGTATGTTATACCGAGAACTTCCTTTATCTCGGGGTATTTTTTCATCAGATCATCAGGCGTTGCAGCGTCAAGATTGCCTGTGCCGCTTACCGAGAGATAAACGCCGTCATTTTCAAGCCTGTCCCTAATCGGCAGATAAAGCTCCGTCCTTGAACTGACACTTGAAACGATAGCTATGATAAGAAAGAACATAGCACCGAGCTGGAGGGCTATGAAGATGTTTGTGAAAATACGTCTTTGGAATTCCTTTAAGCCGAGTCCTATCATACCGCTCACCTCCTGAACATATTTACAGGCTGCTTATCAAGCTGGGTAGATATCATTATATTTATCACCACAAACAGCACGCCTATAAATACTCCGTAGATATAGAGATAAGTGTTCAGCGAATATACCTCATCTATCCTGTCTAAGAAGTAGGTGAGTTTTCCGAGGATCAGCTTATGATAAGCATAAGCACACACAGCAAAGATAAGCGATGCGCTGCCGATTATCTCCAGGAGATACATAAGCCTTATCTTGCCCCTTGTGCAGCCGCAAAGGCGCATTACGGACATAGTCTTTCTCCTTGTGAATATGATATACCGGTAAAGGATAGCGAGTATTATCGCCGCCAGCACCGACAGCACCACCGATATCATCATAATAGATACATAAAAGGTTTTTTCCTCGGTATCTACCGTGTACATCTCGGGGAAGTTAACATAGTCGCCGTAGACCTCTTCAAAGGCCTGCTTCATATGGCGGTAGGCGTAGGTGCTTATGGGCTTGTTAGGCATAATATTTACTTCTTTTATTATTACATCATCGGGGATACTGGAAAAGGGCACATACAAAGTATCGCCCATTGAACCGACCAAACCGATGACCTTATAATCCTTGCCCAAAAAGCGCACAGTCTTGCCTATTATATCACTGTTCCACGATTCGTCGGAAAGCACCATAACATTATCACCATTCAGCTCATGTTCATCACTTATTTTTTCACCCGATACTGCATCGCCAACATTTCGGGCAGCAAACTCATTAAAACTAAATATACCAAGCTCTTTTCTGTATTCTATTCTTATGTTTAACATAGGCATAAAGACAGGGGGCTTTTCTTTCACCTTGCTAAGGTCTTCGTCCTCGTGCTGCTGATAGAACCAGTCATCATCTAAAAAGTATTTATAATACTCTCCGCAGTCAAAGTCATAATCAGGGTATTCCCTGAAGGTATCGTCAATATCGCCCCACACAAAAAAGCCGCCAAATTCCGTTTTTGTTCTTTCATCAAGCATAGAAAGCACTTTTCTGAAATCTCCGACAGTTGTTGTTCCGTCAGCCTCATAGTATTTATACGGTTCATACACCTGACCATTCATATCGGTACCGGGATCATCTATATGCTCAGCGGTTATGTTACCGAAGCAAATCGGAGTGTAAGCCATTATCATATTTCCGCTCGGGCCTACGTTTTTACCCTGTTCAAGCTCTGTTGCCTTTGTCTGATAATTCTGATATACGCCGTGTGAGAACATAACTACCACCACAGACACCATGCAGGATAACACATACATAATAAACACAGCAGGAGATTTCCTTGCTGTTATTCTGATGTTTTGAAATATATAGCGCATAGCAGCACCTCCCCTTTTATTGCTTTTATTATAAAGACGCACAAGGGAGTTAAAACGTGGCACTTTAAAAATGTTTTTGTAAGCCTGCACAAAAACGGCTGGGCAGTTTTGTGCATCAGAACGACTAAATCTTCTCGATGCACCCCTTATCCATCTCATGCACCGTCTCGCACAGCACATCAATATCCTCCGCCGAGTGCGAGCAGATAAGTATCGTTTTGCCCTGCTCTTTGTAGGAAAGCAGATACTCACGCATCTCCCCCACACCGTCCTTGTCAAGCCCGTTGAACGGTTCATCAAGTATCAGTATCTTTGGGTTTTCCATTATCGCCTGTGCAAGACCTAAACGCTGGCGCATACCTAAAGAATACTTGCGGACGTGCCTGCGCAAGTCGGGGTCAAGACCTACTTGTTTCATACTTTCCCTGACTTGCTCTTTCCCTATTTTGTTTTTTAACCCTGCAAGGAGCTTTAAATTCTTGTACCCCGAGTAGTAAGGGATAAATCCCGGCGTTTCGATTATGATACCCATATCATCAGGGAAGTCAACGTCCTTGCCGACACGCTTCCCGTCAACTGCTATTTCGCCGCTTGTTGGCTTTACAAAGCCGCAGATACACTTCATAAGCATGGTCTTTCCCGAGCCGTTGCGGCCTATCAGCCCATGTATTTTGCCCTCCTCAAAGCTGACGTTTATGTGCTTTAAAATCTCGGTTTTGCTTAGTGTCAGGCACACATCATTCACTTCAATAATACTCATATTTACTCCATTTCTGCGCTTGCGAAGCAAGCAGTCACATCGCAATCTCCGTCACGTTGTCGTAATTGAATTTCTTTATCGCCGTCAGACAGAAAACACTTAACCCGACAATCATAGTGCAAAGATAAAATATCGAAAACTCCATAGTTACAACAGGCTGCCTGAAATACTTTGTGTAGTGCAGCCAGATGATACTGTTTGCCATTGGCATTGACCACATCAGGTTTGTTTTTATCGAGCAAAGCGCTGTACCGATAGAGATTATCGCCGCACAAGCCACAAAGCCTGCGGTCTTTTTCTTGACGATCGAGAATGAAAGCAGGATAAGTCCGAGTATCAGCAGATACGCAAACACAAGCAAATAACTGCGTATTGCCGCATTGTAGATAGACAGCTGATTATACAGGTTTTCGGGCAAAAGCTGCACGCCGAAGTTGCCTGCCTTGTCGGGGAACATTATCTTGTACTGCGTAGCGACCTTGCTCCAGTCATCAGACCAAAAGCTGCGCCCGAGCATTGGCACTACAGCGCCTAAAAAGATGACAGCAAGATATGATGCCGCCATAAACACGAGTTTTATCATCTGCCCGACTATCCAGTTGAGGCGGCCGACACGCATTATGTAAAATACGGTATTCGTATCTATCTTCGGGAAGTCTGCGATTAGTGTGAGGAACACAAGCGGCAGTATCAGCATTATTGCACCGCTGTTTGCTATGGCGATAAACGGCTCTAAGGTGTTGAGCTGCTCGCCCATTTCCTCTGCATTTTTTAGCAAGGGCTCTATTGCAAAGCTGTAAATGAAGATAAGCAGAACTGCGAGGATTATCATTCGTGCGTCGTTTATCCATTTGATGTATTCGGTCTTGGCGGTGGTGAAGCATTGTCTAAGGTTTAATCGTCCGAACATATCACACACCCCTATCCTTACGAAGATTCATTATCACCGAAAACAGCACAATAACTCCCACAACAAGCACTCCGTTAAAGATAACTATGCGCTGTGCGCTGTCATTCCACTCGGTGATAAAGGCAAGATGACGGGCGCTGTCGGGCTGAAAATCAAACAGCTTTTCCGCAAACTCGTTATTGTCAGTTTCCCAAGCTTTTAGGACAAGCTTATTTATTGCTGTATTCCAAATATACACCATTAAAAACGGCACGCAGGTGATAAGGTATGGGTTGCGTGAGAAAGAACTGATAAGAAATGCAGGCAGCGTTGTAACAGCGCCGTAGATAAACGCACTCAACAGCATTTTAAGCGCCTCAACAGTCTGGCTGTCGGGGTGCATTTCATAGTAGAATTCATCAAGCTCATAGCTGTTAACATTCGGGAAAAAGCCATAGACCACCGCACCGTAGATAGCATATCCGAGCATGGCAGCAAGGCCGCCGCCTATCATCACTGCGAAGAATTTCGAGAGATAATAGCGCAGGCAACCGGTGCGTGATATGGTAAAGCGCATAAGCCCACTGTTTCGCTCGGCGCAGAATGAAACCATAAACGGGAATGCAACGATTATCGGCAGGAACATTGTTATGTAACCGCCGAGGCCGTTTTGAAACACATTTATTGACGCAAACTGCGTATCGCTCTCGATAAACTCACGCTTGAACGAGAAGAACGACTCAAAGACAGAATAGCTGCGGTCGGTCGTCAAATCGTGGTAGGTGGGGGCGGTGAAGCAGAGCAATGCTGTTAATAGCACAGCACCTAAAAAGCCGATGTTCAGGAGGGTTTTGTTTAGGTCTTGTTTAAGAGAATATATCATTTCCATTATTCCACCATCACACTATTAACATAATAACACTTATCATAAACCGAGCCCATATACCGAATATCATCAGCATTGACCGTAACGCTCATACCGGACTTTAAGTCATTTATATCTATCTGCTTGCCGTTTTTGTCGATTATCGTCTGTGTTTCAAGCTTGATCTGCTCGCCGTTATATGAAATATATATTGCAGGAGTTTTGTCCTGTGTCGATGTATAAATGATCTCGCCCGTTATATCTCCTGCCGGAAGAATAACACACATGGTCTGTTCGCTTGTCTTTTCATCAGCATCATTGCCGCTGAGCAGTGCGTAGAAAATGTGTTCACCGTTATTAAACGAAACCACGTCAGGATACATTGCTGCTGTAAAAACGACATCTTGTCCGTTATCGTTTCTTGTTGCCGTAACGACTGCTCCGTCTTTGCTTTTTACTTGGGCACAGATGTATTTTGGTATGATATCGCTTTCTTTTATACTGTAATGATTCGTGCCGTTTTTTTCGGCTATTTTCGGAAGAATATCTGATACCACGCAGTTATTACTATCATAAAAGCATATGCCCGTAACACCATATTCGCCTTTTAAACGTTTGTTGTCAAATACCCCATATCCATTCTCGGCAAGTGTGTGTACATCGACAGTATATGTCGCACCATTATTATCAAGTATGGCAATATTATCTGTAATACTTTTTATAGTATAATCACCTGTCATTTGCTTTCCGTTTGGTGTTATGACATCAAGTTTAATAAGCTCATTATTATCATCATAGTATGATAGCTTTGCTTTTATTTTTATATTGAATGAATTATTTATAATGCTTGTATCAACTTCCCTGTTCCCGCCTTTTTCATAATAAGGAACTGTATCAAAATCAAGTCTTGTTCCGTTATTATCTATTGAAAGTATATCATTATCAAATGATATTATATCAGCATTGACAGAGATAACAGAACATTCGGGTTCATTTATCTGTTCTTGCTTTTGAGACAGCGTTTTATTCTTATTATCATTTACAGAATTGCTGCTTTCAGAACTTTTTGAACAGGCTACCAGCATACATATAACTACCAAAGGCATTAGAAAAACAGCCTTTTTCATATAAGCTCCTCCTTATTTGTTAAGCATAACCGTTATTTCCCCTGTAAGTGCATTAACTCTTACAGTTGACGGGTGTTTAAGATCATTTTCAACTTTTGAATCCTGCTTTATATAAAAACACCACGTTGGTTCAAACTCATAAGTCACGGTCGTATCATAAATATATGACGATGCATCGTGTTTTTTGCCGTCAGTTTCATCTGTCTTTATGCAAGTATATATTAGCTCTGCGTCATCAAATTCCAAATACAGATTATCGGCGAGCTCATTTTCAAGTATATCAACGGCCCCTTCAAATGACACCATTTTCTCTATTTTCTTCTTATCTTTAAGCACAAACCTGGAAACAGAGTTTATATAATCCGGTGATTTATCATTAGTAATATACACCGAAGATGAAGCATCAAGATAATAAACAAGAGTTTTTGTATCCTCAGTCAGAAACGGCGAAAGGCTGTAATCTATTGGTATCTTATTAAAACAAAACGCATTAAGCACAAAAAGTCCCTTTTCACCGTTTGAATCATAGCTGCATATTCTTTTGGGGAGCAGTTCAAAACCACCCTTTACATCTGAAAGCTTGTTATTCAGTGTATCATATATCATATCACAGCATTTTTTGACTGTAGTATTTCCACCTGAAAGCTCTATCGTTTTTTCATCTGTGGAATCTGTAAATACTTCATTTATATTGCAATAATCAAGCTCCGGCATTGAGCCTGTTCTTATTATATATCCGTCAAAAAGATCATACAGGCACTCAATATCTGCATCGCTGTATTCGTATCTGAACGGATCACCGTTTTCTGCGGTAACGATTTTTCCACCGTCTTTTGATTCTCCGCATATTCCTTTTATAAGCAACTCTCCGTTTTCCCGAAGCTTATCTTCACTTTTTTCGGTATTTGTATAACCTAAAGTTATTACATACAGCTCGTTTGTATCAACAACATCTATACTATCAGGCAGGGTAAAACCACTATGCTCCTCATTTAGAACGGCCTCATAGTTCTTATAAGAATCTTTTGTTTCAACATATTCGACGCTTTCCACAGACTTAGTATTTCCGTCATCTATAAACGAACACGAAGTCAGGAATATCAATCCTGCAACGGCAAATATTGTTTTTATTGTGCGCATAAATATGCCTCCATAATTTGTATTCAAAAATCAAAATAGGCGCAGAGCCTTTCTGACCCTGCACCCATATAAACGTAACCCCCACCCAAAACGTGAGAAAAAAATATCATTCCTCTTTAATTTTCACCGATCTGCACAAATCAAGCGCTTCGTTTTTGTCTACTGTGCCCGAAACGACCATTACATAGCCGTCCTGGTACCATATAACGGCGGTGTAACCCTCTCTTGGCTCGCTGATGTAATACTGAATGCCGTCCTCAACGATAATGCTTCTTTTGCCCTCGTCGCCTAAAAGAATATTCCGGTAATAATAGGGCGTGCAGCAGCAAAAGCTGACAGTCTGCCAGTCATCATCGCTGCCCGTGTCCTTTGCATAAATATATGAGATGCTTTGCCCGAAGGGCTGGATGTATTCCTCGATCTGCTCGTATCCCTGCGGCACAAAGCCAAGCTCGTAGCGGTCGGTGACTTTCTTTTTGGCGTCCTTGACGGAATCAACGTTGAAGCTCGCATAAATGCCGTCTTCATTCTTGTTTATGTCAAAGCCCCATTTGCCGCCCGATGACATACCGAGCAGAAAGCCTGCCGAAAGCGCGTCCTCTGCAAGTGCCTCATTACCGAGTATCGCATAAGCCTTGCCCATTCCGAGCCGTCTGTTTTTGCGGTAAAAGGCTTCAAATTCCTGCCGCTCCGTTTTGCCGTCAATTAGCGCCATACAAGCTGAAAGCATTTTGGTTCTCCTTTATCCTTTTTTACATCAGAACTATTATATCACGCCGGGCGCAGTTTGACAAGAGAGGAATAACAAACAGCCCTCAAGTCGTCATTGAAGGCTGTAATTCATGTAACAAAACGCAGCAATGCCCCAATACAAACACTATTACATTTTATTAAAGCATAATAAAAAACCGAAGCCGACTGAAATGAACTGACCCCAAAAAGTTAGACAAACTTTTCAAAGAAAACTTGTGCAAAGCGACTAAGAGAGATCTTGGTCGCTTTTGTCATGCAGCGTTGAGCCTGTATTCAACAGGTGACATTCCATCAAGCTTAAGCTTGATGCGCTTTGTGTTGTACCAAACGATGTATGAATGTAGTTCTGAAATGAAGTGCTCAACAGATGAGAATTCCTGTAAGTAGAGAAGTTCTGTTTTCAGCAATCCAAAGAAGTTTTCTGCGCAGGCGTTATCAAGACAGTTTCCCTTTCGTGACATACTTTGTCTTATGCCTTTATCTTTGAGCATTTTCTGGTACTGCTTGTGCTGATACTGCCAGCCCTGATCTGAATGCAAAATGAGTCCGGTGTTTTCCGGTATCTTTGCAAATGCTTTATTCAACATATCGGTCACTTGATTCAAATTAGGGTGGTAACTCAGGTTGTAGGACACAACCTCTCCGTTGAAAAGATCGATGATGGGCGACAGATACAGCTTGACACCAAACAGAGCAAACTCTGTCACATCTGTGACCCACTTCTGATTTGGCTTATCCGCTTTGAAATCACGTTCCAAAAGATTTGGTGCTATTCTGCCGACTTCACCCCTGAATGAGTTGTATCTCTTCATGCGAACGCGGCAGAATATACCCATTTTACGCATTAAACGCTGTACCGTCTTGTGGTTTATCCTATGCGTTTTTCTCAGTTCTTTCGTTATCCTGCGATAGCCATAGCGTCCTTTGCTTTCATCATATATCCTGCGTATATCCTCCTTGATCGCTGCATATTTATCCGGTTTTGGATCATTGAGTTGCTTGCTGTAATAGTAATAGGTGCTGCGAGGGATACCGGCAACATCAATGAGCAGACCTATCTTGAATTCATGCCTCAGTTCCCAGATCACTTGTGCTTTTTCTCTTGCCGTACCCTTTCGGAAACCAAGGCATTCAATTTTTTTAAGTATGCATTCTCCGCACGAAGACGCTGAACCTCGGCTATGAGGTCTTCTTCGACTTCTTTTTTCAGTTTTGGAGGACGACCTGTTGATTTGCGCCCACGACGTTCAACATAAAATCCTTCTTTGCCTTCTTCAAGATAGATGCGCTCCCACTTCGCAACTGTCTTATCTCCTTGTGGAATGTCAAATTGTCTTGCAGTTTCCATATAACTTAATTTCTCGTTCTGCATTGTTTCAACCACTTTGATCTTAAATTCGGGTGTGTATCTCTTATTGGGTATTCCTTTAGGCATAAAAATGCCCCCCTTTCGTTAGATTCCTAATTGGTATGTTTCTATTATACCACATTGTCTAACAAAAGGGGAGCATTTCAATTCATCATTAAGCTCTTTTATTCTTTTTTCACATTCAGCCTTTTCTTTTTCGGACGGCAGCAGATCTTTCAGCTTGTTACGGTGTAATCTTATCTCAGCATCTATCGGAGATAATTCCTTCTCAAGGGCGGGTATATCGCTGATGATATTGATCTTTTTGAATTCACATTCTTTGAATGCATTATCTGCTATTTCAGACACTGTAATAGGAATAGTGATCGATTCCAGATTTTCACAGCAAGCAAAGGCAACATTACCTATTCTTTTAACACCCGAGGGTATCTCAATGCTCTTTAAGCTTTTGCAATTGCACATCACACCTCTAGGTAGTTCTGTTACATTTGCAGAAATATTGATTTTGGGGAGTTTATGACAAGACAAAAATGCATCTTCTCCTATTTTGTTGACTGTTTCGGGTAATACAAGTTCTTTTATCTCATAACAACCACTAAAAGCCTCCTTGCCGATTTCTTCAAGTTTTTTATTCATTTCAACTGATTCAAGCTTTCCACAATTGCCGAAACAGCCTTCCTTTAATTGCTTTATTTTTGACGGGATATTTACTTTGCGAAGCTCAGTGAAAGAATAGCATTTCGGAATGTCTATCAGCGACTCAGGAAATTCCAATATCCTGATAGTTTTAGAACAATTTGTAAAAGCATTGTCATTAATACGCTCTGTACCTTCACGGACCTTATACTCGGTTAATTCTGACGGAGTCAAGACAAGTTCTTTTTTATCCTTACTATAAAGCGAACCATCAATACTGCAATAATCCTTGCTGTCTGGTGATACTATAATTTTCTTGATAGCGTTACATCTGTAAAATGCTATTGGTGAAAGAGACTCCAGCGATGCAGGAATGTTTATATGCTCAAGCTTACCGCAATCAACAGCGATATCATCCTCAATACTCTTTACACCCTCACCAAATGTCAGCTCTGTAAGCTTGGAACAGCCTCTGATCGTTCCAGTATGGATAACACTTATACTTCCGGGAATATAAAGTGCAGTAATCTTATTACAATCCTTTAATGCACTTTGTCCTAACTCTGTAACCGAATCCGGTATATCAATACTTGTCAGATGGATACATCCGGCAAAAGCCCTTTCTTCTATTTTTGTAACAGTATTCGGTATAACGACAGAAAGAAGATTCTTTCTGTTGGAAAACGCTCTTGCACCGATAGTTGTAACGCCTTCTGGAATCACTGCGGATGTTCCGTCTTTAGAATACCCTACAAGTACGCCATCTTTAATATCATAATGGTCGGACGAATCTGCAACAGGTTCAATCTTGCGTTTTGAGGTTTTCTTATTCATCTGTGCTACTGTATCTTTATTTATCGTAACAATCGTCTTTTTCTTTTTCGGAGTGTCTTCGGAATACTTGTTGCTTGCAGGACTGCTCTGGTATTCACTTTCTTTCATAACCGAATTAAGAAGCTGCTCGATTATCTTTCTGGAAGCATCTTCACTTCGGGACTTACAGTCAAAAAACTGGAAATAATACATATTCTTTCTTGTAAGAATAATCCCGCTGAATTTAAAGGTTTTATGACTTCCCTCTACTAAAGGCTCATCAGATCGATAAGACACAACAATATCCGAGTCCTGGCGTATTAGATGCCTTGGTGCATTTCCCATGATCATTCCGCACATCAGCTGAATCCTTATCATTTCAGGCGAATCAAGCGGTGCGCCGCTAAAATTATCCATTCTGGCAATTGCCGAAAAATTGATAGTGCTGCTAAAAGGCATACTAAGATCAAGAGTGCCGTCATCGAGTCCCAATACAATTTTTCTGTTGCCTATCTCGTCAGGATCTGTGCTAAACTTATAGCCCTTAGGAACTGTTATTGACCAGCTGTCGTCAACGAGCACATTGGTATTCTTATCACAATGAACTCCTTTTTTAGCAAGTGTTTGCTCATCCGTACCCGAAAGCATTTTAAAGAATTCATCAAGCTTTTTGCTGTTATCTCTACAATGAGCCGTTTTATTATTATTCATAAACTTGACTGTATCAAGTAATGAAAGAGCTTTTTCTATATCTTTCCGGTATAATTCATATAGGCCTAATCCGCCTCTTTCATACTGTGCCTTAATAAACACTCCATATTCACCCGAACGAACGCCAAACACCATACTAAAACCGGATTTAAAAAGTCCACTCATAACTGATTGTCCAAATAGCCCTATCTCATTATCTGACGAAGAATATAAAACTGTATATGCACTGTCGCCTTCTAATGCATTATTAAAAATGGTGTCAAGTGTATCTTTATCCCTTACTTTTAATTCTTTAATTATAAATTCTAATTCTTCATTGTCAGACAATGTAAGAGTTATCTGATTATAATTCTCATCCGTTTCTTTTTTAAAGCTACTATTTGCAGGAAGCTTGATAGTAAAAGCATCATCAAACTGCAAAATATTTCCCTTTTGGCTAATATCTAGCTTTGGAGTTTGATCCTGCAGTGCGCTAAGTAATGCATCAACAACAAGCTCCTTTATATCTTTCCTTAAATCATCTGAATCATATTCTTCATCAGTTTGATCTTTTTCAAATTCATCAAAATCATTTAACATAAACTATCCCTCCTGTTACATTTAATCTATAATAAAACAAAATAAAAAACAACTATAACGCCTTTATTGTCCAGAGTGAACTATCGGATAAAACAAAGTGAAACTTGTTATTTCACCGATTACACTTTCCATCTCATCTTCTAACCTCTCCATGTTTTCTGCTTTTCCCATTTCATCATAACTAGATGTGCCATTTCCGTTCAACTTATGTTCCATATAAGCACCTTCTATCAGTCAACCCTATTAATTCATTTCGGCAATCTCTTTTATCCAATAGCAGACAATAAGAATAATAAAAGGCAACACATTTATTCAAACGCATTGCCTACAATTCCAATATTTACAAAGATTCATGTCCTCGGCAACCGGCTGTCATACTCATAGAGCTTAGACCCTGTGGCTTTGCGTCGCTGCCTTACGGCAGGTTTGCCTAGTATTATTTATAATTATACCACGCCAAGCATTTTATTGTCAACGATTAACAAAATATGTTTACAATTATTGTCACATCATATAAAACGGCCGCTTGGGAATTGTGTATGATGCTATGACCGATAGAAGCAGCCCCTGTTCATACCTCTGTGGTAAGAACAAGGGGCCGTATTTATTACTCTCACCTTCGATAAAGCGATCCAAAAATATGTACTCAAACTCATTATCTAATAACATTTCTCCGGATCATATTGACACTCCAGAACAAATATGCTAATATAAATACAAAGCCCCCGGCACTCATACTTACATAAGACCAACCAAGGCAAAGGAAGGAGAAAGTATGAGGATATTTAATTACCACTGCTTTGACAACTGGAGTGTCGTAAAGGGGCTGCCTACACCGATACAGCTGTTCAAAAGAGGGCATTCCGACGAGGAATACAGAGAGCTTATCTCATTCTTTTACAGCGAGAAATGGAAAAAGGTCGAGCGGGATCATATCAATTCGGACAGAAGATATTATGAGAAAAGGAAAGACTGGTATTTATCGGTTGATGATCCACAGTTTGTCTGCAAAAGCAAAGCTGTCAACTCGTCTGCAGCAATCAGAAGGTTAGAAAACCGCATCATTGAGCGCTTTGAAGACCGCTTCGAGGACGGTTTGCTTGCCGAATGTGTGAAAGCTCTTTCACCCGGACAGTATCAGATAATCAGGCTGTTTAGCAAAGGCTTAGACAACGGAGAGATAGCCAAAAAGCTCGGAACAACTGCAAACAATGTATGCAAGCAGAAAAACCGGGCGCTCGCAAAGCTCAAAAAGCTTTATCTTAATAAAGCCGAGCAATCAAGTGATTATCTTTGCATTATTCCTTTTAACATTCCAAAAGCAGTATCGGTATATATTTAGTCAAAGCGTAGCAAAGTGTCCGCACAGAGTTTTTCTGTGCGGGCATTTTTTATTCAAAATCGTGAATTTTATGCAAAGTTGTCACTTTTTGTTGTCTCCCGGCGGTTATAAGGTAGAAATTATTTAAGGAGATGATAAAATGAGACAATTAATAACCAAAACCAGCGAGGAAATAATGTCCACGCTGTACAAGCCGACAGTCTTTGCAGTCGAGGGTCTGCTTGCACAGGGACTGTTCATTCTCGCAGGCTCGCCGAAGGTGGGTAAGTCGTGGCTCGCCCTTGAACTTTGCCTTGCGGTAGCCAAGGGAGATAAACTGCTTGATAGAAAAACGATGCAGGGTTCTGCGCTGTATTTTTGTCTGGAGGACAGCTACAAGCGAATACAATCCCGCCTGTATGAGCTTACAGACGAGCCTTCGGACAAGCTGTTCTTTTCAATTAAGGCTGATACTATCGGCTGCGGTCTTGAAGAACAGATAGCAAAGTTCGAATCGGAGTGTGATGACCTAAGACTCGTTGTTATCGACACCTTGCAGATGATAAGAAACGAGGTTGATTCCGGCTACGGCAGTGATTATGCAGAGCTAATCCCGCTTAAAGCTCTTGCAGAGCAGCTCGGGATAACTATTGTTTTAATACATCATTTACGCAAGGCGGCCGACAATGACCCGTTCAATATGATCTCGGGCAGCACAGGTCTTAACGGCTGTGTGGACGGCTTGCTTGTTCTTTTGAAGAACAAGCGCAGCGGCGGTCAGGCGGTACTTCATGCAACAGGGCGTGACATCGAAGATCAGGAAATTGCGATCAAAAAGCAGGGTGTTCTATGGGTGCTTGCTGATGAAAGCGAAGACAAGCCAATTGAGCTTTTTCCTTTTGCAATACACGACTTGATGACAGAGTTGTGTTCGTTCAAAGGCTCGGCAACAGAGCTGTGCGAACTACTGAAGGACAAATTCGGCGGCGAGTATTTTGCAAACCGTCTGACAAGAGGTCTGTTCCGCTTCGCTTATGAATTGCAAAACTATGGTGTGACTTTTACCCCGAAACGCAGCAACGGCCAGCGGCTTTTACTGCTGCAATACGATAAAAACAGTGACAGTAGTGACGGTAAAAAGCTGATGCCCGAGCAGCATATTTCTTCTGTCCCTGCTGTCTCTGCCGAGAATGATAATACTTTGCAAAGCCCTGAAAATACGTTAAATAGTGAAAATGGCAGTTCAAAGATAGGATCAGAAGTTACTGTCCCTTATGCTGATTCTACTGTTCCTGCTGAACAGTTTACTGACCCTGTTTTATCAGAAAACTTTATTGACGCTGTGGCGCATATGCTTTCAAACAAGCTGCTTGCGCAGGGAATAAAGGTCAGGCCGTTTGAGGAGCGCAAATGAGCCGCCTGTCGGGCGCCGTGTGCCCTCCGAGTGCTGAAATCGGGTAAACAGCCGAGAGCACCCCAAAAGCCCCACACAGGCGATTTGTGAGCGTGTGTGAGCAAAACTCAGGCACACAAATATCTCTCCCTTTCGCCTTAAAAGAGAGCAAAGAAAGGAGGAAAAAGGCAGCCCATTTTAAGGCTCACAGCGTGGGTGATTTGAGAAAGCAAGCATAGCAGGTGGCATTCCGCCACCAGCCTGCTTGGCGGGGCTAAGCCCCACACCCCATATATATCGAAGGAGGAATGTGATGAGAAAGAGAAATAAAACGATATCTATCAGATGCACAGAAGATGAGTACAATCGTGTGCATAGTCGGGCTGAGAAATATGGACTAAAGCTCAATGAATTCATTCTTAAAACAGCGCTTGGCAGGAAGATAATTGTAGCAGAAGGGCTTGCTGATGTTGTCAGGCAGCAAAAAGCAATTGGCAACAACCTCAACCAGCTTACCCGACTCGCCCATGAGGGTAAGATAAAAACTGTTGACTTAAAGGCATTGCTTGATGAATATATGAATGCAACTACTCTGCTCGCCAAAGCGCTTCAGGAGGTGAAGTGAGTGGCAACGGTAACTGCAATATCAACTAAAGGCGGCGGAGGCGGCAAGGCAACGCTTGAATATATATGCCGTGATGACAAGACCGAAAACGGCAGGTGGATAACTGCCCTAAACTGCACTCTGCCGACTGCCTATGATGAGTTTCGCAACACTAAAAATCTCTACAAAAAGCCAGGCGGTATTCAGTATTATCATTTTGTTCAGTCGCACCCAAAAGGCTATGACATCTCGCCGGAGCTTGCTCACAAGATTGCTTTGGAATTTGCAGACAAGGCGTTTAGTCAGTTTGAATGTGTAGTCGCCACTCATACCGATGCATACCATATCCACAGCCACATAGTGTTTAATTCAGTCAGCTTTGAGGACGGGCACAAGTATCATTCAAACAAGTTTACTCTGAACGGCTTGCGTGAGCTGTCAGATGAGATCTGTATTAAATATGGTGTGTCAATTCTGGACAAGCCCGATCTCAAACGTCAGACCAATGGCATCACCACAGGCGAATACCGCACTGCTATGAAAGGGCAGAGCTGGAAAATGGATCTGATGAACACCATTGACCTTGCTATGAGGCAGGCTAAAAGCCGTGAACTTTTTTGCAGGCTAATGAAAAACAAAGGCTACTCGGTCAGGTGGGAGGAACATAGAAAGTACATCACCTACACCTGCCCGAACGGAATGAAGTGCAGAGACAATCGCCTGCACGAGGACAGATACAGAAAGGAGAAGATGCAGCATGAATTCGAGATTAGAAGAAATGAGGCGAGCCTCGCAAGAGAGCGCAGAGAAAGCATTAGACACAAGTCGGGCAACGCTCGTATTCGACAGCAACTGGAAAGCATTGATAGCTTTGAGCAAGCAGACAGCGGATACGCAACTGGAAATACTATCATTTCAGGACGAGCTGTTGCAGAGGGACGATATGAACTATCTGCTGAACCGGATAGAACAGAAAACAGAATCGGTAATAGCCGAACAGAAGCAGACACTCAGGGAGCTGACCTCACAGGCTGGGAGACTGAACGAGCAATTCTCTTCGCAGATGAAGCAGCTCGAAGAATTCAGGCACGGGCTGACCATAAGGCTTTGGAAAGTAGTCATAGCTTCGCAGGCGGGCTTGGCGATATTGCTTGTGGGCTTGGGGCTCTGGGTGAGATGACGGAGGATGAGCCTGTCGAAGATAATCACTATCCAGTATCTGACCGCAAAACGCTCGCAGAGGAGATAAGGAAGAAGGAAGAGCTTGGGATGAAGATGTGAGTTGGTGTTGTGTTTTATGACACAAGAGATGAACAAAGGGTACGGCAGACAGTCGTACCCTGAAATTATAAGAAAGGACTGAGAATAATGTGCAATTATAATCATCACAGGAATACAGATAGAACGATCATAACAGGGAGGACGATAACAATATGGTTAACAATAACACAGAAACAAAAATACAAATGCTTACAATAAAGGAAGCCGCAGCACTCGTTGACGGGCTGACCGAATACAGAGTGCGTGAGCTGTGCCGTTCGGGTGAACTGCCGACTGTAAAGGCAGGCAAGAAATACCTCATCAACAAGGATACACTTATCCGCTTCTTAGGGGGTGCGGCGGAATGATAACTTTTTATGTTGCGTCTGCAAACTCTTTCGGATACGCTGGATATTGCAAAGAAAGTGTGGTATCCTTGTCAGTCAGGGAGGTGATAGAATGGCATATATAGAGCCAAGAAAAAACAAGCAAGGCGAGATAATCGCCTATCGGATACGAGTCAATAAAGGCTATGACAAGAACGGCAAAAAGCTAAAGCCCTATGAGCTCAACTTCAAGCCCGACCCCGACAAAACAGAGCGGCAGAATATGAAAGCGCTCAACGAAACTGCGGTCGAATTTGAGAAAAAATGCAAGCAGGGGTATGTGGCTGACAGCAGACAGACCTTTGCCGAGTATGCGGAATATGTTATCGCATTAAAAGAGCGTACAGGAATAAAGCGCCGTACCATTGAGGGATACAAAAAGCTTATGCCCCGCATAAACGAAGCGATAGGTCATATGAAGCTCAAAGACATTCGCCCCCAGCATCTCAATATGTTTTACGAGCAATTATCAAAGCGAAACTCCCGCCGTTATGAAAATGTGGCTGCTGCAAAAACCGACCTGAAAGCTATAATAAAAGAGAAAAATCTGTCACAGCAGAAGATAGCCGACAGCACAGGCATAGCAGTAAACACAGTCGCCCAAGCGTGCAAGGGCAGGAACATCAAAGAAAGCAAGGCAAGAGCGATAGCAGATGCGTTAGGGCTTCCGATAACAAAGCTCTTTATAATCTCGCACGACAGCAGCCCGCTGTCAAACAAAACGATACTCGAATACCACAGGCTTATAAACACTATCTTCAAGCAGGCAGACAAGGAGCTGCTAATACCATACAACCCTGCAAGCAAGGCCACGCCGCCAAAGGCAGGCAAGTCAAAGATAAACTACTTTGAGATAGAAGAGCTTGATGCTATACAGCGTGAGGCCGAGACGCTGCCGATAAAATGGAAAACGATAATCCACTTACTGATGATTTCAGGGTGCAGGCGTGGTGAGCTGTGCGGCCTGAAATGGGATGCTGTTGATTTTGAGAGAAACAGGATATACATTCACCTGAATATCCTGTACTCGACCGAGATAGGCTTATACGAGGACACGACCAAGACCGAATACTCCGAGCGGTATGTCAGACTGCCCGACGAGTCAATGGATATACTTCGTGAATACAAAGCCTGGTACGAAAAACGCAAAGCCGCCTACGGCGACCGCTGGCACGACAAGGGGTTTCTGTTCTTCCAGGAGAAAACGGGGAACGAGGGTGAGCCGATGTCACCCGACACAGTCACAAGATACCTTGATGAGTTCTCCGAAAAGAGAGGTCTGCCGCACATTAACCCACACGCCTTCCGTCACACAATGGCGAGCGTTATGTGCTTCAACCGCATTGACCCCGTCAGCATCTCACGCAGATTAGGCCACTCAAAGGTCAGCACTACGACCGATTATTATTCCCATATGCTCAAAGACGCAGACGACATCTCGGCTGAGACGATAGCAGATGTTATGCTAAGGCACAAGGGAGCGTAATCCCCACCGACAAATATTTACCGCCCGACAGAAATAATATATCTGTCGGGCGGTTTTTTCTACATACAGCAATATAAAAATTTGAAACCTCCAAAGCCCATATCAGCGGCGTTTGCCGAGAGCCAAAACCAAAAATAGTGCCCTAATAGTGCCCTGAAAGCCAAATTCCCACAAAAAAACACAGCCTCCGCAAAATAGCGAAAGCTGTGAGATCCCGTATCTACGGGCTTTGTCAATGGTGCGCCAGGAGGGACTCGAACCCCCGACCTACTGGTTCGTAGCCAGTCACTCTATCCAGCTGAGCTACTGGCGCACATTCAACTTATATATTATATCATACTGCGCTCAACAAGTCAAGAGAATAGCGGCGGCAGGACGTAAATTTAATAAAACGTTAATATTTGCGCGCGCTATGCCGTCACTTAGCGTCCGCAGCACTCTCATCAAGCAGCTCTATAAACTCCTGCGTGCTGCCTGCGATAAGAAAAGGCTCCTTTATGTTGTCAGAAAGAGATAGATATACCTTGCCGCTTGCGCTGTCCCAGTAGTAGGTGTTGCCGCCCCTGTCTGCGGCGAGCGGATAGAAGGTGCCGGGCAGAAAACCGTCGCTCCTGTCCCAGTCGGCTATCTTCTCAAAGCAGAGATTGTTCGGGGTAATGTGTGTGAGCGCCGATACCTCGCATTCGACTCCGCCGATGTTGAATACGCATAGCTTTATCCTGCCTGTCACACATTCCGAGTATAATTCCTTAAGGCAATACCGCACGACCACCGGCACAAGCCTTTGTACGCCATACACTTGCAGATTTTCCGTCATATCACCCAAATTCACCTTGAAATACGATAGTATTCCTGCGGTTAATTTGGGCAATCTGACAAAAAATCCGACTGCGTGTCTGACGCACAATGGTCGTGCGGTATTGCCTTAAGTGCGCCGGGGAACTCTATGCCGTATTTTTCTTCAAGATGCTTTACCGCCTGCTCTGCCGCCTCTGCGTCAGCCAGTGCGGCCTTCATAAATCTGTGCATTATCCTTGCCCTCCCCTTTTTTCATATCTCCACTTCGAGCGAGCTCGTCGTGTTTTGCTGTACGAATAATACCGTGACCTTGCCGCCGCTCTCCTCGTACATGATGTACGGCATGAAGTCGTCGGAGTATTCAAGCTCTATGTCGGTCAGATGCCTTATGCGTTCACTGTCTTTGTCGATGTAGTATGCATCGAGCTCTATCTTGTCCGACTCGCCCGGCTCGCCTGAGTATCGCAGCGATATCTCGGCCTTGCCGTCAGCGGTCACATAGCTGCTGTATTCCTGCTGGTCGCTGTATAGCCCGGTGTAGTATCTCTGCCGTATCACCAGCCCGATCAGCACCGCCGCAAGTGCTGCCATCACTCCTGCAACAATGTATATTTTCAAGCGTTTTTTGTCTTTCATCCTGTCTCTCCCAGTCACTAAGGCAACACCGCTGGGCCATTGTACGTCAGACACGCAGTCAAATTTTTCGTCAGATTGGCTAAATTTACCGCAGGAATACTAACGTATTTCAAGGTAAATTTGGGTAATATGACGGAAAATTTGCAAGTGGATGGCGTGCAAAGGTATCCGCCGGTGGCCCGGCGGTGTTGCCCTAAAGCATATTTTCATAGTGCTCCCACGCCGCCGGTAGCTTGTTCCTTACAAAACGTGCATACGAACATTCGGGGGCGTTTATCATATCCTTTTCCTTAAGGTATGATGCGACCATTTTGTACCAGCCATCAAGCTGCTCAGGGGTCTTGTCCTCAAACTGGCTCACCCTTAGCCTGCCGTCTGCGATGTAGCGCTGCATCAGCTCATAAGCATCAGGCACCTCTATGCACCCGACCACATCAAGCGGCACGACACCCAGCCTTGTACAGGGAATGTTCTTAAATGGGATATACTCCCCCTCTTTCGCATTGACGGTGTATATGCAGCCGCTCACACCCTGCGATACCTCACGCAGAGCATCGGGGTAAAGCTCGTGATAGACCGGCACATCGCTCCCCTGCTCAAAGCCGTAGGGGAACCAGTAGTACGGCCGCTGCACGGCGTTGCAAAGATACATCGCTGCGACCTGTTCTATTGTCGTAAGATACACATACGGCCTGTCATGGTCTGCCTGCCTGGGGGCAAGCTGCGTCAGCCCTTCGGTGTTGCTGCCGTGGTATAATAGCATTTCCTTCTCCTTGTCGTTTATGAGTTTTCTATCACGATACCCGGATATTTCTCTTTCAGCCTTGCGGTCAGCTCTTCATCAAGCGTTATCCTTTTATGTGCGTCACGGCTTATATCATAGCAGTCAGTTACGCTCAGCTTTGCTATGCTTTTTATCTCAAACAGCCTCTCAGGGTCAAACATCTCATCGTGGACTACCGTAAGCTCCAACGCACTGCACTCTGTATTGTTCAGGCAGGAAAGATCCTGCACGGTACTGTTTGTTATGCTGACCTTTAACAGCCCGCTATCACTGCAAAGCAAGAGCGTCAGCATACCCTCTGAGGGCTCATTATCCTCCATAGCCTTGATAGTTATGTCTTTTTGATACAGGGGAAAAGCACTGTCCTCGCCCAGTTTTGAAACAGCATTCAGAGCGCTCACGGCATCACGCAGCCCGGCCTCGCTCACCTTGCTGCCATTGAGCGCAAAGTGCAGCGTATAGCCGTCGCCCGACCCGGTTATCCTGTCAAATTCTATGCTTTCAAGCTGTCTGTCCTCAATGACTGCGGCTATCTCCTTTTTGTACTTCCACGCAAAGGGGCTGTTTAGCTTACTGTAAACACGCACGCCCACAATGACCGCCGCTGCCACAACTATCACCACCGCTATCAGCAAAGCTGTTTTTCTTTTATGCGATGTCATAGCCCTACCACTCTATCTCATTTACATCAACAGGTGTCGGGTTTAGCTTGACATCGACTACCCTGCTGTTTTTTACCCTTATCACCCTGTCGGCCATAGGAACAATTGCGCTGTTGTGGGTGATGACGATGACCGTCATGCCCTTTTTGCGGCAGGTGTCCTGCAAAAGCGAGAGTATCTGCTTGCCTGTGGTGTAGTCAAGCGCACCCGTCGGCTCGTCGCAAAGCAACAGCTTCGGGTTTTTGGCAAGCGCCCTTGCGATAGACACTCTCTGCTGCTCGCCGCCCGAGAGCTGCGAGGGAAAGTTATCAAGCCTGTCTCCCAGCCCCACGCTCACAAGCACCTCGGCCGGGTCGAGAGCGTCCTTGCATATCTGCGTTGCAAGCTCGACATTCTCCTTGGCGGTCAGGTTATTTATCAGGTTATAAAACTGGAACACGAATCCTATATCAAAGCGCTTATACTCGGTCAGCCCCCTGTTCGAGAGCTTTGTGATGTCAACGCCGTCCACGGTTATGCTGCCCTCGTCGCAGCGGTCCATGCCGCCGAGCATATTGAGTATGGTGGTCTTGCCTGCACCCGACGACCCGAGTATCACGGCAAACTCCCCCTTCTCGACCTCAAAGCACACCCCGTCCGACGCCGTTATCGTCACCTCGCCCATGCGGTAGCGCTTATACACATCTTTAAACTGCACAAATGCCATACTCTCACCTCGATACAATTATAGCAGATTTGGGGAGGTTTGTAAAGAGAAAGCCGAGGGCATAACCCTCGGCTAATATAATTATTTGATCTTTATCTTTACTATATTATCTTTCATAAGCCTTTAGATGCCCAGTATTCATCAATTGCACGGTTAATTTTTCCTATATCCACATTATCGCTTTCACTATAATCCAAATCGGTTTCACTAATTGTCTCTGTTGCACCATTAAGATCAATATAATAATTCTTTCTTTCTGACGAATTTGATATATCTGTACCAATTAGTGTTACATCAAATAATCTTTGACCTTTATCGCCTAAATAATGATGAAATTTATAAATTCTAATACTCATAGGATCCTTAAATCTTTTTGTAACAGTGGCTCTCGTTGCTATTGACTCAAGCAACAAATCCCCATCAACGTTATTAATTACTGATTGATACAATTCGAGTTCTACATCATTTAATTGTTCAAGTGCGGTCTGTGTGAGTGTTGTAATTTCTTTTGTGGTCGTTGTTGTAGTTGCCGATGTAGTATTATTAGGATTTATTGTATCTTTACTCTCATTATCTTTGTCTGAAGTATTCATATCGCAACCCGATAAACACACGATTATAACCAGCAGCATACAATAAATACATATTTGTTTTTTCATAAAACCCCCTCCGTTCTTGGATAAAAAAACTCTTCAAGATTTTTAAGGCTATTACATATTATAAATAGCCTGTGATCAATGCATAAAAACAGCTATCATTACTAATAGCTCTAAAAACCTATAAGTACCATGATCTTTCCCTTGTGTCAGAATTAATCATTCAAAAAAGCTAAATTCTTTTTTACTTAGTACGAGCTTATACACTAAAAATACTGAGCCTTCTTCATCACCTCCTGCAAAGCTTACATATACTTTATCATCATCCACTTCAACAGTCGCTAAACCAAAAGTATATTTTGTTCCCACTATTGTTAATTCTTCTTTGATTTTATCATTTGAATCCGAGAAGGCGTATTCCATATTGTCATCTAATGGTATATCTTCGTCAAACCCAACTAATGTATTATCTTTAATTCTAAACTCTTTATTTTCATAATGATTCTCTATCCTTTCTTTAACGTTATCATATTTTGTTGATGTTGTTGGCGTTATATACGATATATCTGTCATAACATATTTTGTATCAAAATATCTATATCCAAAGAATACAGCAGCTGCTAATACTATTATAGAACATACAATAATAACATTCTTTTTCATCAAAAAAACCTCCTTTTTATTTGAATAAACAACAAATATGTTGTTATACTATAATTATAACATCATATACGCTGTTTGTCAATACATCTAATATGTTGTATAATAAGTTTGTATCAATAAACAAATTCAGGAGGTGTGCTTTGTGCAAAATAATTTATACTTGTATCCAAACCTTGTAAAAGTAAGAAAAAGTAAATATACCCAGTCTGAGCTTGCTGCACTGATAGGCATATCTCAGCAGGAGGTCAGCCGGTATGAGAGCGGCGAGGTCAAAGCGCCGATAAACTACCTGATAGATGTTGCAAACTGCTGCAACGTCAGCGTTGATTATATACTCGGGCGTGAGACCCCGGAATACAACGATAATGATGTTTTTACCCTCTACAACGCCCTGAATGATAAAAACAAGCTGCGTGTAGACGAGCGCATAAAAACACTTCTCGAATTACAGACAAACAAATGACCGACCCGCCCTATAAAAGAGCAGATCGGTCATATTCATTTGCATATCATTGTCAGCCGGGCATTATACAAACGTGACAGGCCATTCGGCGAGATACTGCTGCATAAGTATGCCGTCCTTAAGATCAACCAGCTTGTCGCCGTTTAGATCAGCGTTGGGAAGATATATCTTAACCGGCCACTGTGCAAGATACTGCTTCATAAGCAAGCCGTCCTTAAGATCGACCTTGCCGTCGAGGTTAAGGTCGCCGGTGAGCGTCTTCTCCCCGTCGGGAGCCTGCTCCTCAGTCTCGACTTCCTTTGTCTGCACCTTGAAGTCAGTGTTCTTGAATTTCTCGGAAACATATACAGTAACTCCGGGCTTGTCGCCTGTCGCAGCTGTTGATGCTTCCTCATCAACTGTTGCGTTTACTGTCTCTGTCTGCTTGTGCTCCTCGTTGTTTTTGCAGACTCTTGTTGCAGTCACGGTCTTGTAGTCTTCCGACCATTCGTATGTCGGCTCGCCCCAGTCGTGGCCGAGAGCCGGCACCTCGACTTCCACTGTCTGCTGCTCGAAGGTCTTTATCTCGAACTCGTCAGACACATATACGTTTACTCCCGGCTCCTCGCAGGTAGCAGGAGTTGATGCTTCCTCATCGATGTGAGCATCTACTGTCTCGGAATACTGAGCGCCGCAGTTTGTGCAGGTCTTGACACCTGTTAATGTCGAGTAGTCATCGCTCCATTTGTATTCGGTCTTGTACCATGTGTGCTTTGTGCAGCCTTCGTCGAGATCGGTTTCGTCGGGGTCTTCTTCATGTTCCTCATGGCCCTGTCCTTGGTCGCCGCCCTGATTATCAATGCTGCAGCCACCACCATCGCTTGCACAAGCATCAAGCCGGAAGCTCTGCGGCACTATCGACAGTATCCCTGCCACCGTGCCTCCGAACATTTTGTTAAGCGCCTCCTCCGGCAGAGCGCCGAATGAGAGCAGCCCAACGAGCATGAAAGCAACTAACTTTCTGCCAAAGCTTTTTTTCATATTATATCTCCTCCTTATATTAATAATATTATAGTATACTATTTAAGTGTGACCTTCCAGCCCGAAAGCTTCTGCTTTAACAGTAAGCCGTCCTTAAGATCGACTACACCGTCGCCGGTAACGTCAGCATTTGTCGTGTTTATGCCGACCTTCCAGCCTGCAAGATACTGCTGGAGCATCAGACCGTCCTTAAGGTCAACCACGCCGTCGCCGTTGACATCGCCGGAGAGCTTCTTGCCGTCGCTCTTGACTATCTTGAAGGTTATGGACTTTGTTCCTGTGAAGTTGCCCTTGCCTGTCAGTGTCATTGTAGCTGTGCCGGCGTTTGTGTTGTTCGAGTAGGAAACTGTGTAATCAGTGCCCAAAGTGAGCGTCTTGCCGCCGAACTTGACTGTAGGCGCAGGCTTTATTGCCGAGCCTGTGTATGCATAGGTCGTGTTTACATTTGATACGGCTGTGCTGCTCATGTTTGCTGCGGTTATCTTGAAGGTTATGACCTTTGAGCCGGTAAAGTTGCCCTTGCCGGTGATAGTCATGGTCACTGTGCCGACATTTGTGTTGTTCTTGTATGTCACTGTGTAGTCAGTGCCGGCCTTGAGCGTCTTGCCGCTGTAGGTAACTGTCGGTGCAGGGGTCTGTGCAGCACCTGTGTAGGTGTATGTGGTGTTGAGCCCCGAAACTGCTCCACTGCTCATAGCAACTGTGGTTATGGTGAATGTCATGCTCTTTGTGCCGGTAAAGTTGCCCTTGCCGGTAACAGTAACTGTCGCTGTACCTGCGTTTGTGTTGTTTGAGTAAGTAACTGTGTAATCCGTGCCGGACTTAAGTGTCGAGCCGCTGAATGTCACTGTCGGTGCAGGTGTCAGCGCCGAGCCTGTGTATGCCGTGCTCTTTAATAACGACATAGAAGTGTTGCTCATGCTTGCAGGAGTTATCGTGTAGTTGACTTTCTTGATGCCCGTGTAATTGCCCTTGCCGGTGATAGCTACAGTCGCCGTGCCTGCGTTTACGTTGTTAGAATAGGTCAGCGTGTAGTCAGTGCCGGCAGTGAGCGTCTTGCCGTTCAGTGTCACGGTAGGAGCAGGCGAGTAAGAATAGCCTGTGTATACCTTGCTGCTTATAGCTGAAACCGTTGCATTGCTTACATCGGGCAGAGCATTCTTTGTTATGCTGAATGTCACGCTCTTGGTGCCTGTGTAATTGCCCTTGCCGGTCACTGTTAAGGTAGCAGTACCCACGTTTACGTTATTTGTATAAGAAACTGTATAATCAGTTCCCGATTTAAGCGTTGTGCTGCCGTACTTAACGGTAGGTGTCGGCTTGATAGCCGAGCCTGTGTATGTATAGCTCGTGCTGACATTTGATACAGCCGTGCTGCTCATGTTTGCAGCAGTTATTTTGAAAGTTATCGTCTTTGTGCCGGTATAGTTGCCCTTGCCTGTCAGTGTCATGGTAACTGTGCCTACATTTACATTGTTTGCATACGCAACAGTGTAGTCTGTGCCTGCTTTGAGCGTCTTGCCGTTGTAGGTAACTGTCGGTGCAGGGGTCTGTGCAGCACCGGTGTAGGTGTAGGTCGTGCTGAGCCCTGAAACTGCCGTGCTGCTCATGTTAACAATTGTGGACGGAGCGCTTGTTATGCTGAATGTCACGCTCTTTGAGCCTGTATAGCTGCCAATACCTGTGATAGTTATGGTAGCAGTACCTACATTTGTGTTATTTGAGTAGGAAACCGTGTAGTCAGTTCCCGATTTGAGCGTCTTGCCGCTGCATACTACTGTAGGCACAGGCTTTATTGCCGAGCCTGTGTATGTATAGCTTGAATTTACGCCGGATACAGATGCGCTGCTGATGTTCACTGTTGCCTTTGCGATAGTAAAGCTAACGCTCTTTGAGCCGGTGTAGTTTCCTGTACCTGTTACAGTGAGAGTAGCAGTACCTACATTTGTGTTATTTGAGTAGGAAACCGTGTAGTCAGTCCCCGATTTGAGCGTCTTGCCGCTGCATACTACTGTAGGCACAGGCTTTATTGCCGAGCCTGTGTATGTGTAGCTTGAATTAACGCCGGTTATTGTCGCACTGCTCAGGTTCACGAGTGCATTCTTGGTAATAGTGAATGTCGTCTTTGCCGAGCCTGTGTAGTTGCCCTTACCTGTTACAGTGAGGGTAGCAGTACCTACATTTGTGTTATTTGAGTAGGAAACCGTGTAGTCAGTTCCCGATTTGAGCGTCTTGCCGCTGCATACTACTGTAGGCACAGGCTTTATTGCAGAGCCTGTGTAGGTGTAGTTTGCGCTTATACCTGAAATAGTCGCACTGCTAAGGCTTGCTGCGGTGATAGAGAATGTCGTGCTTTTTGTGCCGGTGAAATTACCCTTGCCGGTAATTGTGGCTGTTGCCGTGCCGACATTTGTGTTGCTTGTGTAGGCCACCGTGTAGTCAGTGCCTGATTTGAGTGTCGAGCCGCTGAATGTCACTGTAGGTGCAGGTGTCAGCGCCGAGCCCGTGTACACCACGCTCTTTACCATAGAAACAGATGTGTTGCTGAAGTTTGCGGGTGTTATGGTGTAGTTTACAGTCTTTGTGCCTGTGTAGCTGCCCTTGCCGGTGATAGTGATAGTCGCTGTACCTGCGTTTATGTTGTTAGCGTAAGCAAGTGTGTAGTCAGAGTTGGCTGTGAGCGTCTTGCCGTTTAATGTGACTGTAGGTGCCGGGGAGTATGAATATCCTGTATACACCTTGCTGCTTATGGCTGCAACTGTTGCATTGGTAATGCTCGTGCCTGACGATGAGCTGCTCGTGATGCTGAAATTAATGCTCTTTGAGCCGGTGTAATTGCCCTTGCCGGTCACGATAAGGGTCGCAGTGCCAACATTTGTGTTGTTTGAATAAGAAACTGTATAATCCGTGCCGGAAACAAGTGTCTTTCCGCTGAGTGTTACAGAAGTCGGAACAGGCTTTATTGCCGAGCCTGTATAGGTGTAGCTTGAATTCACGCCGTTAATTGTCGCACCGCTTATGTTGGTAGTTGTAGACGAGCTGCTCGTGATGTTGAAATTAATGCTCTTTGAGCCGGTGTAATTGCCCTTACCGTTTACAGTGAGGGTAGCTGTGCCGACATTTGTGTTGTTTGAATAAGAAACTGTATAATCAGTGCCGGAAACAAGTGTCTTTCCGCTGAGTGTTACAGAAGTCGGTACAGGCTTTATGGCAGAACCGGTGTAGGTATAGCTTGAATTCACGCCGTTAATTGTCGCACCGCTTATGTTGGTAGTAGTGGACGAGCTGCCTGTGATCTGGAATGTCTTGCTCAACGAGCCTGTGAAGTTGCCTGAACTTGTGGCAGTGACTGTCACAGTCGCAGTGCCGACATTAGTGTTGTTTGAATATGATACTGTATAATCAGAGGTATCGACCTTCTTGCGGTTGTACACGACCGAGGGAACAGGCTGTATAGCCGAGCCGGTATATGTATACGAGGAATTAATGCCACCTATAGCCGCATTTGAAAGATTTTCCTTTGATATCGTGAAGTTAGCAGTCTTCGTGCCGGTGTATGCGCCGTTGCCTGTCAGGGTGACAGTACCTGTACCGACATTTGTATTGTTTGAATACTTGGCCAAATAATCAGCACCGCTGGTGAGCGTCTTGCCGTTTAATGTAACTGTGAGTGCAGGTGTCTGTTCTTTGCCATTGTATGTACACTGTGCCGCTGTAACAGATGCACCGGATATGCTTACAGCTGTTGCATCGATAAGAGTGTATGGAACCGAGTTACTTGCAGCGTATTTCGCAGCCGACGAACCAGAATAGCACTTGAGCTTGAAACCATCGATCAGATCCTCTTCCGAAGCAAAACCTAATGCCTTACCTTTTTCGCCAATTTCGACTTTTTGGGCTATAGTCATTGTCTTAATACCAGTGCAGCCCATAAAGGCTCCTGAACCTATCGATGACAGAGACGACGGGAAGGTAAACGATGTGAGTGAACTGCAATTATAGAACGCATTTGACCCTATATTCACAACGCTGTCCGGTATGTTGATAGTTGTAAGGGATGTACAGTTAGCAAACATTCCTTCCGGGATTTCTTCAAGATTACTCGGCAGAGTAACACTCCTGAGATTTGTACAGTTCGAGAATACATCCACGCCTAAAGTTGTTATCGTACTGGATAAACTTACACTTGTAAGCGACTGGTTGGCTGAAAAGACATACTTCTCTATTGCCTTTACGGGATATCCTCCCAACGTAGACGGGATAATAAGATTGGACGCATTTCCCCGATAGCCAACTATTTTGACCTCACCGTTTTTCACATCACACTCAAAATCATCGTATACTTTATATGGTTCAAAGCCGTCCGCCCGTGCCGTCATCACCTGCACAGGACTGCTTATGCCCGGGAGCTCTGCCCCCACACTTGCTGCAAGCATAGCCGCCGCAGCCATGCCTGATATGAATCTTTTCATCAAATTTCCTCCTTCAAAAAGCTCCTTCAAAATAGGATATTATTCCAATAAGTCATAATTTCCCCATTGTAAAATAGTATACATCTATTATAACATTTTTAACTATATTTCTCAATACGCATATTATACAAACAGAATATTCATTTTTAGGCATATAAACCATTGTTTACAAAAAGCACACATAACATGGCTTGACAAATTTTGTTTGATAAGATATAATTTAATCGGATACATCATCAGATGAAAGGAGCCTGCACCTTATGGATAACATAAAGCCCAACGTCTGCGAGCAGCTCAGACTTGAAAATCAGCTGTGCTTTCCGCTGTATGCAGCGTCAAGACAGATAGTAAACAAATACACCCCTCACCTGAAGCCGCTGGGTATAACCTATACACAGTATCTGGTGTTCCTTGTGCTGGGCGAGTGCGGCGAGATGAAGGTGAGCGAGATAGGCTCAAAGCTGATGCTCGATAACGGCACCCTCTCTCCCCTGCTCAAAAAGCTCGAAAAGGAAGGCTATATCACACGCTCACGCAGCAGCGAGGACGAGAGGATAGTTATGATATCCCTTACTCAGAAGGGCGTGGAGTTCTATAACGGCCTTTCGGATATCCCCGGGAAGATAGGCTCATGCGTCTGCCTTGACAGCAAAAAGGCAGGCGAGCTCTACACGCTTTTGTATGAGCTCTTAGGCTCAATGCAGGAAAATCAGTAAAAATATATGATGTTTTGTCTATAAAAGCATATTTTTTTCAAAAAAAGGATTGCATTTTTGTATTTAATATGATATAATATATTGTGTATAATTATTTCCACTCAAGGAGGTCGCTCATGTTATGAAACGTAAGACTATTGCCGTCTGCGTCACTGGCTACGACGATCAAAACGAAATGATGAAAGTTAAAGGCGCTCTTGACCGCTGCAAAGAACTGGGCTATAACCTTCTGACATTTTTTAATTCGCAGAGAAAGCCGGAGCTCAATCTCGACCTTGTTATCCCCGAGGATATCATAAACGGTGAGATGCAGGTGCTGAGACTTATAAACTATGACCTTATCGACGGTATCATAGTTTTCGGTGAGTCGATGCTCTCGCCCGATATGCTCGGCGAGATAGCCGCCGAGGCTAAGAAGAGGGGCATTCCTATGGTCGATATCGACGACCCGATGTTCGATGTCTGCGAGAAGATAACCCTCTCAAACGAAAATGCCATGGAAGGCGTTATCAGACACCTTGTCGAAGATCACGGCTTCACTAAGATAGACTTTATCAACGGCTTCAAGAACAATCCGCAGTCCGATGAAAGACTTGCCGCATACAAGAAGGTGCTCACCGAGCACGGCATACCGATCGAGGAGCACAGGATACATTACGGCGAGTTCTGGAGACGTGCTATCGTATGTACAAAGAACATAATAGCTCGTGGAGAATTGCCCGAGGCTATAGCCTGTGCAAACGACACTATGGCTATCTACTGTATGGACACGCTGAAGGAAGCAGGCTACCGTATCCCCGAGGATGTCGTTGTAACAGGCTTTGACGCTACTCTTGACAGCGCCCAGTGCAAGCCTACGCTCACCACCGCAAGGCGTGCTATATACGAATCCGGTATCGTAGCTATCGACAAGCTCACAAGAATGATGAACGGCGAGAAGGTCGAGTATGACACCTCTGTTGAATCGGTGCTCGTCAAGGGCGAATCATGCGGCTGTGTGCCCTTTATGCCCCGCAAGGAAGAGACATACGAGGAAAAGTACGAGGTCATCAACCGCTTCAAGCAGTTCAACAGATATATCCTTTATATGAACTCAGAGTTCTCGAACATCAAGAACGCCGAGGAGCTCTATGAGCCTATGACCGAGGGCTGCAGGCTGTTCCAGTTCAAGAAGCTGTATGTCTGCATCAACATAGACATCCAGCACAAGCAGGACCTTGTTGACATAGACGAGAAAAACCCCTGGCAGATACCTGACAGAATGGTCTCGATGTTCAAGCACGGCCACGATATCGAGGACGGCACAGAGTTTGACACGAAGGACCTTATCCCAGGCGGATTTGACGATGAGGACGCTCCGGTGAATTACCTCTTTGCGCCGCTCTATTTCAAGAAGAACTTCCTGGGCTATGTTGCCGTTGTTCCGCCAGAGGGCGGTCTTGAAGGCGAGATGTTCTCGGCGTGGCTGGTAGCAATATCAAACAACGCCGGCTCCTTCTACATGAACAACGAGCTCTCCGAGGCTATCGGCGAGCTGCAGAAGCTCTATCTGCGTGACCCGCTCACAGGCCTTTACAACAGACGAGGGCTCAACAAGTTTGAAAAGCCCTACATCGAGAAAGCTATCAGCGAGGGCAAGATCCCTGTGCTTATCTGCGCTGACGTTGACGGCCTAAAAAAGGTCAACGACAACTTCGGCCACGAGGAGGGCGACAATGCCATCATCAGAAGCTCCTCGGCACTTATCAGGTGCTTCCCGGTGGGCAGTATATGCGTAAGGACAGGCGGCGACGAGTTCCTCGTAATATCGGCATTTGACGACGAGAAGGAGCTCAAAGCGTCTATCAAGGACGTTTACCACAACCTTGAAGAATACAACGCAATAAGCAACAAGCCCTACAAGGTAGGCTGCTCCTGCGGCTATGCGATAGTTCCCAAGGACGAAGAATATGACCTTGACGAGATACAGAAGCTCGCCGACAGGAATATGTACGACGAAAAGATAAAGCGCAAGGCTGTAAGAAAAGACTGATATACCGCCCCTCTGCCGTGTGATAGGCAGGGGGGCGTAATCAAAGAATAAATGAGGTGTTTGACTTTTGAAGATATATACCATAATAGGCGGCATCAACGGTGTCGGCAAAAGCAGCCTTTCAGGTCTTCTGTCTGCCGAGACTACCGAGCTTGGCATGATCGTCGATACTGATAAGCTCAACCTTAAACACGGCGGTGACAGAATGAAAGGCGGCAAGGAAGCAGTCGCCCTGATAAACAGCTGCCTTGACAGCGGCGTGAATTTCACTCAGGAAACTACGCTCTCAGGCGTAAAGACCCTTAAAACGATAAAGAAAGCCAAGGAGCTCGGCTATTACATCAAGCTCTATTATATAGGCGTAAGCTCCTGTAATGAAAGCCTTGAACGTATCGCAAACAGGGTCAGAAAGGGCGGCCATGATATCCCCGCAGAGGACGTGCAAAGGCGTTATGAAAAGCGCTTTGAAGACCTTGACAGGGTGCTGCCATACTGCAATGAGGTCAAGTTCTTTGACAACGAGAACGGATTTTCCGAGGCAGCCGAGTACAGAAACGGCGGCATAATACCCAAATGCGCCGTACTTCCCGACTGGCTCGCAGAATACAAAAAACATTATGAAAGCAGGGAAACGATATGATAGAATTCCGCTACGACACACAGCTGCTGCTCGAAGCTGAGGGCATTGACGAGGACGAGCTGTTTGACTACATCACCGACCACTTCACAGGCGACAGCCTGCTCGTTGTGACAGACGATGACACGACAAAGCTGCACTTCCACACCAACGAGCCCTGGAAGATACTCGAATACTGCGCTTCCTTGGGCGAGATATACGATATCGTCGTCGAGGATATGGACAGGCAGGCAAGAGGGCTCAAGGGATAATGTATTACGAGGATATAAGCACAGGCGACAGGCTCACCCTTGCCCCGGTGACGGTGGATAAGGACGATATGATATCATTTGCAAGGCAATATAACCCCGTGCCGATACACACCGACGAGGAATACGCCAAAGCTGCCCGTGCAGGCAGGCTCACATCATCAGGGCTTTATACCTTTGCGCTCATGTGGGCTGAGTATGTCGTGCAGGACTTTGGCGGCGAGCAGACGCTTGCAGGGCTGTCAATGCGGCTCGATTTCAAAGCGCCGGTGTTTGCAGGAGATGTGCTCTCAGGCACTGCCGAGGTGATACAAAAGCGTGAGCGCAACCCCTACAACGGCATCTTCACTGTCAGGATAGATATTTTCAACTCCTCCGGCTTCCTCGTGCTCACAAGCGAGACTGACACGGTGGTAAAGCGCCGCCCGAAGGAGGGAAACTCATGAAAAAGCTGTGTGTTCTTTTCCCGGGCATAGGCTATCACTGCGACAAGCCGCTTCTCTACTACAGCGGCAAGCTCGCAAGGGCGAGGGGCTATGATGTCATAGCGCTGAAATACTCGGGCTTCCCCGACGGCGCCAAAGGCAACGACGAGAAGATGCGCCTTGCTGCCTCACACGCACTCTCGCAAAGCGAGCAGCAGCTTGAAGGCGTTAGGTTTGAAGATTACGGGCGCATAATATTCATAGGCAAGAGCATAGGCACAGCCGCCTGCCTTGAATACCGGCAGCTGCATAACATCTCCGCCGGAGGTATACTTTTCACACCTCTTGTTTTCACCTTCGGGCATGACACAAAGGGCTTTACCGCCTTTCACGGCACAGCCGACCCCTGGGCAGCCACCGCCGACATAGAGCGTCTTTGCAGCGAGCACTCTGTACCCCTGCACATCTACCCCGGCACCAACCACTCGCTCGAATCCAATGACCCTCTTAGCGACCTGCGCTCGCTTTGTGATATTATGGAAAAGGCCGGGAAGACGATCGTATAAAATAAGAAAGAATATAAAAAAAGAATAATGAATAAAAAGGTATCGGCTACGCCGATGATTTAAATATCATCGGCCGCAGGTCGATACCTCTATTTTTATTTCTTATTTATTCTTTCTTCTTTATTCTTTTAGCAGGCGCTTTGAAAAGCGCCTGCGCATATTTTACCAGTGCTGGTCTACCTTAGTCTCGCCGGTCTCCTTGTTGTATGCAACGCTGTAGCCGTGCTCAGCTGTGTATACATTGTACCATGCGTAGGTCTCGTTCTCGCTCCACATCTCCATAGTGGTGATGTCGCCCTCGACCTGACCTGCAACTGCCGATCTTACAGCCGACTCGTCAGCGGAAGGTGCTTCAGATGTAGTTGTAGTCTCTGTCTCACCGTCTTCGTTGGTGGTGGTCGTAGTAGTTGTCTCATCGTCGGCAGCGGACGTGGTGGTAGTAGTATCTGTGTTGCCGTTCTCGTCGGTAGTTGTTGTGGTAGTAGTATCATCTTCCTTAAGAACGCCTGTTGTAGTTGTCGTAGCAGGTGTGCCGTCGTCGTTTGTAGCCTTTGTCACATCGGGCTCTTCGTCGTCATCGTCTACGCTTGCCGAATCAGCCGGCTCCTCAGAAGCTGCTGTAGCAGCCGCTGTGTTCTTGACTGTTATCTTGCCGGAGTCATTGTTGTTGCCAAACAGCTTTGTAGCAACAGCAAGGCAAACTATAGCCACGACAATGATACCTACTGCGATAACGAGCACCATTATGTAAAGGCGCTTCTTATCGTCGTCATCTTCGTCATCGTCTTCGTCGTCGTAATCATATTCATCATCGTCATCTTCCTCGATGCGGCGGCGTGAAGGTGCGGGAGCTCTTCTCTCTATTCTCTCAGGCTCTTCCTCTACATCATCGTCATCATCATCACCGAGATCTACGCTGCGTGCATATTCCTCACTCTTTGAAGGCTCTGCCTTCTTGAAGATGATAGTATCGCCCTTGGCAGCTGCATCTTCTTCCTCCTCGCTCTGGTCAACGAGCAGCGAGTGGCAGTACTTGCAGAGTATAGCCTCCTTCTGTATCTCTTTTCCGCAGTGCGGACATACTTTTGTCTCCATTTATATATCCATCCTTTCTCAAACGATTAAGTTTATAAAGTCATATATTTCTGCATAATAATATTCTATCACAGTTAAACGCAAAAATCAACCTTTTTTAATGATTTTTTTCTAAAAAGCGGCATATATAGTATATACACGACAAAAAGCGGACTATATTTTGATGTTACATAATATACATTGCACTATCGCAAAGGGTGATAAAAGGGCTGTTTTGCACTTGACAAAGCAGAAAAAGTATAGTATAATAATAAAGTTATGAATACCCCGGGGCGTAACTCAGCTTGGTAGAGTGCTTGGTTTGGGACCAAGATGCCGCAGGTTCAAGTCCTGTCGCCCCGACCAACAGCGCCCCATAGCATTAGCTATGGGGCTAAAATAATAAATAAAAAAGAATAAAGAATAGTGAATAAAGAAATGTGCCGGGCGCTGTTGTATTATTCTTTATTCTTTATTATTTATTCTTTATTCTTCAAAAAAGGAGAGCTCATCAGATGATATATAACAATCCCTTGCTTGAAAAATCGCTCATTTTTGCCGCAAGAATAGTAAAACTCAATCAGTACCTGATAAAAGAAAAGCACGAGACTGTTATATCGAAACAGATCGTCAGAAGCGGTACATCTATCGGAGCAAACGCAAACGAAGCAGTTTACGGTATCAGCAATGCGGACTTTATTTCCAAACTGCAGATCTCACTTAAGGAAACTGCCGAAACAGAATACTGGCTCAGGCTTCTGATATTATCCGAGTACATAGAAAAAAAGCACGGAGAATCTATGCTTGATGATTGTCTTGAACTAAAGAGAATACTTATTGCTTCACTGAAAACTGCTAAGACCAAAAAATAAAATTTCCTTTTTGTTCGTCATTCACTAAAAGACGACGAAGAAGACAAAGAAGACTTCCCTTTTCTTCTTCATTACCGTTATCATTATCATTGTCCTTTTCTTTTTCCTTGTCTTCTTCCTTTACATTATCATTATCTATATCCTTTTCATTATCCTTATCAGTATCGTTTCGTAATACGAAACGATACGGCCGTATTACGCTCGTATATCCGCATAGCATAACAAAAACAGAGGCACCGCCTATTTCAGGGCGTGTACCTCTGTTGCTTTTTTATTTATCCGCAGCCGCTATATCAGTGATTGAAGAAGCTGCTGAGCGAGAAGCCTGTCGGCATCGGGATAGTCAGCATATAAACTGTTGTCAGCACAAGTCCGACCACGCCGATGAACAGCACAGCCGTTCTGTTGGGCAGGCGCTTGAATACACCGACAATACCAAGCAGGAACAGCACTACCGAGTAGATGACATTTACAAGGTTGTAAGCATCGCCGTTTGCGTTGTCCTTCTGGCCTTCTTCGAGCAGCTTCTGAGACTCGTCAAGAAGGTCGTTTGCATCTGCATAGTAGTTGTCTACCATTCCCGGAACGTCAAATGGCGACTGATACTTGCCGGGGTTCTTGTCCATCTCGTCAAATGCGTTCTGAAGGTTCTCAGAACCGTTCTCAGCTATGTAGTTGTCGATCTTTTCTTCAAGTATCTCAGCGGTCTCTGTCTCGCCTTTTGCATTTGCTATATCGAGCTCGTAGCAGTATTCGTTGTAGGTGCTCCATACCAGCTCGTCTGTGATGTTGTCCTGAAAGCCTGAGTTGTACACCGAGTTGCCCTCTGCTGCGAGGTTGTTGCTCTTGGTGTAGTTTGTCGCCTGGTTGCCGCCGTGAAGCGAGCCTATCCACGAAGCCCATGCTGTGAGCAGAGCTGTCACACCGAGGAATATCGCTACGAGCACCTCGATAGCATTCTCACTTAAAAAGGGTTTCTTCTCGCTTTTCTCTGCTGCCTGGTTTTTTTCATCTGCCATTATCTGTTCCTCCTGTTATATTTCATTAAGGCAACACCGCACAACCATTGTACGTCAGACACGCAGTCAAATTTTTCGTCAGATTGGCTAAATTTACCGCAGGAATACTAACGTATTTCAAGGTAAATTTGGGTAATATGACGGAAAATTTGCAAGTGGATGGCGTGCAAAGGTATCCGCCGGTGGTTGTGCGGTGTTGCCTTAAGGTACTCATATTATATCATACGTTCAGCATTATTTCAAGCACTTTTATAAAATATATGATACCCCGAGAAAAAATTTTTCTCCCCCTATTGACAAAAGGGTAAGGGTGTGTTATACTGTATATATCTTAAGATATACAGTATATGCAGAAAGGCCGGTCTGACTATGAAAATAATACTCAAAAACAGCTCTGATGCCCCTATCTACGAGCAGATAGAGGAGCAGTTAAGGGCGCAGATACTTGAAGGCGTGATGCCGGAGGGCGAGCAGCTGCCGAGCATAAGGGCGCTTGCAAGAGACCTTAAAATAAGCGTTATCACGACAACAAGGGTGTATAACGACCTCTGCGAGGAGGGGTTTATCGTCTCTGTCGCAGGAAAGGGCTATTTCGTTGCAGGGCGCAACAACGAGCTGCTGCGTGAGAGAATGCTCTCGGCTATGGAAACAGCACTTGAAACAGCCGTGGAGAGCGGCCGCAGCGCAGGCTTGACCGATGACGAGATAACAGATGCGCTCAAGGCATTTCTGGAGGGGTAGACATTGGATAATATTTTACAGATACAGGGGCTTTGAGCTCAAAGATGTCAGCTTTTCGTTCCCGAGGGGATATATCATGGGCTTTGTCGGGCAAAACGGCTCGGGCAAGACGACGACTATACGTTCGGTACTCAACATGACGCACATAAACAGCGGCAGGATAAGCGTGCTGGGGCTTGACAGCGTTGCAGACGCAAAGCAGATAAAAAACCGCACCGGCGTGGTGTTTGACAGCCTGTATTTTGCAGGGCATCTTAACGCAAAACAGATAGAGCGCCAGCTCTGCGGCTTTTACGACAGCTGGGACAAGGAGGGCTTCTTTAAGCGCCTTAAGGAATTCTCGCTGCCCGACAACAAACAGGTCGGCGACTTCTCAAAGGGCATGAAGATGAAGTTCATGATAGCCGTTGCCCTCTCGCACGGCGCAGAGCTGCTGATACTTGATGAGCCCACCAGCGGTCTTGACCCTGTGGCAAGAGACGAGCTGCTTGAAATACTCTACGATTTCATTCAGGACGAGAACAGGGGCGTGCTCTTTTCAACGCACATCACCGCAGATGTTGAAAAGGTCGCCGATTACATAACCGTCATGCAGGGCGGAAAGGTCTGGTACACAGGGCTCAAGGACGAGCTGCTTGAAAAATACGTCATCATCAAGGGCGACATAAACGACCTGCCCGAGGATAAAAAGAAAGACTGCATAGGCATACGCAGCTACCCGGCAGGCTTTGATGCAATGCTTGAAGCTGACAAGGCGGCGGACTTACCCAAAAGCATAGAATTTGACAGAATAACACTTGACGATATGCTCGTCTACATAGCAAGGGGTGACAAGGAATGAAAAACATAGTAAACATCATAAAGCTCGACCATATCACAGTCAGCAGCAAGACAAGCGTCCTGGTAAGCACGCTTCTGCCTCTGCCGTTTCTGATAATGGGGCCGCAGTTTGGCATTATAATATATATGATGATGTTCGGAAACTTTTATCACGGGGTATTCATTACAGGCGAGAAAAGCGGCTACGGCAACCTTTACGGCGCTCTGCCAATAACCAAAAAGGAGCTCATTGCCGCAAGGTTTATCGAAACTCCCCTGCTGTGTCTTATAGCAGGCGGCCTTGTAACAGCGCTGGGAGAGATATCTATAAGGCTCGGCTGGTCTGAATATCTGTTAAAAAGCATTCACCTCGAAGACCTTGCAGTTTTTTTCACAAAGCAGTCCGACATCTTCGCTCCTGTTGCAGTGGCGGGTCTGTGCTTTGTGTTCAGCTGCTATATGTCATTCCTGTCGCTTGTTGACTTCAAGTGGGGCGTCGCAAAGGAAGGCCCTATATCTGTCCTGTTCACCTTTTCCTGCTGCGCTCTGGCATGGCTGATAATCACGATAACAGATATCGACGTTGCCGAGGAGTTAAAGACCCTTGTGACATATCACCACACAAAGATAGCAGTTATATTTGTTATCATGGGTCTTGTACTTGAAGTGATATTCGCTATAGTCACCTATCTGCTTATCAGAAACGACGATCTGAGATAAAAGAAAAACGGCACCTTAAGCCCGGGTGCCGTTTTGTATTATCATATCGTATAGTCTATCGTCTTTTCCATGTTGTGCTCGATTATGTCACGCAGGGTTATCGTGTCGATAACGCCCTTGACTGCGTCGTTGAGCTTTTCCCACACAAAAAGCGTCGGGCACTCGGTCGCTCTCGGGCACTGGTTCGTCTCGTCGTCAAGGCAGGAAACAGGAGCCATGCTGCCCTCGGTAAGGCGAAGTATCATGCCCACCGTGTAAAACTCCGGCTCATGAGCGAGCCTGTAGCCGCCCTGCGCACCACGCACGCTCTTTACATAGCCTGCACGGTTAAGCAAAATGACTATCTGTTCAAGATACTTGACCGAGATATTCTGCCTATGCGCCACATCCTTAAGAGGCATAGCGCTGCCTGTGTCATTTACCGCCATATCATACATAAGCCTTAAGGCATACCTGCCCTTTGTAGATATCTTCACTGCCCCACCACCTTTTTCATATTTACCTATGTGAATAGTATGTATTTATTATACCCTATTTATCAACATTTGTCAAGCAAAAAACGGCTATCCCTGCGGACAGCCGTTTTAAACTTATCAGCCGAAGTATCTGTCGAGCAGACCCTTGAAAGCCTTGCCGTGTCTTGCTTCGTCTCTTGCCATCTCGTGAACTGTGTCGTGGATAGCGTCGAGGTTGAGAGCCTTTGCTCTCTTAGCAAGATCGGTCTTGCCGTTTGTTGCGCCGTTCTCAGCGTCAACACGCATCTGGAGATTCTTCTTTGTGCTGTCGGTAAGCACCTCGCCTAACAGCTCTGCGAATCTTGCAGCGTGATCTGCCTCCTCAAAAGCTGCCTTCTCGTAGTACATACCAACCTCGGGATAGCCCTCTCTGTAAGCTACTCTTGCCATAGCAAGATACATACCTACCTCAGAGCACTCGCCCTCAAAGTTGGAACGAAGATCCTTCTTTATATCCTCGGGAACGTCAGACGCTATACCTACAACGTGCTCGGAAGCCCATGTCATGCCTGCTTCCTCGTCCATCTTGTTGAATTTCGATGCCGGAGCCTTACATACAGGGCACTGCTCGGGAGCAGCCTCACCCTCAAAAACGTAACCGCATACTGAACATACAAACTTTGCCATAATAATATCCTCCTCTTCTATAAGCATCATCAGCTTATTTTGTATATGAATTATATCATATATTAAGGCGTTTTGTCAACGCTATCTAAAGGTGAGATTATTAACATTTAGTTAACACGAGCTTGCTGTGCTTATTTTTGTTGTGATTTTACACAAAGAATAGACTTTTGTATTGTAAATTATGTCAGGTCGTAAGAAATTTATTTTCACACAGGAAAAATTCCTTGACATTTTGTTAAAAAAATGGTAAAATATCAAACGTTAAAGCAGATTCATATTTTATTATGCACCAAATTGTTTAGGAGGAATTTACTATGAAGAAAATGTTCAGAGTTTCCGCAGTTCTCGCTATGGCTATCGCTATGATGATGTCTATGACAGCTTGCGGTGATGACAGCTCATCCAGCAGCAAGGCAGCAGCTTCCAGCTCCGCAGCAGCAAGCTCGGCAGCAGAGAGCAGCAGCGCAGCAGAAGAGAGCTCGGCAGCAGAGAGCACAGCAGAGAGCACAGCAGACGATGCAAGCTCCGAGGCAGAGACTCCCGCAGCTGACGGCGAAGTTGACACAGCAGCTCTTACAGCTAACGCTTGGACACTCGGTATGCTCGCAAAGGAAGACGGTACTATCGTACAGATCGCTGACTATGCAGCAGAGCTCGGTGTTGAGCCTGAGTCACAGATGGTAACATATGCATTCAGCGCTGACGGCAAGGCTATGTGCGTACAGGTCGGCATGGGCAAGCTCGTTGGTACATACACAATCGAGGGCAAGAAGATCATCACAAACATCAACAACGTTTCCAGTGAGTTCGAGCTCGAGGAAAATGACGGCACTAAGGTACTCACAAACGAGATGCCTGAGTCTGAAGAGTACAAGGGCGCTATCTATGTTGCTAACACATCCGTAGACCTCACAACTGCTTTTGAGGAAGGCGAAGCTGCTGAGGGCACTGAGGAAGGTGCTGAGGGCACTGAGGAAGGTGCTGAGGGCACAGAAGAAGGCGCAGAGGGCACTGAGGAAGGTGCTGAAGACGCTGAGGGCACAGAAGAAGCTGCTGAGTAATCAGTCACTTTCTGTTGCATTTTAGTCAAATAAAAGTAATAAGGGCTCTGTGCTTGATGCACAGGGCTCTTTCTATGCCCTGCATACATAATAACATGGCTTATTTTCAACTATTTGTCACATTTTATAATTGACCTTCGGGTAAATATGTGGTATAATATAGGTTGGAAATTTGTTTTTACAAAACGGGTGAGAGTCTTTTCTCTTACCTCTATATCTTTATCTAAAAGGGGCGGGATATTATGTTAAGCGATATCGAAATAGCACAGCAGGCAAAAATGAAAAGAATAGGCGAGATAGCTGCCAAGCTCGGCATCTCCGAGGAAGACTATGAGCCCTACGGCCACTATAAGGCAAAGCTCTCCGAGAGCCTTTATACAAAGACCAAGGACAAGCCCGACGGCAAGCTCATACTCGTCACAGCTATAAACCCCACACCTGCCGGTGAGGGCAAGACGACTATCTCGGTAGGTTTAGAGGAAAGTATGTCAAAGATAGGCAAAAAGGCTATCCTTGCTCTGCGTGAGCCCTCGCTGGGTCCTGTGTTCGGCATCAAGGGCGGCGCAGCAGGCGGCGGCTATGCTCAGGTAGTGCCTATGGAGGATATAAACCTTCACTTCACAGGCGATATGCACGCTATAACTGCTGCAAACAACCTGCTCTGCGCTATCGCTGACAACTCGATGCACCAGGGCAACCCCCTGAATATCGACCAGAGACGCATACTCTTCAAGAGATGCCTTGATATGAACGACAGAGCTCTGCGTGAGGTCATCGTAGGCCTCGGCTCCAAGGTAAACGGTATCCCGAGAGAGGACGGCTTCCAGATAACCGTTGCTTCCGAGATAATGGCTATACTCTGCTTATCCTCTGACCTTGCAGACCTTAAGGCAAGACTTGAGCGTATACTTGTAGCCTACACATATGACAACAAGCCCGTCTATGCCAAGGACTTAGGCTGCTGCGGCGCTATGACAGCTCTGCTGCGTGACGCATTAAAGCCTAACCTCGTTCAGACGCTTGAAAATAACCCGGCGCTTATCCACGGCGGCCCGTTTGCAAATATCGCTCACGGCTGCAACTCGGTAAGAGCCACCAAGCTCGCACTTAAGCTCGCAGATTTCGTTATCACAGAGGCAGGCTTCGGCTCTGACCTCGGCGCTGAGAAGTTCTTTGACATCAAGTGCCGCTTTGCAGGGTTAAAGCCCTCATGCGTAGTGCTCGTTGCAACTATCCGTGCGCTCAAATATAACGGCGGCATTCCCAAGACAGAGCTTACAGCCGAGAATGTCGAGGCTCTTGAAAAGGGCATCGTGAACCTTAAGACACACATCGAGAATATGCAGAAATTCGGCGTGCCGGTAGTCGTTGCGATAAACCGCTTCGCTTCCGATACAGATGCTGAGATAGCAGTTGTCAAGAGAGTATGCGGCGAGATGGGCGTAGAGGTCTCTCTCGCTGAGATATTCGCAAAGGGCGGCGAAGGCGGCACAGACTTAGCAGAGAAGGTCGTTTCCACGATAGAGAACAAGCCCTCGCAGTATAAGCCCCTCTATGACGAAAAGCTCCCCGTAAAGGAAAAGATAGAAACTCTTGCAAGAGAGATATACCGTGCTGACGGCGTGGTATACACCGCTCAGGCTGAAAAGGCTCTTAAGGAGATAGAGGCTCTCGGCAGGACAGATGTGCCGATATGCGTTGCAAAGACACAGTATTCGCTCTCTGATGACCCGGCCAAGCTCGGCAAGCCTGAGGGCTTCAAGATAACTGTAAGGGATATGCGCTTATCATCAGGTGCAGGCTTTATAGTTGTGTATACAGGCGATATCATGACGATGCCAGGCCTTCCCAAGGTGCCTGCCGCATTCAATATCGACTGCGACAACGAGGGCAATATCACCGGCCTGTTCTGATATATCCGCAGCAGTAAATAGTAACAAATTTAAGACAGAAAAGATGTAGGACTGCACAAAATCTTGCATCTTTCATCTTTTCGTCTGTATTTACTTGACAAAGCGTACAAAATATTGTATAATTGATTTTAGTACCTTTTATGACGGGTCTTTGTGCCATTTTGAGAGGAATATTGACATTTATGTTTGATATAAAGAAAACAGCGCTCACGTTAGCGGCGGTGCTCGCACTGTCACTCGCTTCGTGCAGCAAAGGCAGCAGCAGCTCACAGACAGAAACTACACGCTCAACTGTAAAGCCGCCTGTCGAGGCCGATGTCTCGGTGCCCGACAGCAAGGACGAAACTCCCGAGAAGGATAATATCGGAGACAAGCTGCGTGCAGCATATGATATACTCACCGGCGAAAAATATACCTATAAGCTCACCCTTGAAGCCAACGACCTTCCGCAGGAGGTAAAGATAGAGCGCTACAAGAGCGGCAGCAAGGTGTTTCAGTCGCAGGAGACCGAGCAGGGCAAGAGAGGCTTTCTCTCGCTCGGCAGCAACATATATGAATTTGACTACCTGACATACTCCTATACCGATGAGGGCTTGTTTATGCCCGACGTTATAGAGAGCGTGGTAAAGGAAAACCTCGAACAGACCGCATCTCATATAAAGCCTAAGGACAATGAGGTCGCTGAGGAATACACATATATGGGCGATACATACATCACCGTGTTTGACTTCTATTTCGATAAGAAAAACGGCTCGCTCAAACGCTATACCACCACCTACTCTGTAGAAGGCGACGATGACTACGTTGAGACAAGAACTATCACCGAGCTTTCTTCAAGTGTCGGAGATGAGCGTATATTTGAGCCGACATTTACAACAACACTGACCGATTTCTCGGCATTCTCATCGGCAGACAGGCAGACCTACTGCACTGACCAGTGCAAAAAGTTCGGCATCACCGAACAGAACCTCGTGTCGAACGGAATGACCTATGAGAGCTTTAAGCGGATAAGCTACAACGACTTTGTGGGGCTTATCTACAGACGGGGGGTAAGGCCAAATGAATATGCTTTCTCTCCTGAAGCCTAAGGCACTGCTTGATTACGCATATACCGACCAGTCGGTAAGGCAGGTGCTTGAAAGGCTCAAGAATCACGGCTATACAGCTATACCCGTGATAAACAAAAAAGGCGAGTATATAACGACCGTGACAGAGGGCGATATACTCCGCTTTATGCTGACAAATGATATACTCGACCTGCGAGAGCTTGAAAGAATACCTATTACAGATATAGAGATCAAGGGTAAGAACAAGCCGGTGTATATCACATCAGGAATGGACGAGCTGATACTCCTTTCAATGGAGCAGAACTTCGTGCCTGTCATAGATGACCGAAATGTCTTGAGCGGCATCGTGACAAGACGTGATATATTGCAGTATTGCTATAACACTATTTCCGAATACCGACAAGCGGTTGAGCTTGGTAAAATAAAGGAGAATGAATGACTATGCGAAAGATCACTATGAACCATAAGGGCGGTGCAGGCGTGATAGCGCTCATGCTCGTCATACTTATCCTTGCTGTGGGAACGGCCGTGCTGGTCGTCGTGGACAACGGCAGCATAGGTAAGTCTACAAGTATGGAGGCGGTAAAGATAACCACCAACGATTCCTCCTCCAAGACTGACGACAGCTCAGATGCTATCGACGACTCAGCAGCAGAGCCTGAGCCCGAGCCGGAGCCTGAGAGCCTGCTTCCTACACTCAGCGACGACTACAAGGAAGTAAACGCAAAGAAGATAGACAGTAAATACTGCGTGCTCATAGACGCTGACACAAATCAGATAATCGCCGGCACAGGGTATGATAAGAAGATCTACCCCGCTTCCCTTACAAAGCTGATGACACTTCTCGTGGCTGCTGAGAATATCGACGATATCAAGGGCACATTCAAGTTCACAAACAAGATAATCGAACCGCTCATCGAGCAGGACGCTTCCCGTGTCGGCTTTGAGAACGGCGAGAAGGTCACAATAAAGGATCTGCTTTACGGCTCGATACTGTGCAGCGGCGCAGATGCTACAACAGCACTTGCTATCACCGTTTCAGGCACAGAGAAGGACTTTGCAACTCTCATGAACAGGAGAGCCGAGGAATTAGGCCTTGAATCGACACACTTTATGAACGCAAGCGGTCTTCACGATAAGAACCATATATCCTCCTGCCTTGATATGGCAGCACTTATGAAGGCAGTTATCGAGAACAAGACCTGCAAGAAGATAATTTCCACAGAGAAATACACAACAGGCAAGACAAAGCTGCACCCCGACGGCATAGAGATACAGAGCTTCGTGTTCAAGAATATCTACGAATTCGGCAAAGACCCCGACTTTGAGATCGGCGGCGGCAAGACCGGCTATACAGACGAAGCAGGCACACTTCTTGCTTCCTACCTTGAATATGACGGCAAGACATACATAGCAGTCACAGCGAAGGCTCTCACACAGGCGCAGGCTGTTCTTGACACAGAGTACCTTTACCACAACTACGTTGTAAAGCCTGCAAAGGCAGCAGCAGAGGATAGCGATAAAGACGAGACAGCAGAGACAGCTGACGAGAATGCAGATGAGTCCAGCGAGGACGAAAAGGAAGCTGCATAAAATATAAACAATATATAACAATTAAGCCCGAAGGTTATACGCCTTCGGGTTTTTGTGTTGTGAAAATGAAGAGGAAAAGAACAGAGTGATAAGGAACAAAGGGCAAAAAGGTTTTTTGTCAACCTTTTTTCCTCAAAAAAAGGTTGCGGGTCAAGGGCAGAGCCCTTGCGTGGTTTGGAGCAGAGCTCCATATCGGCGGAGCCGACCGGGCGGCGAACAACGTAAAAAAACCGCTCCACACTTCGAGCCTCAACACCCTTTCCGGAACGAACATTGTTCGCCGCCCAAATGCCGCAAACAGGAGCCGTGCCGAAGGCAGGCGACGCTTTTGCGGCGGCCGCCGCAGGCGGCAATGAGCCGATGCCGAACGGCGAGGCCTTGCCCCCGGAGCGGTGGGCAGCCGGTGAAAGTTGGCAATTCAGGGGGGCTTACCTTCAAGGGTACGCTCTCGCTTTCCTACGGTATGCCTCGCCATTCGGCTTCGTCTTGCCGCAAAGGCGGTCGGTGCCTACGGCACTCTCCCTGTTTGCGGTGGAGGGCGGCGAACATATTCGTTCCGTATGGGGCTTTGCGGCTCAAAGTGTATAGTGTTTCTTTACTTTGTTCGCCGCCCAAGTCGGCTCCGCCGATGTGGGGCCAGCCCCACACCCTGCTGGGCTCCGCCCAGACCCGCAAACTTTTTTTGAGGAAAAAAGTTTGACAAAAAACCTTTTTGACCCTTGTTCTTTATTGGGTCTATCTTTTCTCTTTTATTCCATCTTTTTTCTTTCCTATATACACAAAAACACCGCACGTTATATGTGCGGTGCAATTTTTACGTTTCATGGTTACTCTTCCAATTCACACGGAAGAATTCCTCTCTATACTGTTTCGGTGTTAGTCCTGTATGCTTACGAAACGCCGAGATAAAGTGGCTATGCGAGCTGAAATTAAGGTAATTACCAATATCAATTGACGAATAATCGCTATACTTAAGCATATTCTCCGCCGCCTGTATCCTTCGTGACATTATAAATTCGGAGATCGTCACGCCGACCTCCTGTCTGAACAGCTTCGACAGATACTGCGCCGAGAGCCCCAGTCTGTCAGCAAGCTCAGACACCCTCACGCCGCTATAGATATTATCATAGATAAGGTCAAGGCACATAAGTATATGCTTTGAATACGCCTCGCCCGAGCTTACAGTCTGCATTCTCTTAGCGTATTCCAGGAAAACCTCCTGGTGTATCTGCCCGAGCTCAGCTTCTGTCTCGCTTACATCAAGGCGGTTTATGAATATGTCGCTTATCGTATAGGAAGTCTCTGTAGGCATCCCTGCCTCGATACAGAAGCGTGCGATAAGCGCTATGGTTATTATCAGGTGGTATTTCATATTTCTGATCGGGTCTTCGCTCAGCTTGCCGTAGCCCTCAACAGCAAGCGGCGTATAGAGCGACTTTACACGCTCGATATCACCTGATGCGACCGCACCGTAGAATTCAAGCTCCTTCTCGTATGGCGAGTGCAGCTTGCCGTATTCACGCTGTATGAATTCCCTCTGAGCAAGCTCCTTGTTGATGCTCACAGCAATACCCCCTTTTCCAAATATTCTTACCATGTTTTAGCTATAACCATTATACCACATTTTAAACAATTTGTAAATGGTTATTTCCGTAAATATTTCTCTTATTTGATTATTAATCATTTTACCTTAAAATTACACTCGCATTTTTGATATAAAGTATCATATTTTTGATACGTATGCCGCCCCTTCATAAAGAAGATACCGCACAGCCTGCCTTTTGGGTAAACTGTGCGGTACCATGCTTTGCCGTGACCGGCTAATTGAAGGAAGCTTTATGAAGTCTCTAAAAGCTTAATTAAATAAAGATTTGGCTGAATTACTTCTTAATGGATTCCTGCTCCTTCTGGATGTAGTAATCAAGTGCCTTCTCGTTTTCTTCAACGAGCTCTGTCCATGTGTGTGTACCGGCCGGGTTCATTGTGCCCTTGATTATGTTATCTGTCAGGTTGGAGATATCCTGTGATACGCCCTGAGCGAACTCAAATACAGGATGCTCCTCAGCCATCTTGTAGATCTCGTCTCTCATGTCGAGCATTTCCTGTGTCCAGCCGTAGTCCTCTGCGAGCTGGTCAAGTGTGATCTGATGAGCTGCCTCGTCGATCTCTGCATATCTTGTGCAGTCGAGCCAAGCTGCAACGCCCTCAGGGTTAGAGCAGCCCTTAGCAAGGCAGAATGCGTGTATTCTTGAAGGAATATACTGTGCATCAGAATCAGCTGCACACGGAACAGGAACGAACATTACCTCGTCGTCAGCGATGTTGCCGTAAGGCTCAGTTGACGAAGGAGCGTTCTCAATGCCCCAGAAGCCGATAGGATAGAAGAGTGTAAGGCCGGATGCAAGACCTGTACCGAATACATCGCCTCTTACCTTCCAGTCGTGCTGATCCTTAGGATAAACGACCTCATTCTTCTGAAGCTCATACATCATGTTCTCAGCCTTTGCAAGCTCGGGAGCCTTGATGTTGTTAACTATCTTACCATCCTTCATATCTATGAGCGGGAGGCCTGTAGATTCAAGGAGAGCGTTCTCATAGTACCAGCCGTCGAGAGCGTACTTATCTTCCTCAGCGTTTGTGAAGTCGATGCACATCTCGCTCATGGTATCCCAGTTCCACTTACCCTCTTTCCAGAGCTGAGCAGGATCGTCCATACCGATATCGTCGATTATCTTCTTATTGTAGATCCAGATGTAGCTGGGGTCAACTCTTACAACGCCTACATAGTGCTTGCCGTCGAAGATGAACTTGTCAGCAGCTGTCTTCATAGGTGCCCAGAGCTCACTGGAGTAGTCGATGTAATCCTCTATAGGCTCGATCATTTCCTTGATAGCGCACTTAGGGAATACGTTCATATCATCAGCGCCGATAAAGTCAGGCGATGAGTTAGCCATAACGTTCTTGGCAAGATCATCGAAGTAGTTGTCCCATGTGGTCTGCATCCACTCGATCTTACCGTCATACTTTGTCTTGAAGAGTGCAAGGTCAACACCTATCTCCTTATCCTCGCTCTCTGTGGGGTTGATATCCCAGTGAGAGAACCACTTGATAGTTGTGTTGTCGAGCTTTCTGGGCTCCTTTATGCTGTCAGCAAGACGCTGTACTATCTGCTGCTGATCCTCCTTGAGCTCCTTCTCGGGCATCGAGGAAGAATCGCTTGAGCTGCTGTTGCCGCAAGCTGCTATGCTCAGTGCTGAGGACATAGCCACTACACCGGCAAGGACTCTTTTAAATGCTTTCATTTATTTTCCTCCGAAATTACTTTCTCTTCTTGCTTGCGATCACGCCTGCAGCTGCCATAGCCATAGCTGCGAGTATAGTGTTGGAAGCAACACCTGTTGTTGTGTTACCTGTAGCTGCGCCTGTGCCTGTACCTGTGCTGCCGCCTGTTGTTGTGCCAGCGCCTGCTGTGCTGCCGCCTGTTGAGCCGCCTGTTGAGCCGCCTGTTGACTCGTTAGCGTTGCCGTCATCAGCGTCAGCGTCTGCATCAGCATCTGCATCAGCGTCTGCATCAGCATCAGCATCAGCATCAGCATCAGCGTCTGCATCAGCATCAGCGTCAGAGTCTGCATCAGCGTCTGCGTCTGCGTCTGCATCAGCATCAGCGTCGCCGCCGTCAGCTGCACCGGAGAGAACGCCGTTCGGGTCAAGGTTTATTGTCATAGAGAGAACGCCGCCGTTGAATGCGCCTTCCTTATCCCAGCCTGCGACCTCAGGGCAAGCCTTCTTCTTAACTTCGCCTGTCTCCTCGTCTACTTCGTCCAGCGGACGGATGTGGATTCTGAAGCCGCCCTCAGGATCCTCTGTAGCCTCTGTGATAGCGTTTACTGTATCAAGAACAGTCTCTGTGCCGTCCTCTGCAACGAACTTAGCGTCTGTGATCTCTACATTGTAGGGATAGCCGTCTGCAGGGAGGTTGAGGAGCATGATACCCATATCGCCGAGAGTACCCTTACCGGACATAGTTGTATCTGCCATAGGAGCACCTATGGAGAACTCTACGTTGATAACGCCCTCGTCGTTGATGCCGATCCACTCGCTCTGGTTCCAGTTCCACTTCTGGCTCATGAAGAAGCCCATAGCACCTACGCTGTAGTATGCGTCGTTAACTTCCTTGTTGTCCTCTGTAGGATATGCAACAGAGCCAAGATCTGTAGCAGCCGAAGCGCTTACTGTAAGCATCGAAAGTGCGAGAGCTGCTGCTGTCATACCAACAAAAATTTTCCTCAGTTTCATAGTGATTTTCCTCCAATTAATATAAATTCTCCGCAAGCATTACGGAGTTGCCGTTTGTGAACGATTACATTATACACCAAACTATCACATTCGTATATAAAAAATATAACAACAGTGTCACCGATTTAACCATAACATTATATAAATTTGTATCAATATTTTAACATCATTAACGAATTGTGAACTGCTACAAATTGTAACCATGTATTTTGTGCAGATACACAACAAAAAGACTGCCCCCGTGAAAAGAGCAGTCTTACATCATTTTGTCAGAACATCTTGCCACTATGTCCGCCATGGAAAAACACAGTCGGGTCACTTGTTTTTGGAGAGCATTCTCACAGCGTTGAGCACAGCGAGCACCATTACTCCCACATCTGCGAATATCGCTATCCACATATTGGCTATACCGAGCGCTCCGAGCAGCAGACAGATGAGCTTTACTCCTATAGCGAACACTATATTTTCATAAACTATACACATACAGCGTCTTGAAAGGCGAATGGCCTTTGCTATCTTTACCGGGTCATCGTCCATGAGCACGACATCGGCAGCCTCGATAGCCGCATCAGAGCCGAGAGCGCCCATAGCTATGCCGATATCGGCACGGGTGAGCACAGGGGCATCGTTTATGCCGTCGCCCACGAATGCGAGTGCTGCGCCCGATGGCTTCTGTGCGAGCAGCTCCTCGACCTTATCCACCTTGTCTGCCGGCATAAGGCGGCTGTAGAGCTTGTCAATGCCGAGCTCCTTTGCTGCGGCCTCTGCTGCACGCTCGCCGTCGCCCGTGAGCATGACAGTCTGCGAGATGCCTGCTTCACCGAGCTGCTTTATCGCCTCACGGGAGGTGGGTTTGAGCACATCTGCGACTACTATATGCCCCATATATTCGCTTTCAGAGGATATGTGTATCACGGTGCCTGCGCTGTGACATTCGGTGTAGTCTGCGCCCGCACGCTTCATCAGCTTGTCGTTGCCGACGTATATCTCACGCCCGTCGATAACAGCGCACACGCCCTCACCTGCAAATTCCGAGACCTTTGACAGCCTGCTGCTGTCAGGCAGCGACTTGCAGGCACGCACGATGCTCTTTGCTATCGGGTGGTTTGAATTCTGCTCGGCAAGTGCGGCTATCTCGAGCAGCTTTTCCTCCTCGATGCTGCTGTGGTGGATACCCACGACCTCGAACACGCCCCTGGTCATAGTACCCGTCTTGTCGAACACGACGTATTTTGTCTTTGACAGCGTTTCGATGAATTCGCCGCCCTTTATAAGTATGCCCTCACTGCCTGCACCGCCGATAGCTGCAAAGAAGCTGAGCGGTATGCTTATCACCAGCGCACACGGGCAGCTGATAACAAGGAAGGTAAGCGCTCTTGATATCCACTCGCCAAACATTGCGCTGCTGCCGGTGAGCATTCTCACAAGCGGCACGCCGACACCCAGCAAAAGCGCCGATATGCACACCGCCGGGGTATAGTATCTTGCAAACTTGGTTATGAAGTTTTCCGACCTTGACTTGCGCTCACCCGAGTTTTCAACAAGCTCGAGTATCTTCGACACAGTCGATTCGCCGAAGGGCTTTGTCGTTTTGACTCTAATGAGAGCGGTGAGGTTTATGCTGCCGCTCTGCACATTGTCGCCCTGAATCGCATCAACAGGCATACTCTCGCCGGTGAGCGCCGAGGTGTTGAGCGTCGTGTCGCCCTCGATGATAACACCGTCTATCGGTATCTTCTCGCCGGGCTTGACAACGATAATGCTGCCGACCTCTACATCGTCAGGGTCAGCCTCCTCCACGCCTTGCTCAGTTTCCACAAAGGCGCAGTCGGGGCGGATATCCATGAGCGCTGCGATGTTCTTTCTGCTCCTGCCGACGGCTATGCCCTGGAAAAGCTCGCCTATCTGGTAAAAAAGCATAACAGCCGAGCCCTCACGGTATTCACCGAGCGCCATAGCGCCGATAGTCGCCACCGCCATGAGGAAATTCTCATCGAGCACCTGGCCGTTTAAAATACCCTTGAACGCCTTTATCAGTATGTCATACCCTATCACAAAATAGGGCGCAAGATACATCAGAAGCTGCACATACCACGCAGGCTCTGCAAAATGGTCAACGACCGACACCGCCACGAGCAGCACGAGCGCTATGATTATCCTGGTAAGGGTCTTTTTCTGCTTTCTTGTCATATCTTAAAATTCTATCTCGCAGTCGGGCTCGACCTTTCGGCAGGCTTTGAGCACGCTTTTCATAACTGCCTGCTCATCAGCGCCCTCGTCAAACTCGACCTTCATCTTAAGTGCCATGAAGTTTACCGATGCGTCCTTGACACCCTCGGTCTTCTTGGCTGCCTGCTCCATTTTATGTGCACAGTTTGCGCAGTCTACCTCGATAGCATAAGTCTTTTTCATTATATAGATCATCCTTTCTTGTAACATATGAATACTTGTTCATTTGTTTGATTTTATTATACCATCTTTTACATCATATGTCAATAGCCTTTGAAAAATTTTTCCGCAGCACCTGATAGCCGCCCTATCAGCCCCGTTATTACACGGTGAGAAGCTATTTTGTGTAATAGTTATACAAGGCTGTTTCTTTAATTGTGAATACTGCACCTAAATCTGTGGTGAAATTTGTATAAAATATTACTTGTATATTAAGAGCAAATATAGTATAATATTAAGGTAAGATTTTGTTTTGTGTGCTGCCGTTTTGCACGGCGAAAATATATCCGGAAAGGAATGGTTCTTTTGGCAAGAAAAAACGAAAGCACAAGCGAAAAGATCGTAAGACTTTATAAGGAGGGCTGCTCTGTTGACGAGATCGCCAGAGTTATGGAGATCCCCAAGGGCAATATCCCCAATATACTTGAAAAGCATTTCCCCGATTATCAGAACTATGTGCAGCCTGAGAGAAAGCACGATATAGAGCCTGAAAAGCCTGCAAAGAAGGGCGGCATAGGCGGCTTCTTCGGCAGAGGCAAGAAGGAGGAGCCGGCGGCTGATGCATCAAGCTCGATGCTCAACCTCGATATGGACGATGAGGGCTTTATCGACAGAAGCGTTGCCGGTATAGCATCTATGATAAAGAAGGGCAGGAGCCCGAAGGATATATGCGCATTCCTTAACTGCACACCTGCTGATGTTGCAGCAGTATCTGTAGTTATGGACGAGCATTTCAGACGCAAGGAGGCTGCTGAGACTGCAAAGAAGGAATCCTTCAAGACAGGTCCCGACTACGACGGCCCCAAGGTCAAGGAAAGCACAGACCTGCTCACAGGAAACAGCGCTTCCGATGCTGTGTCTTCTGCACCTGTATCTGTTGCAGACCTTGAACAGGAATATGTTCCCCCTGTATACGATCCCGTTCCGGAGAACCCGACTATGGACGAGCTCACAGTTCCGGACGTGAATGATCTGGTATTTGAATCGGATATCCCCAAGACCCCTGCTACAGCTCACGAGACCGAGGAAGAGGTCGAGAAGAGCATAGAGGAAAGATCTGCTGATAACTTCGAGATCCCAAGCGCTTCACTGCCCGAGATAAGCGATCTTGGTGCTCCGGTGGCTGAAATGGCCGATGCACCTGAGGCAGCCGAGGCAGAAGCACAGGCTGAGGAAACAGCAGAAGCTCAGCCCGAGGAGACAGCAGAGCCCGAGGCTCCTGCATTCACCTCCTCATTCACATCGCCGTTTGCAGCTTCCACAAGCGAGGTTGAGGACAGCGAGGAGGATACTACCGATTATAATATAGAGGAGGACGATTCTATGACACCTATGGAAAAAATGAGGAAGTTCGCAGAGCTTCAGATAAAGGATAACGAGGACAAGATAGCAGAGCTTGAAAAGAAGGCTGAGGACGCTAAGGCAAGCGTTGATTCCGTCGCTGCAAGAGTCGGCGAGATAGAGGCTCAGATAGCCAAGCTCAGAGAGGAAGCAGACCAGATAGCCTCCGAGAAGGTTAAGGCTGAGGCCGAGGCTGCTGACATAGAGTCACAGATAGCTGCCCTCCAGAAGGAGAACGACGAGTTCAAGAGCTACATAAAGTAATAGGATATCGTCTCAGCCCCGATGTGTGTCGGGGCTGTTTTGTCAGATAATAACAGCCGGTATTATAAAAAGGAGTGTTTTGTATGCTTAAGAAGATATTATCATCAGCCCTTGCACTGTGCATGGTTTTCGGTACTGCGGCGGTATTGCCGGAGGGGGCTGTGGAGCTTGGCTCGGATATTGTGGCGAGTGCAAATGATGAGGACGATTATGAAGATGAAGAATACCAAGAGGAAGAAGTCTTGGTATTTGGTGATTATACTTATGGTTTACGTGATGACGGTTCGGTTATAATAAAAGAATATAATGGAAAAGCCCAAACGTTAAGAGTTCCGTCAGAGATAGACGGAAAAAAAGTAACCGCCATAGAAAGCTATGCATTTGAGAATACTAGTCTTACAAGTATAATACTGCCTGAAACTATAACGATCATAGATGCTATGGCATTCAATGATTGTAAAAACCTGAAAAGCATTACTTTGTCTGATTCAATTGAAGATCTGACAATGTATGCCTTTTACGAATGCTCAGCTCTTGAAAGCATAAATATGCCCAAATGCTTAACTAAGATCGGTATAAACGCATTTTTAGGATGTACAAAGCTAAAAAATGTAGTGCTTCCAAGTGGTTTAAAGACCATTGACGGAGGTGCATTTTATGAGTGTAAGAGTTTTACAGATATCGTGATACCTGACGGTGTTACTGCAATATCGGATTATGCATTCTTTGATTGCAATAATCTAAAAAGTATTGAGATACCGTCAAGTGTTACCCAAATAGGTGAAAAGGCAATAGGATATATCTTCGGGGAAAAAACAGACAGATTTACGGGAGAAATATTGAAAAATCCCAATACTGTTATCAAGTGCAAATCCGGTTCTGCCGCCGAAAAATACGCCAAAGAAAATAACATCAAATATGAACTCTTAGACAAGCCTGCCCACACCCATTCCTACACCACCAAGGTCATAAAGCCCACCTACGACGCACAGGGCTACACCCTCCACACCTGCTCCTGCGGTGACAGCTATAAGGACACCTACACTGCAAAGCTTGTCCGCACAAGTATCGCAAAGGCTACAGTAAGCAGTCTTTCCAACAAGACCTACACCGGCAAGGCTATCAAGCAGACCCCTGTAGTCAAGCTCTCGGGCAAGACGCTCAAATCCGGCACAGACTACACCGTAACCTACAAGAACAACAAGGCCGTAGGTACTGCGACTGTCACCATAACCGGCAAGGGCGCATACACGGGCACAGTCAGCAAGACATTCAAGATCTGCCCCAAGAAGACCACCCTCAAATCTGTAAAATCACCCAAGACAAAGCAGCTCAAAGTCACCTACAGCAAGGTCGCAGGCGTGACCGGGTATCAGGTTACTTACTCGACAAGTGCTAAATTTACAAAGGCGACTACCAAGTCTGTAAACGTCAAGGGCACTTCCAAGACGATATCTAAGCTGACAAAGGGCAAGACCTACTATGTCAAAGTCCGCAGCTATAAGACAGTCGGCAAGACAAAGTTCTACAGCGGATACAGCGCAGTCAAGAAAGTCAAGGTAAAATAACAAAAAGGGAGGCATCAGGCCTCCCTTATATTTTTTCAAACCTTTTCCTGCCGCTGCCGTCTGAGGCGGGCTCGTTCCACATATCGGCAGGACGCACCCAGATGCCGCCCTCGCCGTAGAGCGCTTTGTACACGACCACCGTTTCAAGCGTCTCGGTGTGCTTCGCTATTGCCAATACTTCGTATTCATTCCCCTTGAAATGGCGGTAGCGCCCGAGGGGTATCTCTTTCATTGCCTGTTCAACGGTCATAGTGTTCCTCCTTTGTCAGAAGCTGAGTGCCTTTGCAAACGCCTTCATCTCGTCAAGCGTGGTGTCCTTGTCTGCTGCAAAGTGCTGCTAAAAATGCTTTTTTATGGCTGCCTCCTCCTTTTTTTCTCATTATACACCCGATGCCAGTAAATGTCAACAGCCGGTAAACAAAAAGGGCAGACGCTTAAGCGCAGGCGCAATGAAGAAGTTTAATGGGCAGAGCTTTGTTCAGCGCCTGCTAAAAGAAGAAAGAATAAAGAAAAAAGAATAATGAATAATAAAGGTATCGACCTGCGGTCGATGATCAAAAATATCATCGCCGAAGGCGATACCTTTATTTTTATTTCTTATTTATTCTTTCTTCTTTATTATTTTAGCAGTGGCGCATATATAGCCTGATATGCAAATACTTCTTTACCGCCACTGCGCTTATGTCTGCCCCGTGATGCTTATTTTACCTTGACTTTCTTTACAGCCGAATATCCGCTGTAATACTTCTTGCCGTCAACTGTCTTGTAGCTGCGGACCTTGACATAATATGTCTTGCCCTTGGTGAGCTTGCTGATAGTCTTGCTTGTACCCTTGACGTTTACCGACTTTGTGGTAGCCTTGGTAAACTTCGAGCTTGTCGAGTAAGTCACCTGATACCCGGTCACGCCTGCGACCTTGCTGTAGGTCACTTTCAGCTGCTTGGTCTTTGGAGATTTTGCAGTTTTGAGGGTGGTCTTCTTCGGGCATATCTTGAAGGTAGCCTTGACTGTGCCTGTGTATGCGCCCTTGCCGGTTATGGTGACTGTAGCCGTGCCTACTGCCTTATTGTTTTTGTAGGAGACTGTATAGTCTGTGCCTGCTTTCAGCGTCTTGCCGGCGACTTTTACTACAGGGGTCTGCTTGATAGCTTTGCCGGTGTAGTGGCGGTTTTTAAGACCTGATACTTCCGCATAGTTTATGCTTTTTTTGGAAGACCATATCAGGTTCTTTCCGTCTTTGCTGTAAAGCGAACCGTCAATTGACGAAAAATACTTACTACCTTGTCCGACTTCTATTCTTTTTAAGCCCATAGGTTTTACACCCGGGTAACTTTCAAATGCTAACACATTTATTTCTGATAAGCTGTCGGGCAGTTTAATTCTTTTAAGGTTTGTACACCCCTGAAACGCATATCCCTCAATGCTCTTTAAGCTCTCGGGCATCTTTATGGTCTTGACATTTTCACAGCCGTCAAACGCCAAGGGGCAGATAACTTCTATGCCTTCAGGTATCGTTACATTTTCAGGTGCGACCGCAGGAAGACAGCATATGAGCATTTTGGTATCTTTACTGTAAAGCAACCCGTTGCTGAAAACAAAAGCACTGTTCTCTTTGCCCAAATTAATTGTTTTAAGCTTTTTACATTTGTCAAATGGGTAATCACCGATTATTTTCACACTGTCAGGTATTGTTATACTTGTAAGGTTTTCGCAGCCTGAAAATGCGCCTTGGATAATTTCTGTGATGCCATCAGAGATAGTTATGCTTTCGACCTCATTATGGAAGCCAAAGGCAAGATAGCTGATCTTTGTAACTCGTTTACCATTGATGACCGAAGGTATAGTTACAGACGCCGTATCCTTTTTCGTATATCCGGTTATAATAGCAACACTGTCATCGTTTGATGAGTATTCGTATTCAAAGCCGTCATATGTATCGGTGTATACATAATCCGCCCTCGCCTCTATCTGCGTGCCAAACTCCACAGCCCCCTCCGGCAGCACCGCCGCCGTGCCGAATACCATGCACAGCGCAAGGGCTGATGATAATAATTTCTTTACCATAAAATAACACTTCCTTCATAATTAATGTAACTTTATTATAGCATATATAATTAAATTCTTCAAGACGAATTTATCCAAAATACTACTTGTAAAACTGTGAAAATCAAACAAAAACCGCAGACTCACAGCCTGCGGTCTATTTATTTAACTATCTTCGCCTTTGCCCTCGGATATTTTGCAGGGGTCTCGCTTACCTTGCGGACGACGATTAGCGTCCTGCCGTCGCCGTTAGGGAGAGTGTATTCTGTCACCTGCTCGGTCTTGCCGCCGAGGCGCTTTATGGCTTCCTTTGCTTCACCGAGCTCCTCAGCGCCGCTGCTGCCCTTAAGCGCTGTAAACGCACCGCCCACCTTTACAAACGGCAGGCAGTATTCACAGAGCACATACATCGGCGCTACGGCTCTTGCGCAGGCTATGTCAAAGCTCTCACGCAGCGCTGCATTATGTCCGCCGTCCTCCGCACGGGAGTGTATGCACTCAGCCGAGAGGCCGCAGCTTTGCGACAGCTCCTGCAAGAACTTTATGCGCTTGTTCAGGCTGTCAAGCAGGGTCAGGGATATATCGTCCCGCATTATCTTTAGCGGACAGGAGGGAAAGCCTGCCCCCGTGCCGACATCTATCACCTTAGCGCCCTTAGGCACCTCGCACAGCGTGAAGGGGTAAACGCTGTCATAAAAATGCTTGAGCGCTATCCCCTCCGGGTCGGTAATGGCGGTGAGGTTTATCTTTTCGTTCCAATCCACGAGCATTTTTGCATACTCGCAAAAGTAAGCATACTGCCCGGGGGTTATTGTCATTTTGCCCTTTTCAAACAGAGCAGAGAATTCATTTTCGGGTATAAGCATGGCGGTCTCCTTTTTAAAACATATCACTTATTACTTTAGATTATACATCATCGCAAGTGAAATGTCAATCAAATACAAGTGTGAATCCATCATATTCGATATCAGGGTCGCCATAGGAGGTCATGGTCTTTTCAAGTGACTGTTCAAGCAGCGGATCGTTTTTTAATACGCTTTCAAGCCCTGCGCTGACTGTCACTGTCATAGTAAACTCATCACCAGCCGTGTACTGTGCGGTGTTACTGTCGATAATTTCGGTGCCGTTACTGTCTGTCCTTACACCTATAAGCTGCACATCATCGCCGATAGCGTTGTATTCTTTCCACGCTGCAAAGACATTCTGCGGTGTCATTTCCATAAACTCGACAGCAGCTTCGGTCTGTGCGGCGGTATGGCATTCCATGTGCCGAGATACCCGTCATTCACGCACTCCTCAGCGTCCTCACGGGCTGAAAGAATGTTCTTGGCAATGCTCATACAGTAATGCCCGTATTTAGTCTTAGTCTCATCAATTGCTCTTTCATCACGCTCCCAGTAAAGCGCTACTATGTCCTTGTCTTCCATCTGCCATGCACCTCGCTTTCGTGTCTTCTATATATATACACAACTTTTATGCTCATTTCTTACGCTGTTTTTACGCAGCCAATTATAACACAAATTCACCTTTTTTGACAAGTATGATCGGCAGACATTTTTGCAGCCGCACTGATAGCTGCCGGCGCTGCGGCAGATGCTACGGGCAGCAAGTGACAGGCAGCCTTCAATTTTTATGAGAATATTAAATCTTTCACACAGGTGATTTTTGTCTTGCTATCACGGGGAAAATATGCTATAATAACAGCAAGCTATTTTAAAAATCTTAAGGAGGGCTTTTCCAATGAAGGCACTGAAAATGACTATCAACACACGAGACAAAAGATCGCACATAAACCGTGAGATCTACGGCAACTTCACCGAGCACTTAGGCAGATGCATATATAATGGTATATACGTCGGTGAGGACAGCGAGATACCCAACACAAGGGGTATCAGAAACGACATAGTAGAGGCCTTCAAGGAGATAGGTATGCCTGTGCTGCGCTGGCCGGGCGGCTGCTTTGCAGACGAGTATCACTGGCGTGACGGCATCGGCGAAAAATCACAGCGCCCGAAGATGATAAACACCAACTGGGGCGGCGTGACAGAAGACAACAGCTTCGGCACGCACGAGTTTTTTGACCTGTGCGAGCAGGTGGGCTGCGAGCCTTACATAGCAGGCAACGTCGGCAGCGGCACTGTTGAGGAGCTCTCAAAGTGGGTAGAATACATGACCTCCGACAGCATATGCCCCATGGCAGACGAAAGGCGCAAAAACGGCAGAGACAAGGCATGGAAATTAAAATACTTAGGCATCGGCAACGAGAACTGGGGCTGCGGAGGCAATATGACGCCCGAATACTATTCCTCGCTTTACAAGCAGTTCCGCAGCTTTTGCAAGAACCACAGCGGCAACGAGCTCTACCCGATAGCCTGCGGCCCGAGCTCCTCAGACTACAACTGGACAGAGGTAATGATGAAGAACCTCAAAGGCGCTTACGGCTGGCAGGCAAAGGGTCTTGCGCTGCACTTTTACTCTATACCCGACTGGAACAACAAGGGCAAGGCGACAGAGTTTGACGAGGAGGACTATTACAGGCTTCTCGGCACTGTGTATTTCACAGACGAGCTGCTAACACGCCACACCGAGGTCATGAACCGCTACGACCCCGAGGGCGAGGTAGCGCTTATAGTTGACGAGTGGGGCAACTGGTTCGATGTTGAGGACGGCACAAACCCCGGCTTCCTTTTCCAGCAGAACGCCATGCGTGATGCTATAACCGCAGCTATATCCTTAAACACCTTCAACGCTCACTCAAAGCGTGTTAAAATGGCAAACATAGCACAGGCAGTCAACGTGCTCCAGTCGGTGATACTCACCGAGGGCGAGGCGCTTGTCAAGACACCGACCTTCTATGTATTCAAGCTCTTCAAGGGTCATCAGGAGGGCGAGCTCGTTTACAGCCACATTGAAAACGAGACTGTAAGCAGCTTCAACGTGCCTGCTGTTTCGCAGAGCGTGTCGGTAAAGGACGGCGTGATGACAGTTACTCTTTCTAACTGCTCGCTTACAGAGAGCTATGAGATAGAGGCTGACATATTGGGCTTTGATGCAAAGACAGCAGATGCTGAGATAATAACTGCCGAGGTACACGCCTTCAACGACTTTAACAAGCCCGAGCAGGTGACAGCAAAGGCTTACGATGCGCAGATAGTTGACGGCAGGCTCAAGGTAACTCTCCCTGCCTGCTCGGTAGTTGCTGTCACGGTAAAATGAGTGTGATATGCAGGCGATGCCTGCTTGAAGATATGCAGGGTGATGAGCTCTACCGCTCGGTGCAGGAGCGCATTTCCCTGTTGGACGAGTCAGTCAGGACAGACAAGCGCACCTACGCCGAAAGGCTTGAAAAGTGCAGAAGCTGCGACGAGCTGACAAACGGTATGTGCGCTCTTTGCGGCTGCTTTGCCGAGCTTCGTGCAGCGAAAAAGGATATGCACTGCCCCGGTAAACAGAAGCTGTGGTAGTGCGGCCGGTCAACAGGAGACATTATGAAAACAAACATCATTCGCACACTTTCCGTTGTAACAAATCTGCTTATCGGCGCAGTTTCGGTGATATTCTATGCTGTGTTTTACGGCTTTGTTTTCGACAAAGAAGATGTAAAAGACCACAGCATTCAGCTCGGCAGTTTCACGCTGCTTATGTGGCTTTTCATACTGCTTGCGCCAAACCTTTTATTCAGGATACTTGGCTTGGACAAAAAGCGTGATATGCTCACTTTTCAGCTTATCCCGTTGATTGTCGGGGCGGGCGTATATACTCTTTACAGCGTATTCTGATTTTACAGAATTATTTAAGGCAACACCGCACGAAGATTGTGCGCAAATTGCGCAGTCAGCTTTTTCGTCAGATTGCACAGATTTTTCGAAGGAATACTACCGTATTTCAAGGAAAAAATGTGTAATATGACGGAAAAGATGCAAGTAAGTTGCGTACAAAGCCTTCAGGCGGTCTTTGTGCGGTGTTGCCTAAAAAAAATAAGGCGATGCTTTTGCAAAAAGAAAGCATCGCCTTGTTGTATTTTCAGTTTTGTTTTCTTACCACGCCGTACTCATCATCGAGCCTGTAATAAGGGCAGACGTAGTCGGAATGATTGAGCAGCCTGTAGTATTCGTCCTCGTCTAAGTTGACAAGGCAGGTGTATTCCTCGTAGTCCTCGTCGTAAACGAAGTTTACACAGGAATTGCAGTCGGTCGAGCGTTTTTTAGCCGTCATTCCTGCCGCCCCTTTCCTCGTGCGTCAGCCATATCAGCAGCACATTCACATCGGCAGGGTTTACCCCCGATATCCTGCTTGCCTGCCCGACTGATAACGGGCGCATCTTGTTTAGCTTCTCGGCTGCCTCTAACCTCAGGCCTGTCACTGTGCTGTAGTCGATGCCCTCGGGCAGCTTTTTCTCCTCTAACTTTCGCATAGCCTCGACCTGTTCGAGCTGTATCTTGATATAGCCCTCGTACTTGATGTTGAGCTCTGCCTGCTCCTTTACTTCATCGGGCAGCTCTTTCCGCTCGGGGTCAAAGGGTCTTAGTCCCTCATATGTCACCTCGGGGCGCTTTAACAGCTGCGAGAGCTTGATGCCTGTTGACAGCGGCTCTGTGCCTATGCTCTCCAAATACTCGTTTATGCCGCTGTTTGGCGAGAGGTTTACAGTTTTGAGCCTTGCAGTCTCTTTTTCAATAAGCTCCTTCTTTATAAGGAACGCCTGATATCTTTCATCGCTTATAAGCCCAACCCTGTGGCCGTGCTCGGTCAGGCGCAGGTCAGCATTGTCCTCACGCAGGAGCAGGCGGTATTCGCTTCGTGATGTAAGCATTCTGTATGGGTCAGAGCAGCCCTTTGTAACAAGGTCATCAATAAGCGTGCCTGTGTAGGAGGAAGCCCTGTCGAGCACGAGCGGCGGCTCGCCCTTTATCTTCAAGGAAGCGTTTATGCCGGCGATAAGCCCCTGTGCGGCAGCCTCCTCATAGCCGGAGGTGCCGTTGAACTGCCCTGCGCCGTAAAGCCCCTCGAAAGCCTTGAATTCAAGTGTCGCAAGCAGCTCGGTCGGGTCGCAGCAGTCATATTCTATAGCGTAGGCGTTACGCATTATCTCGACGTGCTCTAAGCCCTTTATCGTGTGCAGAAAATCAAGCTGCACCGCCTCAGGGAGAGATGAGCTCATTCCCTGGAGATAATACTCCTCAGTGTCAAGACCCATAGGCTCGATAAACAGCTGATGTCTCGGCTTGTCAGCAAAGCGCATTATCTTGTCTTCAATAGAGGGGCAGTAGCGAGGGCCTATAGCATCTATTCGCCCCGAATATATAGGCGAGAGGTGTATATTGTCCTTTATGACCTTGTGCGTCTCGGCATTTGTGTATGCAACATAGCAGGAGACGGTGTTTTTAAGCTCCCCTGTCGTCTCAAACGAGAATGGCTGTATCTTCTCATCGCCGTCCTGTCTTTCCAAAAGCTCAAAGTCGATAGAGCGCTTGTGTACTCTTGCAGGCGTGCCTGTCTTGAAGCGGCGGATAGTCATTCCCTGAGCCTTTAAGCAGTCGGTGAGCTTTTCGGCAGGGTTTGTCGCATCAGGGCCGCTCTTGTAGGAAACAGCCCCTACGTGTATCATGCCGCCGAGGTAAGTTCCGCTTGCGATTATAGCCGCCTTGCACTCATACTCAGTGCCGAGCTTTGTGCGCACGCCGACGACCTTTTTATCCTCAAACAGTATATCGGTTATCTCGGCCTGCTTAAGGTAGAGATTATCCTGCTTCTCTATTGTGTGCTTCATAAGGTTATGGTAAGCCACCCTGTCTATCTGCGCACGCAGGCTGTGAACAGCAGGGCCTTTGCCACGGTTTAGTATCCTGCTTTGCAGGAATGTCTTGTCCGCCGCCTTGCCCATCTCACCGCCCAGAGCATCTATCTCACGCACGAGATGCCCCTTGGCAGTACCGCCTATAGAGGGGTTGCAGGGCATATTAGCAACACCGTCGAGCGTTATCGTAAAGAGCGCCGTTTTAAGCCCGAGCCTTGCTGCGGCAAGAGCCGCCTCGCACCCTGCATGGCCTGCGCCTATTACGCATATGTCGAAATATTCACGTTTTAGTTCAGTCATTTTTATTCAGTCCTTAAAAGCTATTGACATTTTTGTTTTTTCGTGCTATAATTATAGACAACAAAGAGGCGCTCGTGATAAACGGTCTGCCTCCAATGGTTTAGTTATTATGTAATAACCGCCTTATGTGGAAGTGAGGCGGTTATTTCTTTTTATTGCTGTAAATATCAACAACAAGAGCTATGATGTTTGTTATAAGCAAGAGCAATGTCAATACTTCGATAACACTCATCTTTTCTCACCTCCGTTTCCGGAGGAAGATCAAAACCGCTTACCGTTTTACGAACGCCTGTGACCATTATACGACAGGCGTTTTGTTTTGTCAAACTTATCCGCTTATATACTCCCTCACCCTGAGCCTTATGCCTGCCTTGTCTGCAAGCTGGCGTGAGAGCTCTATCTTGTCCTCACCGATAACATCAACTACCGTGAACATCACCTCGGGAACGTACTTCTTTACCTCCTGCGCAAACTCAAACATCGCAGCAAAGCAGTCAACGTCCTTGAAAGAGGGGCGTGTCACCTCGTCATACTCCTCCTTGGTGGGGGCATTTAGACTAACAGAAACGCTGTCAAGCCTGCCCTTGAGCTCGGGCTCTATGCGCCTTTTGTTTATGATGTTGCCAAGGCCGTTGGTGTTGAGCCTTGTTTTGATGCTGCTGATGCTCTTTATATAGTCAGCAACTCTGAGCATAGTTTCAAGCTCACAGGTCGGCTCGCCGTAGCCGCAGAAGACCACCTCGCTGTATTTTGCAAGGTCTCTTGTCTTTATGCTCTCAATAAGCTCATCGGCGCTCGGCTGATGCTCAAGCCACAGAGGGTCAGAGCCGTAAGCCCCGTCGCCGTTGTTTCTTATGCAGAAGGTGCAGTTGCAGGGGCATTTGTTTGTCACGTTGACATAAAGTCCGCTGCCCACCTCGTAGGTAAGTGTCATTGATCTTTTCATTTTTTATCTTCCTCTCAAATTTATTGACAAATGCGTTTTTGCGTGGTATAATATAGATAACAAAGAGGTGCCTGCGGCAAGCGGTCACCCCCTGAAGTCAATTATTATGTATAATAACCGCCTTATGTAGGAGTGAGGCGGTTATTTCTTTTTGTTATTATAGATCTCAACAAAAAGGGCTGAAATGTTTGTTATGAGTAACAGCAAAGTCAGTACCTCGATAACGCTCATTTTTCCTCACCCCCTTTCAAAAGATCGGGGGTTATATTTGACCGCCTACGCTATGTAGAGTTTTATGGTTTTGCTTGCAAAATCGCCGATGAAATCGGCGAAATAAAACTCTGGAGTGTCCGTAAGGACACTCCATGCACCTGTTGTATATTATACCACAGGTGCTTTGTTTTGTCAATTTATGGCTGTGCTGCCATTGATATACTTATCTGCCGATAAACATGGGCTCTGTAAACGTCACGCACCTTATCCCCTTTTCGTTGAGATAGTCTGCTATCGCAGGGGTGTTGCCTGATGCTATGTCATCTATCGTCAGAACTGCTTTTATCATAATATCGCCGCCTCCTTTTTTCAGGCCGGTCTTATGCAGGAATGTGCTCACCTTGCTTTGTAAGCTGCCCCCTGCCGGCTGTCTCGTCTTGCAAGCTCCATGTCTATCCCGTTAAGGACTGACCTCTTGTCGGTGCTCCATTTCGGCGCTATGAGCTCATCCTTTGCGCCGTCGCCGGTTATCCGCCCTATCACGAACTCCTCCGGGAAGAGCTCTATCTGGTCGCAGACGGTGTTTATGTAGTCGTCCTTCTCCATAGCCGCAAAGCCGCCCTCTGAATACATCCTGGCAAGCCTTGTATTTTTGAGTATATGCAGAAGGTGTATCTTCACCATGTGTATATCGAGCCCTGCTATCTCGCTTGCCGTTTTGAGCATCATCTCATGTGTCTCACCCGGCAGGCCGTTTATTATATGCACGCATACATTCACGCCGTTTTTTCGCAGCAGCTCATAGCCATTAAGGAAATCATCGTATGTATGGCAGCGGTTCATGGCTTTTGCCGTGCTGTCATGCACCGTCTGCAAGCCAAGCTCGCAGACAAGGTATGTCTTTTTAGCATACTCGCCGAGCAGGGCGCATTTTTCAGCATCAAGACAGTCAGCCCTTGTCGCAATGCTTATGCCTGCCGCATCGGGCAGAGCAAGCGCTGTACTTAGCATACGGTCAAGCGTGGCAATGTCGGTGTAGGTGTTAGACCCTGCCTGAAAGTAGGGTATGCACAAGCCCCCTTGCCACTTTTTCTCCATGACCTCTCTGACTTCCCTGTACTGCGAGAGTATGCTCTGCGACGGGTCGCCTGCAAACTCGCCGCTCAGCCTGTCCGAGCAGAATGCGCAGCCGCCCACGCCCTTGCTGCCGTCACGGTTGGGGCAGCCGATGCCGATATTTAGCGGCACCTTATACACCCTCCTGCCGAAGCGGTGCTTCAGGTAGTAGTTGTAGGTGTGGTATCTTTTATTGTCGTCAGAATACCGAAACGCCGGGCGCATCATTCGAGCTCCTGGTCTTCGTCTGTCTCGGGCGGCTCGGTCTCTGCCGATGTATCGGCAGCAGAAGAAGCGGTCGCCTTAGTTGTTGCCTTAGTTGTTGCCTTTGTGGTGGCCTTAGTTGTAGCCTTGGTAGTTGCCTTCGTGGTCGCCTTGGTGGTCGTTGTCTTCGGCGGCTCGGTAGGCGCAGTCGTCACCTTGGTGGTGATATCAGGTGCGGTGTTCTTGGTGGCCGCTGTAGTTGTCGAAGCCTCGGTGGTCGTGGTGGTGGTCGTCGTCCAGCGCTCAGGCTCGGTCGAGGTCATCACCTTTACAGCCGTTGTGACAGATGTGGTGGTCTTTTTAGGCTTCTTGGTCTTCTTTGTCTTCTTGGTCTCCTCGGTGGTGTCCGCAGGCTTTTCTGTCACCACCCTTGTCACTACCTCATGAGGGTCGGTGTCGTTGTTCCTGCTGCCGGGCACGGGTGTCTCAGCCATTCTGAAAGCATTGTCGGGGCGGTCATGCTCCTCATCGTCCTCACGCTCCATAAACTCGTTGCCGATGCCGCAGAACCAGTGCAGGTTGTTGTCCGCCCTGATTATCTCCTCCCTGAGCGAGAGGTGGCTCACAACGTCCTCCTCCAGCGCCCCGAAATACTCGCCCGACATGAAGTTGTCCTTGTCAAGCTGCTGAGTCTCGTTGAGGCTTGTGTAGTCATTTTCTCTGAGCACGAAAACTATCATCGCACAGAAAATGACCGTCAGCGTCAGCACGGCAAGGTTTATAAAGCAGCACTTGCCCTGCTCCTCGCTCTCGCTTATCTTGCTTATCTGCTCCTCGCCCCTCTTGTCCTCGGGCATCTCGGGTGCGCCCTCGGGGGTGAGGTATTTATCGTAATACTTGAATGCCATTGCTATTACCTCTTTATATAATAGGCAGCCTTACATCTTGCCTACGGTTATCATCGCTATGCACATAACGAAAAGTATTGCTTTTATCGCCGTCTTTGTCACCTCAACGAAGGTGTAAAGGCCTGACGACCTGCTCTGTATCTTTTCAAGACCCTTTGTGACGAGCCCTCTTGCCGCAGGCAGGAAATATATGATGCCGACGATAAAAATGAAAAGATTTGAAAAAAGGACCTCTTTGAGCTGCTTCGAGAGGAAATACTTATCCCCGACACCCACGAGCCCCAGCGCCCACTTGCGCCAGCCGTACATCGTGCCGAAATACACAGCGCCGAATATCAGCATCGAAAGCACCGTCAGATAGCTAAATCTCACCGCCGTGGGGAGCTTTCTCAGCTTGTCGCCGAATATCATCTCAAGCACTACCACCGCACCGACAGCCGCACCTGCGATAAATGCAGGCTTTGAGAAGCTGTACCACGCAGCGACGGTCATACAGCAGATGAATGCCGATATCGCATGGAGTATCTTCTTGTCCCTGAAAGGCGAGCAGACAGCCTCCGAGAAAAAGCCTGTTACAGAGCTGTTATATCCCCTGACGAGACCTGTGAAGAGCTCCTTGCTATCAAGGTCGTCAAAATTGCTCTTGTAGGTAAAGCCGTTTAAAAGCCCCATGCCCATGCTCATCTCGCAAAGGCCCGAAAGGGTGAAATATGCATTGCCGAAAAACGCCGCCATGCCGAGCCAGCAGCCTATCAGCGTCATCTCACCAAAGTCGAGCCCGGCGTTTACGACAAGCTGCAATGCGTGCCCTGCCAGAACTACCTTTGCAAGACCTAAAACTATATGGTCAAAACCCGAGCTTAGCATCTTGCCGGTGGGCTTGCGCTCTCTTATCTGCGGTTTAATATCCTTATATCTTACAAGCGGCCCGCACATCATAAAATGGAACGAGGCCATGTATGTCAGCAGGCATAAGGGGTTCTTTTCCGGCTCCTCGCCCATATATATATCATATACATAAGAGAAGGCTCTGAGCACATAATAACCCATAGCAAAGGGTATGAGCGTGCTCTTTACCGTGAGCTTATCGGGCAGGCTTATGACATCTGCTCTGGTGTAGACTATGAATATCGCTGCGTTGAACAGCATATCGAGCATAAGGAAAAACGCCGCAGCTGCTTTGCTTTTGCTCCTGAGCCGCCCGACTGCGAGCCCCATCGCCCAGTCAAACAGAAATGAGAGCAGTATAAGCAGGCAGGCCACCGGCCGACCCCACGATATGAATATCAGCCCTGATATTATCAGCACCATATTCTTGTACTCGGCGCTCTCGTCAAAGAAGGAAAATATTACCGAAAGCGGCAGCAGCGCCAGCAGGAAAAACAGATCAGTGTATAACAATTTTTTATTACTCCTTTACACACATAAAACGGCAAAGAACGTTAAATAATTTTACCATACTATGCAATTAGCAAATTTTCATATAAATATTTTATCACACTTCACAAAGTTAAGCAAGCATTTTTATAAATAAAGTCAAAATTTTTTGAAAACATCTATAAAGTATTTGCAAAAATAAGAAAATGTGTTATAATATTGTATGATAATCGGGTATAGTCTGTACATTTTATATAAGATATGCAGGCAGATTGCCCGTGTTATTTTAGCGGAGAGGGAGTGACAGACTTGGCATCAGTCTTAATAACAGGCGCAAGCGGGATGATAGGTATGTATCTTACGTCTGCATTACTTAAAAAGAAACATAAAGTATTCGGCGTGGATATCAAGTCAAATGAGTTTATCGGGGCTGACCCGAACTATACCTTCGTTCAGTGTGACGCAAACGACAAGGATCGTATAGTAGACACAATAAAATCAAACAGCATCGACACAATAGTTCACCTTGCCTATACCGTTGATAATGATCTCGACCAGTATATTACTGATCTTGAGCTCAAAAACTCCAAGACGACGGATAAGTTCATCTATGCCGCTGCAAGAGATGCAAGAGTAAAGAATTTCATACTTGCGAGCACTACGCAGGTGTACGGTCTGCAAAAGGGCAGAGAGCCTATAAGAGAGACTACATCTGAAAAGGGCAACAGCAACTACAGCGACCTTAAGCTCACAAGCGAGAAGCTCATGCAGAAGGAATTCAAGAAGGGCGATGTTATATCGGTTATAATGAGAATAGCGCCCGTGTATACATCAGAGTATACCCAGAACCTGCTCGACAGAGTCTATGACGCCAAGGAAGACGTTGCTTTCATCTTCAATGAGGGCGACTACGGCTTCAAGTTCTGCTGCGTGTTCAACGTTGTGGATTTTATCTGTGCTATCATCGCAGGCCCCCAGGGCAGATACGAGGGCATATACAATATCTGCGACACTAAGATCACCACTGCCAAAGATATAATCGACCACGAGCGTGAGCACCACAGGATAGGTGCGGTCGTTCAGAGGAGCCCGAATATGGGTCTTTCCATTTCAAAGAGCAAGGCCAAGACGGATTACAGATACTTCGACCCGTCAAACACCTTCATGAACTGGAACTACGACAACACCAAGGCTCAGAGAATTTCTCCCTTCAGGTGGAATTTAGGCAATACAAAGTAATATTTTACCGCCGTCCTGTGTGGGCGGCGGTTTTTGCGCCGAAGGGGTCCGGGGGCGACCGGAAAGCCCCCGGCAAGCGCTGCCATATACATAATTAATAGTGCAGCGAAGCGTTCCCACTCCCTGTATCTCTCCGAACTGTATTGGCAAATTTTAAACATTGTGTGAACGGCCTTGACAAACATCGCTGTATTTGATATAATATTACTCTGTAAGGGTTTCTATAGGTGAAGCCCGAAGTGTCGATTGCCGAGAAGGCAGGCGAAGGGAGGATTTGAAATGAAAAGAACATACCAGCCTAAGAAGCTGCAGAGAAAGAAAGTTCACGGCTTTATGAGCAGAATGTCTACAAGGAACGGAAGAAAGGTTCTCGCAAGAAGAAGAGCTAAGGGCAGAGCAAGACTCAGCCACTGATAAGAATTAAGGACCGAATACCATTCACATATTTGAATAGGTATTGGGTCTTTATTGTTTTATTGGATATGTCGAGGTAGATACCTATGCTTTTTACTGTAAGGCTAAAAGAAAACAAAGGCTTCATGAGAGCCTATAAAAAGGGCTCTTATGTGAGCTGCGGTATGGTCGCGGTGTATTTTTTTGCGAATAATGCCCCGTACAGCAGGCTCGGCATAAGCGTTTCAAAGAAGATAGGCTGCGCCGTTCAGCGCAACCGTGCAAAGCGTATAATCAGGGCAGCATACAGAGAGTGTGAACAGCAGCTGCCTATCGGATATGATATCGTGTTTGTGGCAAGACCCGGCATCGACGGCAAAGGCTCGGCAGATATCACCCGCTTCATCAGATCAAGAGTTATCAAAGAGATAGAGAAAAAAGCAGGTAAGAAATGAAGTATCTGGCTATAGCCCTGATAAGGCTCTACCAAAGGTATATAAGCCCTCTTACCGGGGCACACTGCCGCTATTACCCTACCTGCTCGCAGTATGCGGTCATGGCTTACAAAAAGCATGGCTTTTTTAAGGGGAGCATACTGTCGGCACGGCGTATACTGCGCTGCAATCCGCTATTCAAGGGCGGCGTTGACCCTGTGCCGGAGGAATTCAGGCTGATAAGAATAAAAGAACGTGGGCGCAAATAGCCCCCGTCATTAAGGAGATATATATGTCTGCATTTTTTGGAGTTATAGCGATACCGCTCGGCTGGATAATGAAGTGCTGCTACCTTCTTGTCAAGAACTACGGTATTGCGCTTATTCTTTTTACGATATTAATCAGATTGCTGCTCCTGCCGCTCAATATCAAGCAGCAGAAATCAACAGCAAGAATGGCAAAGCTGCAGCCCGAGCTCAAGAAGCTGCAGAAGAAATACGCCAACAACAAGGAAAAGTATCAGGAAGAGATGATGAATCTCTACGCAAAGGAGAACGCCTCGCCTACAGCAGGCTGCCTGCCTATGCTTATCACTATGCTGGTGCTTTTCGCACTTATCGAAGTCGTATATAACCCGCTTTACTATGTAACGGATATCAATAAGGAAAAGCTCGACGATTCAAATAAGCTCATTTCCAACCTCTACACCGTTTCCTATGAGGTGAGCAAGGCTGAGGATACCGATGATACCACCATTGCCGATATGCTCGCAACTATCGAGAAGGATAACGAGGGCATATCCGAGGCCGACAAGTACAACAAGCTCAAGGACGAGCTTATGGAGTTTGAAAAGATAGAGAAGCTCGAAATGTCCGACACACAGTGGGAAAGAGTTATCGGTGCTATCAAGCTGCATAACGATATCGACACGGATTTCATGCTCAATGAGGATTACATCACAGCAAGCCTTGCAAAGAGCAGGCCTTCGCTTCTCAACTTCAGCTTCCTCAACAAGGCTGACGGCAAGTATGCAGATGTTATCGACCTCGTTGACGATTCAGGCAAGCTGAGAAAGGATATAGACAGCTTTGACTATACCTTCTTCGGCATCAAGCTCGAAAACTTCCCCCAGTGGCACGGCTTCAGCGCTGACAGCGCACTCGTGGCAGTTCCGATACTGTCGTTTGTTTTCCAGCTTATAATGACATTTGTTTCGCAGTATTTCACAAAGAGAAACAACCCCGCAGCAGCAGAGTCTATGGGCGGCATGAAGGTAATGCTCTATGTTATGCCTATATTCTCGCTCGTCATAACATTCAACTTCCCTGTAGGTCTTGGTATCTACTGGGTAATGTCGAGCATTGTGGGTCTTGGGCAGACTGTGTTCCTTAACCTTGTGTACACCCCCGAGCACGTTGAGGAGCTTATCAAGAAGGAAGACGCAAAGAAGAAAAAGAGCGGCAAGAAGTCCTTTATGGAAAGGGCTCTCGAAGCTCAGCAGCAGGGTCTTGAAGGCGCTAAGAAGGCAGCTTCCTCATCGGACGATGACGACGACGATGATGACGATGACAGCCAGGGCGACAAGAAGCTCTCAAAGGCAGAGCTTAAGGAACTGCAGCGCAAAAAGCTCAACGAAGCAAGAAAGCGCATGGCCGAAAAATACGGCGACGAATATAAGGAAGACTAACCGGCAGGCTGAAAAAAGCTCCGTCGGATGAAAGGATAGATAATAGAGATGAAAAAAGAGTTTACAGCCAAGACAGTAGAGGAGGCAAAGGCTCTTGCTGTGGAGGAATTCGGCGTTGCTGAGGAAAAGATAAGCTTCACAGTGATAGAGGAGCCCAAGAAAGGCCTGCTCTTTACTAAGGGAGAGGCAAAGGTAGAGGCAGAGTATGAGATCACCAAGGAAGCAGTAGCAGCAGAGTATATCATCAAGGTGCTCGATAAAATGGGCTTCCATGATGCAAAGGTAGATATCTCCCCCATTGAGAACGGCGCACTGCTCGATATCAAGGCAGAGGGCTTTGAGGAGCTCCTCGGCAAAAAGGGCGAGGTGCTCGATTCGCTCCAGTATCTTGCATCGCTCGTTTCAAACAAGATCAACAGAGACTATTTCCGCATAACAACAGACTGCAACGGTTTCAGGGAAAAGAGAAAGCAGCAGCTTGAAGACCTCGCTGCAAAGATAGCTGCAACTGTAAAGAGAACAGGCAGAACATCTGCTCTTGAGCCGATGAACCCCTACGAAAGACGTATAATCCACGCTAAGGTATCCGAGACTGAGGGCGTAACAAGCCGCTCGACAGGCGAGGAGCCCTACAGAAAGGTAATAATCAGCTCGACTGAAAGACGCAGCGACAGACGTGGCGGCTATAACAGCGACCGCAGAGGCGGCGACAGACGTGGCGGCAGAAGAAACGACCGCAAGCAGAGACCGCACTACGACATAACAACTTCCTTCGAGAAGGACTACAAGAAGCCCAAGCCTGAGGACTCTATGAAATCAGCAGGACTTTACTCCAAGATAGAATTTTAAATAATTCAGACCGCTGTAGAGATACGGCGGTCTTTTTTGTGTGTACCCACGGGCTTTTCGCCTTGCTTACGCAAGGCACGATTTGAAATACGCTTCGCTGTTTCAAATCGGGGGCGGCGAACAATTCATTCTTTTCAGCTCTGTTGTTATCACAGCACTATTGTTCTTTTGTTACTGTGTTCGCCGCCCTTGCGCCTACGGCGTTGGAGCTCTGCTCCAAACCTCGCTGGGGCTCTGCCGTTTTGTTCGAGTTTGCGAGAATAAAACAATACCCGCAAGCCCTTTTTGAGGAAAAGGGCTTGACCCCAAAACCTTCTTATGTTTTTGTTCCCCGTTTTTTGTATCTTTGCTATAAAAAATCTCCCCGAAACTGCCTATTTTCGGGACTTTTCGATTTGACTTTTTTATGGATATATGTTATAATTAAATGAAGTATGTATTTTTGGAGGTGTGCCGTACTTTGAGCCTGAAACTATATGTCAAGGAGCAGCTGAAAATGCTTTTGCAGCACGCCTTCCTGCCGCTTGTTTATAAAGGGGCGGCAAGGGGTAAAATACAAAAGGGGCTCGTGATATTTGCCGATGCGCATAACGATAAGATCCCCTTTTCGATGAGGAAGATGTACGCCGAGGTGAGAGCCGCCGGGCAGTATGACATAAAGGTCATGTGCAGAGACTTTGACAAGCTGTCAAAGCCGCAGCTTATCAAGTGGCTGTGCAGATTTATGAAGCTGTATGCAAGGGCTGAGTATGTTTTTATATGCGACAACTTCCTGCCGGTGTCCTCCTGCGATAAAAGGCCGGAGACAACGGTCGTGCAGCTGTGGCATTCAGGAGGGCTTTTGAAAAAATCCGGCTACGACCAGCCGTTCTCGGTGCCTGAATACTACAAGGGCAACGTCTTTGCAAACTACGACCTGCTGACAGTGAGCGCTGACTGCTGCGTGCCGGTGTTCAGTAAAATGATGCGCCAGCCGCAAGGCGTTGTGCAGGCGCTCGGCATTTCAAGGAGCGATATGTACTATAGCAAACAGTTTATAAAAAACTGTAAGCAGGAATTCTATGAGAGCTACCCCGAGGCGATAGGCAAAAGGATAGTCCTCTATGCGCCGACCTTCAGGGGCAGTGCGGCAGAGCCGGTGATGATAGGCGAGGGCGATGTTGACAGAGCCTTTGAGGGACAGGAGGAGTATTTCCTTGTCAAAAAGCTGCACCCCCACTTTGAGCGCAAGAACTCAGACAGCGTCAGCTGCGAGATACCGACCGAGCGGCTGCTCCCCGTGGCAGACCTGCTGATAACAGACTTCTCGTCGGTGCTGTTTGACTTTCTGCTGTTTGAAAAGCCGTTCGTCATATTCGCTCCCGACTATGACGAGTATGTAAGCAAGGTCGGCTTCTACGCTGATATAAACGAGTTCCCGACTACCGTTGTGAAAAGCGGAAGCGAGCTTATAAGCGCTGTAGGGCGTGAGCTTTCAGGGCGTGACAAGGCAGAGCTCAGAGATTTCAAGAAATACCACATGGGCGCCTGCGACGGCAGAGCCACCAAACGAATAATGAAACGTATATCAATGATATAAACAGAAAGGAAGATAAATTATGATAACAGCAATGCTTTTTGCAGGCGGTATCGGTGCGAGAATGAAGTCAGTCGATATGCCCAAGCAGTTTTTAGAGGTGGGCGGTATGCCTATCATCATACACACAATGGGTCACTTTGCACGCCACCCCGAGGTCGATGCTATAGTCATCGCCTGCAAGGAAGACTGGATAGACTACCTTAAAGACCTTATCAAGCAGTACAACGTACCCAAGGTAAAGGCTATCGTTCCCGGCGGCGCAAACGGCTTTGACTCTATCCACAACGGCGTTGTGGCAACGGCAGAGTTCCAGAAGAACGACGACGATATAATCCTCATCTGCGACGGTGTAAGACCTATGCTCTCCGAGCAGCTCATCACCAACTGCATAAATGACACTAAAAAGTACGGCACGGCTGTTCCTGTAACGCCTGCTATCGACTCGCTCCTCTATTCCGAGGACGGCGAGAACTGCGCCAAGAGCTACCAGCGCAGCACGATGTATATAACCCAGGCACCCCAGGGCTACACTATGGAGCGCATACTCTGGGCGCACGATGAAGCATACAAGAGAAACATCTTAAACCCTGTTTCTTCAAGCGAGCTGTTTATCGAGCTGGGCGAGAGCGTTCACATATTCATCGGCGAGCGCTTCAACATCAAGGTAACAACACCTGAGGACTTAACAACGCTGAGGTCGCAGTTCTACTATGAGAACTACAAGAAATTCGCAAAGGAAGAATTGAAATATGGCTTATGAGATAAAAAAGCTCGTAAGAAAGGGCGTATATAAAGACCTTTACGAGATAGCTACCTCCCCCTTTATCGACTGGGAGAAGCTGAAAGGCAAAACGATACTGATAACAGGTGCCGGCGGCTTTATCGGCTGCCACCTTGCTATGGCGCTGATGGTGAGAAATGACCTTTTCGGCGACGATATAAGCATCATGGCGCACGTTCGCAACAAGGAGCGTGCCTATGCAAAATACGGCGATATGCTTAAGCGCTTTGACCTGAGCCTCAACGTATCCGACGTTACAAAATTTATAAACGCAACGGGTATGGATTTCATTATCCACGCTGCGAGCCAGGCGAGCAACATTCAGTTTGAGAATGACCCCGTGGGTACGATAAAGGCAAACCTCTCAGGCACAGAGAACGTGCTTGAGCTTGCAAAGGATAATAATGCCACGGCACTTATCGTTTCTTCCCTTAAGGTCTACGGCGCACTTCGCACCGGCAAAGACCGCATCTTTGAAGACGACATAGGCGTTATCGACCACACAAGCTACAAAAACTGCTACGCTATTGGCAAGCGTGCATCAGAAACACTTGCTGCAAGCTATGTAAAGCAGTACGGTATGCCGGTCAAGATCGCAAGACCCAGCTACATCTACGGCGCATCGAGCCTTGAAGATGACAGAGTGTGGGCGCAGTTTATAGCAAACATCGTAAGAAAGCAGGATATCCTCTTAAAGAGCGCAGGCGCTCCGCTCAGGTCTTTTTGCTATGTGACGGACACCTGCACGGCACTTCTTAAAATAATGCTCGACGGCGAGAACGCCACCCCCTACAATATAGCAAACCCCGCATCAGACGTGACTATAAGAGGCTTTGCCAAGGCCGCCTGCGAAGTATTCCCCGAAAGGGATATGCACCTTGCCTTTGCAAACAAGGAGGACGAGGCCGAGCCTGTGCGTGACACCTCGCCTGACGCTCCCACGCCTGAGATACTCGACAGCACAAGACTTCTCTCTCTCGGCTGGCAGCCAAAGGTCGGCCTGCACGAGGGCATAAAGCGTGCAGTCGGCATACTTGAAGAAGCAGATGTTTGAGCAGGCAGCACTTGACACGGCTCTGCGCCTGAGGGAGGACAAGCGCCTTCACGAACTGCCGGATATAAAGGTCATAGGCAGCGGCACGGCAGCAGATATCTCACGCCTTGCTCTTGAAACGCTCGGTGTATACAGCGACACGGCAGACACGGCGATATCCTTTGACACGCCGCATATCCCGGAAGATGTTTCCCGTGCGGTGATAATAACTGCCAGCAGGCATACCGCAGAGCTTTTTAAGAAGAAAAGTACACGCACGAGCGTCCTGCTCGCAAACGAGAACGACAGCGGGCTGTATGTCACAGACCTTCTGAGGCTTGCGCTGTATGTGCTGCTAAAGGGCAGGCCGGGCGGCGTTTACTCGGAAGCGAGCATAAAGAACTCCGGCTTTGAGCGGCTTATCCCGAAAGAGGACGCAAGGGAGCTAAACGCCTATGTAAACGGCGGCTGCGAGGGCGTTTTCTGCTTTGGCGATGCAAAGACTGAGGAGTTTAAGACACTTCAGCAGCGAGAGCTTGAAATACTCAGAGAGACAGACCGTGTGTGCAGAGAAAACGGCATACGCTATTCTCTTGCAGGCGGCACGCTTTTAGGTGCTGCAAGGCACGGCGGCTTTATCCCTTGGGATTATGATATCGACATCATGATGTCCCCTGAGGACTTTGACCGCTTCTGCGAGCTTTCGGACTGTTTCGGCGATAATTTCTTTTTGCAGACACCAAAGACCGACAAGGGCAACTACTTCTTCACCAAGGTGAGAATGAACAGCACGCTCATGACCACCGAGATGACGGACAAGCTCACAGATATCCACAACGGCATATTCATAGACGTTTTCCGCCACAGCTACACCGCACGCACAAAGGCCGGGCGCAAGGCACACCTCTTTCTCACAAGATGCGCAAGGAGCCTTGTCTACAACAAGTGGAACGGCAGCAGCGTAAAGGGCGCTGAGGGAAGCCGTGTGAGCCCTGTGGTAAGAATGGCCGCCACAGCCCTTAAGACCGCCCTGCCTATGAGCTTTCTTTGCAGGCTGCAAAAGGGCACGATAGACTTTTTCAAAAAAGACACCGGCTATATGTATGACGGCTGGGGGCAGCATATGAAAAGCGGCTCTTTCCCGTCAGAATGGTTTGACAGCTTCACCGTGCTTGAGTTTGAAGGCGGGAGCTTCCCGGTGATAGACCAGTATGATAAGTATTTAAGATATCTCTACGGCGACTACGAGTCACTGCCGCCGCTGTCAAAGAGACATATAAGCCATGATATAATCAGGCTTGAACTTTAAGGCAACACCGCACGAAGATTGTGCGCAAATTGCGCAGTCAGCTTTTTCGTCAGATCGCACAGATTTTCCGAAGGAATACTACCGTATTTCAAGGAAAAATGTGTAATATGACGGAAAAGATGCAAGTAAGTTGCGTACAAAGCCTTCAGGCGGTCTTCGTGCGGTGTTGCCTTAAATAAACAGAAAAAAACAAAGGAGCAACAGAAATTGAAGCTTTCGGTTATTTTCATTTATGAAGGAAACGATGACCTGTCAATGAAAACTTTTGACTGCGTGAAAAACGCCAACTCCCTGCAGGATAAACTGCAGCTCGTGCTCATTGACAAGACAGGCACAGGAACAGGCTTTTTCAAGGCAGCCGCAGAGGATATACAGGAAAACGAGTATATCGCAGCTGATGACGAGACAAATGAGAACGTGCTCTTAAACAACGCTTTCTCGGCTGTCACGGGCGAGTATTTCACCGTGGTGCGCTCAGGCGATGTGTTCGATACCTCGCTTTTTGAGCGCTGCATAAACCTTATGCAGCAGTACGACTGCTCTGTATCTTTCGGGAAGAAGCGCTTTGAGTATGAGACTCTTTCCGCAAATGACAAGCTCTCCTCTGACAGAAAAAATCTCGGCAACGCTATCGACCTTTCAAAGGTACACGACAAGTTCCCGTGGTTTTTAGAGGGCACAGTCTTCAAATCAAATATCCTCGCAGCTGTTAATATCGAGAGCAAGCTCGGCCACGATGCAGTCGCACTCTTTATCATGCGTGTCCTGCTCATGAACGGCATGGTCTGCTACGCAAAGGGCTGCGTGTATACATACTGCACCCCCTACGACAACGAGTACAGGCTTTTCCAGGGCGTGTATGACAGGGCGTGGTATTACGACAGCATACACCTCTTTACCGCATTTGCCAAGGAGCTTAAGAGAACTCTCGGCAAGATACCCAAGTTCGTGCAGTATTTCCTTCTGTTCATGATATATGCAAGGATAGATGCAAACTTGAATAACCGCAACAAGCACGTCCTCAACGAGGAGGAGGCTATGGCCTACAAGGACGACGTAGCCGGGCTTTTAAAGCAGCTTGACGATGAGGTGATACTCAATGTCGATGCAGCTGAGATGTGCCGCTACCCGGCCGAGCTCAAATTCCTTCTTGCAAGGATAAAGAATGATTTTGACGATTCTCACGAGCAGCTTATACAGGGCTCGGGAACTCTGTATATGACCTACAGCAACGTCGTGCTCGCAAGAACAGACGATATGCGTGTGAACGTGGTGTTCATGAACTACGTTAACGGCTGCCTGGAGGTAGATGCGACCTTCCCGGATATATACCCCAAAACTCAGTGCAAACTCATAGCACGCCTTGACGATAAGGATATAATACCTGTGTATAACGAGCGCTACACCATAACCAAGATATTCGGCTGCTCGGCATACAGGCTGCGCTCGTTCCATATGAGCATACCGATAGATGAGCAGGAGGATATCTACAGGCTGTCCTTCGCTCTGAAATACAACGGCAAATACTACACAATAAACCCCGAGTATAAATCCCACACCTCCCGTGTGTCGGGCAAGCTCGTGTGGATGTACTGGCCTATGACGAGCAAGTATATCCTTTTCCACAGCAAGGGCGCTATCTGGATAAAAAGAAGCGGCAAGGTCGAGAGACTGTACAGACAGCTCAGAATGTTCTTACAGCTTATCGAGGGTCACTCAAAGCTCGATATAAGAGCACTTACAGGCAGACTTGCTTACTGGGTGACAAGACCCTTCTACCGCAAAAAGAAGATATGGATGTTCTTCGACAAGATATACAAGGGCGGCGACAGCTCGGAGTATCTCTACCGCTATGCATCTAAAATGGACGACGGCATCACAAAATATTACCTCATCGACAAGAACGCCACCGACTATAAGCGTATCAAGGCTGACGGCTTCAAGCCGCTCGTAAGAGGTACGCTAAAGCACAGGCTCGTCTTCTTCAACGCACAGATGATGATAGTATCAAACTCCACCGTCTTTGCATTCAACGACCTGACTATGCAGGGCTCGTCCTATTTCAGAGATATAGTCGATTTCCATGTAGTGTGCGTTCAGCATGGCCTGTCTGTTCAGAAGATAGCTATAGCACAGAACAGACTGCGTGATAACACCAGACTTTACTACTGCGCTTCCCCTGTCGAGATAGAGAACCTCTCACGCCCTGTGTATGACTATAAGGATTACGACGCACTCAGACTTACAGGCGTGCCGAGATACGACGGCCTTAAGAATAACGATAAAAAGCAGATAATGATATCCCCCACATGGAGAATGCAGTCTGCTATGCTCGTTTCCAAGAACGAGGGCGTTGCAAGAGACTATAATGAGCACTTTAAGGAAACATCATATTTCAAGGTGTTCAACTCGCTCATAAACGACAGCCGCCTGCTCGATGCCGCTGATAAGTACGGCTACCGTATCAAGTTCGTGCTCCACCCGATAGTATCACCGCAGGTGGATGACTTCGATAAGAACGACAGAGTGGACATTATCCCTGCTATCGGCGATATGAGCTATGAGAAGATGTTCTGCGAGAGCTCGCTCATGGTAACAGACTTCTCGGGAATACAGTTTGACTTTGCGTATATGAGAAAGCCGCTTGTTTATCTGCACCATAACGATATCCCCCAGCACTATGAGGAGGGCGCTTACCACTACGATACTATGGCATTCGGTGAGATAGTGCATACAAACGATGAGCTTATTGATATGCTGATAGAGTATATGAGCAACGGCTGTGTGATGAAGGATAAGTACCGTAAGCGTGCTGATAACTTCTTCGCATTTGACGATAATAATAACTGTAAGCGTATATATACCGATATGATAAAGTATCAGACAAATGTGATAGATGCAAATAGAAAATAAAATTAAACCCCAAAAAGAATAAAACACAAAAAGGTTTTTGTCAAACTTTTTCCTCAAAAAAGTTTGCGGGGTCCGGGGCTGGCCCCGGCAGGGTGTGGGGCTGGCCCCACATCGGCGGAGCCGACTTAGGCGGCGAACACAGTATAGAAAAGCTCTAATCTTTGAGACATAAAGCCCATTCCGGAACGAATATGTTCGCCGCCCACCGCCGCAAACAGGGAGCCGTGCCAAAGGCACGGTGCGACCGCATTTGCGGCCAGCCGAGCCGAAAGGCGAGGCCACCCCTGGAAAGCCCCGGAAAGCCCATATAAAAAAGACAATAAAGGAGAACCCAATATGAAAAAAGTCATCACCTACGGCACTTTTGACCTGCTGCATTATGGCCATATAAACCTGCTCAGACGTGCAAAGGAGCTCGGCGATTACCTTATCGTAGCGCTCTCGACAGATGAGTTCAACTGGAACGAAAAGCAGAAAAAATGCTACTTCACCTATGAGGAGCGTAAAAAGCTGCTCGAGGCTATACGCTATGTAGACCTCGTTATCCCCGAGGAAGGCTGGGAGCAGAAGCGCTCGGACGTGAAGGAATTCAAGGTCGATACCTTCGTAATGGGCGATGACTGGGAGGGGAAATTCGATTTCCTTAAGGATCTCTGTGAGGTCGTTTACCTTCCCCGTACACCCGATATCTCTACCACACAGATAAAGAACGACCTGGGTAAATAAGAGCAACCGCTTAAATAATCAAGAGCAAGAGGTATGACCGTATGAAGATCTATAATCCACGTTCATGTATAGTTTCACCACAAAAAGAGCTTGACTTTTCTGTAGAAAAACGTCAGGCTGCTCTTGCTGCGCTCGCAGAAAAGACTTCGCTTGTGCTCGATGAGGAAAAGCGTAATATCGTAAGCCACTGCTATACCATGCCGATAGATGAAAAGGGCATACTGATCCTCGGCCTTGGCAAGAACGTCAGGGGCAATATGCAGTATATCCTCGATGTGCTCAATAAAAGCCCCGAGTTTGAGGGCTATACCTGCTACGTCAGGGGCGATGAGGTCACGGATAAGATAATATCCGGCTATAAGAAGAAAAACGGCTGGAAGCGCACCACGATATTCCGCTCGAATAAGCGCTATGCTAAGTATATGGAAAGCTGTAAATACCTCATCACCGAGACTTATTTCCCCGAGAGCTGGATAAAGCGCCCCGGGCAGGTGTATATCAATATATGGCACGGCACACCTCTTAAAAAGCTCGGCCTTGCCAAGAACACCAGAAATATCCCCGGCAACGGCAATACCCAGAAAAACTTCGTGAACGCCGACTACCTGCTCTACCCGAACGACTATACATTTAAAAATATGACTGAGAGCTATAAGGTCAGCGAGCTTATGCACGGCAAGGCTCTTATGCTCGGCTATCCTCGCTGCGGAGGACTGCTTATGACCGCCGCAAAGGATAACTCGGCACTTGTTAAAGAGCTCGCCCCGAACGGCGAAAAGATATTTGTCTATATGCCGACTTTCAAGGACTACATCGATAACGAACAGCTCGTAACGGAAACGGCTGAGCTGCTCGACTACCTTGATGCAAGCCTGCGTGATGACCAGATACTCTTTGTAAACCTCCACCACAGACTCTCGGACGTTATAGATTACGAAAAGTTCACTCATATAAAGAAATTCCCGCCGCTCGTTGACAGCTATGCACTTATGGCTGTTTCCGATGCGCTGATAACCGACTATTCGAGCGTGTTCTTTGACTACCTCACCCTGGGCAAGCAGCTTATCCTCCACGTTGAGGATATCGAGCATTACGTCAGGGCAAGGGGTACATATATGGATATGCTCACCCTCCCCTTTGATATGGCACACTCAAAGGAGGAGATAATCGCTCACCTTAACAAGGGCGGCAAGACATATGACGACACCGCTGCAAAGGCCGAGTTCTGCGCATTTGACTGCCCCGACAGCGCCGAAAAGCTCTGCCGGCTGTTTAAAGACAGCGAGCAGGGGCTCACACTCCGTGAGATACCCAAAAAGGGCAAGCAGCGTATACTCGCAGTTTCTGACGGCTGCGCCAACACCCCCGAGAGCCTTCGTCTGCTCGGTGCGGTGAGGGGCTTTGACAGGGAAAAGGTAGACCTCTTTCTGTCAAGCGCAGTTGAGAAAACAGGCACGGCAGCGCCTGCATATCCGCTGCTTTTCAACACCCCGGCTTTCGGCTACAGGAGCGAGGTCAAGCTCTCCTACGAGGGCAGAGAGGTATTCTCACTCTACGAGCAGGGCGTGATTTCCTTCGATGAGGCCTTCGAGGTGCTCAAATATGACTACTACCTTAATTCAAAGGCTATGTACGGTGAGAGCGAGTTTGACTGCATATTCGTCTACGATGTGAGCGACCCGCAGCTGATACTCACCTATGCAATGATGAAGGCAAAGAGAAAGTATCTCTATATAAACAACGCACTTATCGAGAAGATGCTTGAAAATGATAAATTCACTCTCGATGTACTTTGCAAGGTGCAGGAATATTTCGGCTGTGTATTTGCATATAACAGCGATGTATCGAGCAGGCTCAAAGACTGCATAGATATGACCGCCGACAACGCAAAATGGCTAAGCACGCCTGTCACTACCATAAGAAATTCCCGTGACCTTGGAAATATCCTGCTCACATCGGATGACTATACGCCCGACCCCAAGGGCTCTGAGTATGAGCTGAGATATTTTACAGGTAAAATGACAAACGATATACATACCGAAGGCCTTGACGAAAAGCTCTACCGTATCGACCGCTTCAGCAACGGCAATATAGAGTATTCGCTGAAGGGCAATAAACATAAAAACGACGGCAGCTGCACTTTAGAGATGCCTGCTTTCAAGGCAAAGGGCTATACACCCATAGGCTGCAAGCTCAGAGTAAAAGTGTTCGGTGACTGGGCATGGGTAATGAACGACGGCACGCTCGCAGTCAACAACTCAAAGAACGGAAGAAAGCCAACGACAAAGATAAAGAAAATGCTCGCTGACAGAAACTTCAAAAACTCAAAGCTCGTGGTAGGCTTCAATGAAAAGATACCTGTGATAAACTTTGCAGGAGTAAATACCGTGATAGCAGAGGTCGTCTGGAAAAAAGGAAAGGGGTAAGAAAACTTGCCGCAGACAGAAGAAAATCAGGAGATAAAACAAAACCAAAAGACCCGTGAGCCGCTCACATTCCATATATTCAGCAAATACAGGGGCGAGCTTTTCGGGATCTCAATAATACTTATAATGATGTTCCACTACTTCCATACGGTAGTGAATAATCTTAAGCCCGGCGGAAGAAAGTATTTCTGCTCTTACCTTTTCTGTAAGGGCGTGGGCAGTATAGGCGTCGAGGTGTTCCTATTTTTGTCGGGTATGGGGCTCTACTTCTCATATACCAGGAGAAAGGATATCGGCGCATTTTTCAGAAAGCGCTTTGTGAGGATACTTATCCCCTACGCTATGTACGGCACTGTAATATGGTTCATCACCGACCTTGTGGTGAATGACCGCACGTTTACAAGATACCTCTATGACCTCTCGCTTACGAGCTTCTGGATAAGCGGCGAAAAAAGGCTCTGGTTTATAAGCGCCATAATCGTTTTCTATGTGTTCTTCCCGCTTTTCTATGAGGTCGTCTCGTCAAAGAGGTATGTGCTCAATACCTCGCTGCTGCTTGCTTTCCTCGTGGGCGTGCTGCTTGTCGCCGATGCAGAAAAGCCAAAGTCGCTCGCACTCACCGAGATAGCAACAACAAGACTGCCGGTGTTCGTGCTCGGCGTGCTCATAGGCAGGCTCGTGTTTGAAAAAGCCCCCATAAAAAAATGGCATATAGCAGTCGCAGCTGCAACAGTGCTGCTGAGGATAGCTGTTTTCACCGTGGGCGTTATGAAGAAATTCTATGGCCTTGATAATGACGCTCTTTCGGAATTTAACCGCCTTGCAGGCTCGGCAGTCGGCAAGAGAATGGAAAGCACAGTCTTCTGTATAGGCTTTATGGCAGTGTGTATGGCTGTGCTGGCTGTCATCAGGTGGCAGCCGCTGCATAAATTCTTGATAATGACAGGCAGCGTATCACTCGAGCTGTATATGGCGCACGTTACTGTAAACGGCATCATCGTCAGCGAGGGCTCGCTCGACCTTTGTGACCCTCTCGTGTATCTCCTCTCAATGGTGATATCCGTAGCGGCTGCAATACTTCTCCATATCACAAGCGGCGCTGTCATCGACAGGCTGACAAAGCCCTCGCAAAAGCAGACCGCATAAAGAAAGGATCTGAAACTATGAATACTACCTTTATACCCTGCACAGACCCCCGGCTTTGCTATATGGGCAGGATAGATGACAGCAAGCAGGAGAGCTTTCGCTTTATATACGCAGGCTCGTCTGTCACTGTGCGCTTTAAAGGCACATATATCGCAGCAGTGCTTACAAACTTCATGATGAGCCAGAACGAGATGTCTCTCGGCGCTGTTGTGGACGGAAAACTTATCAAGTGCGTTTTCGATAACGGCTGGGATAACCACGATAAGCAGACAGTCATCATCGCTGAGGGGCTTGAAGATAAGGAGCATACAGTCACCGTGTTCAAAAGACAGGCTGCATACCACCGCTTTGAATTCTTTGGCTTTGAGCTTAGCGAGGGCGCAGAGGTGTCTGAGTATAAAAAGCACTATGACCTCAGACTCGAAGTGTTCGGCGACAGCGTGTCGGCCGGCGAGGTGGTCGAGGCAGTAGAGAATACCGCATCAAACGACCCCGAAGGCCATAACGGTATGTATGATAACTGCTACTACGCATACCCCATGATAACCGCAAGAAACCTTAACGCCGAGATACATAATAACTCGCAGGGCGGTATCGCTATTTTCGATAAGACAGGCTATTTCCACCTGCCCGATGCGATAGGTGTCGAGACTACCTGGAATAAGCTCTCCTACTACCCCGAGGGGCCTTTCAGCGACTGGGATTTTGACCGCTTTACTCCCGATATCGTGATATTCGCAGTAGGCCAGAACGACCCCCACTGTGAAGGCCAGAACGACCGTGATATCACAGACCCCGAGTACCGTAAAAAATGGAAGGCTAAGTATAAAGAGATAGCCTCCTCGCTTATGGAGAAGTATCCGAAAGCTCAGTTTGTTTTCCTGATGACCGTGCTCATGCACTACCCCGAGTGGGATAAGGCAGTGGAAGAGGTCGCAGCGGAGCTTGATAGCGATAGAGTGCATTATTTTGAATTTACCAGAACAGGTAAGGCGACCCCCGGCCATCCGAGAATATATGAGCAGTATGAAATGGCAGAAGAATTAACAGCATATATTGTAAATACTCTGAGAAAGTAATAAAGCATATAAAGACAAAAAGGTTTTTTGTCAAACTTTTTTCCTCAAAAAAAGTTTGCAGGGTCTGGGACAGAGTCCCAGCAGGGTGTGGGACAGAGTCCCACTCGGGCGTAAGCCCGACTTGGACGGCGGCAAGCGAAGCGAGGCAAAAGCCTTGCGAAGCGCAGAAGGCCGAGCCGATAGGCGAGGCTGCCCCCCCTCTCCTTGAAAAGGAGAGGGGGACGGGGGGTGAGGTCTTCCCCTCCACCCCTCGGGAAAACGGAAAAACCGGTGTTGACTATGAACGAAATAATACATGAACTTAAAGAGAAAGAAAAAATAAACGAGCGCCATGAAAAACTCATGCAGGATATGCAGGAGGAAAAAGAAAGAATAGAAAAACAACGCTCGGCAATGAGCAGGTTTTTCTATAGCCTTTTCAATATCAGCGATGACCAGATGAGCTATGACGATATTGATAAGATGATGTATGAAAATACTATTATCCACGGCCCTAATATGTGGATACTTATGATGGCGACATTCATCGCATCAATAGGCCTTAATGTCAATTCCACCGCTGTTATCATAGGCGCTATGCTCGTTTCTCCGCTGATGAGCGGTATCATGACTATGGGCTATTCGCTTGCAGTCAGGGATATCTCGCTGCTGCTGAGAGCACTCGGCAGATTCGGCGTGCAGGTGATGATAAGCCTTGTCACCTCGACGGTGTATTTCCTTATATCTCCCCTCTCGGAAGCTACCACCGAAATGATAGCAAGAACCAGCCCGACCCTGTGGGACGTGCTTATAGCTACCTTCGGCGGTATCGCAGGCGCAATAGGCAATACACGAAATAAAAAATCAAATGTTATCCCAGGCGTGGCTATAGCTACCGCTCTTATGCCGCCGCTGTGTACGGCCGGCTACGGAATAGCTACTGCGCAGACAAAATTCCTGCTCGGCGCAGGATATCTGTTTTTGATAAATACAATGTTCATCTCGCTCGCAACTATGATAATGACACTTATCATGGGCGTGCCGTATCACCGCTCTATCTCAAAGCGTGGGCAGAAGACTATCAACAGATTTATATTTGTCGTGTCGCTGATAGTTATTATCCCGAGTATCATCATCGGCGCAAGAACTGTCTATGACTCGGTGATAAGCGCAAATATCACACGCTACCTTAACGAGCAGTTCGCATTTGATAATACAACAGTTGTAAAGACTGAGACAGACCAGCGTGAAAAAACGATAACCGTCTCTCTCGTCGGCAATACTATCGCACCTGATGTGATAGATAAGCTCGAAAGCTCGCTCTCAGATTATGGGCTTGAGGGCTTTTCCCTTAAGGTCACGCAGAACTCGGCTATTATCCCCGACGGCGAGAACGCCGATATGATAACTATGGCCATTCAGGAAAAGACTATAAACGACCTTCAGCAGGAGCTCGATGAAAAGAACTCAAAGATAGATGACTTAAGCGAGCAGGTCGAGAGCTACCGGTCACAGCAGGCTGCAAATGTCGATATGCAAGCAGTGAGCAGCGGCGTGAAAGATGTGTTTGCATACCTCTCAGATGTGTCCTGCGGCAGTATGACAGGCGAGCAGGGCAGCTATGTGATGCTGTGTGCTAAGTCTTCCAAAAAGCTCACCGACGATGAGCTTGAAACTATAGAAAACTACGTCAAGTCACAAACGGGTGCTGAAAATGTCACCCTTCAAATAACACAACCTAAAAAATAAAACTCAGGGAGGAAAAACCTATGTCAAAACTTTGTTCATCATGCGGCGCTGAGCTCGAAGACAGTGCGACCTTCTGCGTAAAATGCGGTAAGCCTGTGTCTCTTTTCACAGCACAGCCCGAAGCTCCTCAGACAACGAGCGGCGATATGCCGGAGGCTGAGAATTTCGGCGCACAGCAGCCCCAGCCCGGTATGTATGACCAGCAGCCCTACGGCGGCCAGCCCCAGTTCCAGCAGCAGCCCTACGGCGGCCAGCCTCAGTATCAGCAGCCGCAGTACCAGCAGCCGTATCAGAATATGAACGCTTTCTCGCAGAGCGCAAATGTCTATAACCAGAGCCAGTATATGGGTCTTAACGAGACGACATTCTCGCCCTACTCGCAGACAGAGCAGCCAGTGTCTGTCGGCCAGTGGATGATAACTACACTTCTTCTGTGTATACCGATAGTGGGCATCATCTACTTCATCATTCTTGCAATTGGCGGCCCCAACACCAAAAAGAGCCTTACCAACTATGCAAGAGCTGCACTTGTATGGACAGCTATCATCTTTGTTTTCTATCTTATCCTGTTTATATTCCTCGGCTACAGCTTAAAGGAATCAGGCTTTATACATATGTTATTCTCTTAATAGACTGCCGCATAAGCGCAGGCGCAGTAAATAAGCATTATTCAAGGCACTTCTGTTAGTTATCTGACAGAAGTGCCTTTGCATTAGTTTGTGCAGCAGTCTCTTTTTTATTGCTTCTTTATTTCCTGACCGCCTTTTTTGCGCTTTCGCTTTTTGTAGCCGTTTAGGTGCGCTTTTTTTATTATGCCCGGGTAGTCCTCATAGCAGATGTCTGTGTCAACACTTCCCGAAATGCCTGGCAGCCTGCCGCTGCAGCTGTCCTGCCACATTCCTGCAAAGCCGCTGTAGTCAAGCCTTCCGCCGTACTGCGCTGCCCATATCGCATAACGCTTTCTCACCTGTGTATCGAGCATATTTTCAAGCGGGTCTGCCGACATATATATCCCGGCAAAGTACCCTGCCTTTTCAAGTGCGTCGCAAAAGCTGCGGCACATACTGCTCACCGTGTCTCGCCCGCCCTGAAGCGCCTGCCCCTCAACGTCATAGTATATCGGGTATTCAAACCTCTTCCCCTTTATGACCTCGATGCAGGCCTTTGCTTCCTGCTGCGCCTCCTGCCCGTTTCTTGCATATGCAAACCAGTATGCCCCGCATGGTATCTTATACCTTTTGCAAAGGCTGTAGTTTCGCTCAAAGTATTCGTCCCTTTGCGAAGCAAAGCCCCCATACCCTGCCCGGATAATTATAAAATCGACCTTCCCTCTCAGCCTGCCTATGTCGGCATCACCCTGAGCGTAGCTTATGTCTATCCCATGTTTCATCAGTCTCACTCCTCCTGTAACAGATTATTCGCAAAGGAAAAAATTTGTGAAAGAGCGTAAAATTTTTAAGTTGATTTTAGCTTTGTGCTATATAATCAAAAATGGAAATATGGGAAATATAGCGGGATATCAGACAAAAACAATGTATTGATATTTTGGAGGCGACGCTTTATGAAAGAGACTAAAATCGCACTTGTCCCGGCATATATGCCCACACAGGCCATGCTGCCTATGCTCGATGAGCTTTACGATAACGGCTTTGAGAGCATCGTGGTAAACGACGGCAGCGGCAATGTATTTGATGATTTTTTTGAAAAAGCAGGAGAAAAAGCAACAGTTATCGACCACCCTGCAAACTTCGGCAAGGGCATGGCATTGCGCACAGGGCTTACCTATATCTCGGGGCACTATACCTCGCCGTATGTCGTGGTGACGCTCGATGCCGACGGCCAGCACCTTGTGAGCGACGCTCTGCGTGTCTGCGCAAAGGCAAGCGAGTGCCCTGATGCTTTAGTTCTCGGCAGCCGTGAGTTTGACGGCAAGGTGCCGCTAAAAAGCAAGCTCGGAAACTCGGTGACAAGAGTAGTCTACCGCTTGGCGACCGGCGTCGGTGTAAGTGATACGCAGACCGGGCTGAGAGCTTTCTCCGACAGGCTGACCAAGCGCCTGCTCGCTATCCCGGGCGACAGATATGAGTATGAGACAAATATGCTCATGGAGCTTGCCCGTGACAATACACGCATTCTCGAAGTGCCGATAAAGACTATCTATATCGACGACAATTCCTCCTCGCACTTTGACCCGATAAGGGATTCTGTCAAGATATATAAGGAGATACTCAAATTCTCGGCCTCCTCGCTCGCAGGCTTTGCGGCAGACTATATCGCATTTGCGATACTTAGCCTGCTGACAGGCTCGGTGGTCTTTTCAAATATCACAGCAAGGCTCATAAGCTCTGTGCTCAATTTCAACCTCAACCGCAAATTCGTTTTCAAGTCGGAAAAATCATTGGCTGCGAGCGCTTTGCAGTATTTCACCCTCGCAGCATTCATTCTTGCAATGAACACCGCCCTGCTGACACTTCTCACAGCAAAGCTCGGCGTGAATGTCCTGCTTGCAAAGATTATGGTCGAGTGTATAATGTTCTCAGTGAGCTATTGGGCGCAGAGAATGGTGATCTTCAAAAAGAAGGGGGAGAGGAAAAATGCCTGAACGCAAAAATAGAAAATATCTTTTCGCTGTGGTGTATTCCTTAGTAGTCGCAGCCTTCACGGCGTATGTGATGCTTGATACCTTCGTGCTCGAACGTGTCGAGCAGGTCGATGCGACAGCCCAGAACACCTCGATGTTTGACGATATCGAGGTCAAAAAGCTAAACACCGGCACGGCCAACAGCACCTTAAGCGCCGCCCCTTCTGCAAGCGATGAGAGTTCCTCTGCTTCACACAGCGGCAAGCCCTCACGGGGCAGGCACTCACGCTCTGCAGAGACAGACGGCTCATCACAGACGGATACACAGACCCGACAAAACAGCACAAACAGCAACTCAACATCAACAGGCACCGCCGGCTCTTACTCTGATGAGAATATAGCCGTCACGATAAACGAATACTATGAAAACGGCACTAAAATATACGCCGCAGATGTGCGCTTAAGCTCGGCGCAGTATTTAAAGACAGCCTTTGCAAACGGCAGCTACGGCAAAAACGTCAAAGCAACGACAAGCGACACCGCAGAGGAAAATGACGCCATCCTCGCAATAAACGGCGATTACTACGGCGCTCGTGAAAAGGGCTATGTCATCAGAAACGGTATCGCCTACCGTTCTACTGCCGAGAGCGACAGCGAGATACTTTGCATCTACGCCGACGGCCACTTTGATATAATATCCCCCGACGAAGCATCAGCCGATGAGCTCGTGGAGTCGGGCGTGTGGCAGGCGTTCACCTTCGGCCCGGGGCTTATAGACGAAGGCTCTGTAACCGTCTCTCAGGGGCAGGAGGTCGATCAGGCTATGGCATCAAACCCACGCACGGCGATAGGCCAGATAGACGAGCTGCATTATGTGTTCGTCGTGTCTGACGGCCGCACGAGCGAGAGCGAGGGGCTGTCACTCTACCAGCTCGCAGAGTTTATGAAGGGTCTTGGCTGCACTACCGCCTACAACCTCGACGGCGGCGGCTCATCGACAATGTACTTTGACGGCGAAGTCATCAATAACCCCACAGGCGGCGGCCACGGCAACTCAGCCAGCGAAAGGAAGGTGAGCGACATTGTTTATCTCGGATACTGACAAGCGCTCCTGCTTAAAACAGGCTCTCGGCACAGGCGCAGGTGCATCATTCGCTGCACTTTTCGGCGGCGTGTATGAGCTTTACTCACACAGCGTTTATTCCTACTATATGATATATGCCTTTGCACCGCTCATGGTGCTCTCGCTTGTCTATGTGTGGTGGGGCGGCTTTTCAAAGCGTCCGCCAAAGCGTGCGGCAAGAGCGCTCTATACAGCATCGGCTTCCACCGCATCGGTCGGCATGATAGCCACAGGGGTTGTCACGATATACGGCTCGTCAAACAGGCTGCTTTTAGGCTACTGTATACTCACAGGGGCAACACTTGCAGCAGCAGTTGTATGCCGGCTTATCGAAAAGCCCTCCCCGACACCGCAGACACAGCAATGAGCATACATATGCGACAAGCCAGGCTCGCATTGTATATAATACCGCCGCACGGGCTGCACCCGACCTTCTGTGCGGCGGTCTTTGTGTCATAATGCACATACCACTGCTTAAAAGTTTGTAGGATAGAGCATATACAATTTCTGTGTTTTGTGATATAATATTATAAAATATAAAAGTATTGCTATTTTCCTGGGAGGAGGGATCTTTATGAAACAGCAGACAAGATCAATTATAACCATAAGCCGTGAGTTCGGCAGCGGCGGCCGTGAGATAGGCCACAGACTGAGTGAGGACTTAGGCATACCCTTTTATGATAAGGAGCTTTTAGAGCTCGCATCAAAGGAATCCGGCATATGCCAGGAGCTTTTTGTAAAGCATGATGAGAGCTATACAAACAGCTTTCTTATGAACCTTGTCATGGGCAACTACCCCATATCTCAGGACGGGCGCATAAACCCTGAGATGCCGCTCAATCATAAGATATTCTTAGCACAGTTCGATACAATAAAGAGCCTTGCCGAAAAAGGCCCATGCGTCATCGTCGGAAGATGTGCAGACTATGTGCTGCGTGGCAATAAGGACGTGCTGAATTTCTTTATCACCGGCAATCTCTACGATAAGCGCCAGCGTATCGCCGCACGCTATGATATCGAGAAGAACAAGATAGAGGATTTCATCAAGAAGACGGATAAGCGCCGTGCAAATTACTATAACTACTACAGCGATATGCGCTGGGGCGATGCAAAAAACTATGACCTCTGCATCAATTCCTCAAAGACCGGCATCGAAGGCGCAGTCGAGCTTATCAAATACTATATCTCTGTCAAGGAAAATAATGAAAACGAGTAACGTTTTCAGGTAACAGGCTATTATCAGGTTACAGGTAATAGGCGATGGATATTTAAGGCAACACCGCACAACCATTGTACGTCAGACACGCAGTCAAATTTTTCGTCAGATTGGCTAAATTTACCGCAGGAATACTAACGTATTTCAAGGTAAATTTGGGTAATATGACGGAAAATTTGCAAGTGGATGGCGTGCAAAGGTATCCGCCGGTGGTTGTGCGGTGTTGCCTTAAAAGAACTGCCCCCGGAGTTTTAATTAAAAACCTCGGGGGCTTATTGTTTTATGAGTTTTGCAATACTGCCCGAATGGGCATATCATCGGCGCTATGCGCCGATACCACAACTGTTACCTGTTACCAGACATCAGTCAAGTATCTCTATCCTTCCCTCAACGTGTGAGTCAAGCCCCTTGTTGGTCGAGAAGTATTCCTCAACGATGTTGTTCACAGAGGTAGCGATAACTCTCGGCTTCATGTTCTTTGAAACTTCTTCAAGCGGCACTCCGAAGAACTCGTCAAAGTTGTTGAAGTGGTATGCCTGTAGGGCTATCAGCAGCTCGTCTGTGTCCTCTATCTCCTTGCCGTTTAATGAAAGCTCCTCTATCGTGTGGGTGCTCTTGCGGTAGCGTATCTTTACACCCTTTGAGTAGTTGTAAAACTCTGTGTGCCCTTCCCACGCTTCGTCACGGAAGATGTGCTGTATCATCTTTCTGAACTGCGCACCTGTGACCTTGAGCATATGCAGCATATCGTCAAAGGGCGTGTTCTCTAACATATCCTGATACTCAACTATCGGCCCTAACTCCTTTTTGCGTATGGCGCCTGTGCCCATTATCATGATGTCAAAGCTGCTCTCCCACTGTAACAGATCGGCGTAAAGGTTGCCAAGCTCTGTTTCCTCTGTCCTTGTCGGGTGTGTCAGCTTTCTTGCAAAGGTCGTGACTACACGCTTGTACTTTGCATCAGTCACGTTCTGATAGCGGTCAAGCAGCTCGTTCATTACAGGGTCTATGGGCGCTGTGTCTTCGTTGATAGATACGCACTCCCACTTGTAGTCAACGGGCTTGTGCTTTCTGGTATCTATCGTCAGCTCAAAGCGGCCTATCTGCCCGGTGCCTGTGCCTGCCTGAACTATCGGTATGCCGTTTACTACCTCAGGCTCCTCCATAAGCGTGTGCGAGTGTCCGCCGATTATCAGGTCAACGCCCCATTCGGGGTCAAGGAGTCTGGCAAGCTCTCTGTCTGCTTCAATGCCTATGTGGGTAAGCAGCACTGTCAGGTCAGTCTTTCTTGTGCGGTAGTTATCAGCTATAACGCCTATCTCCTTAGCAGCAGCCTGAATGTCAACATAAGTGCCTATCACCTTCTCGCTCTTCATCGAGGCTATCACTTCCTCTGTGAGTATGCCGATAAAGAGCACCCTCATGCCGCCTATGTCGATGTTGAGACAAGGCGTGAAAAGCCTTGCGCCGTTTATAGTTATAAAGAGGTTTGAGTTGATTATCGGGAAGTGTGCGCACTTCTCCAAAAACAGCAGATGTGCAAGGCCGTAGTCTACCTCGTGATTGCCTATCGTGGTGACATCAGGCGATAGCAGGTTCATAAGCTCAATGGTTGAGAGCCCCATAAACTCCGAGTCGATGATAGACCCACGGAACATATCACCGGCGTTTGCGTAGATGACATTCTCCTCCGCTTCACGCACCTTTTTTACATACCCTGCAAGCCTTGAAAGGCCGCCTGTCTCCTTGCCGTCCTCACCCTTCTTCGGCAAAAAGTCGCCGTGCAGGTCGTTTGAATGTAATAGCGTGAGCTTTTTTAGCATTTTTATTCCTCCTTTATGGTTTTGTCTGATAAATTGGGATTTAATCAATGCATAATGCATAATTCATAATGCATTGAACCTGTATAATAAAACTACACATTTGAAGTTAATAATGATATAATATAAAAAAGGAGTTGGCTTCAAATGAGCACACATGGAGAAAACAGTCGGGAATTCAAATTTAAGATCATGGAACTGCACTTCAAAGATAACATATCTGTGAAAGTGTTATCCGAAAAATTCGCAATACCGGAGCAAACGATCTACACATGGCGCAGAGAGTACAGAAAGTACGGCGAGGATGCATTTGTAGGCTGTGGGAAACAGCGTCCGCAGGATGCAGAACTTAGGCGATTGAAGAAAGAAAACGAAAAGCTCAGGATGCAGGTAGAGATCTTAAAAAAAGTTGCGGCATATCAGGCAGAGCAAGAGTCAAAGAAAAGATAGATGACTTGCGGGCGAGAGGATTGGATAAATATCCGATCAATCTGGTATGTCAGACTCTCGGGATAAGTACAAGATCATATTATGACCGAAAGGAAAACCCTCGCAGCAACAAAGAAAAAGAAGATCTGGAGCTTGTAGAGAAAATGCAGACGATCTTCGCTGAAAGCTATGAGGAGTATGGCAGAGTGCGTATGAAAAAAGCACTTGAAGAAGCCGGATACCCGATGAGTGAGGGGAAAGTCGGAAGGCTGATGCGTCAAGGAAATATGTACCCGAAAAAATGCAAAAAATATAGGGCAACGACCAACAGCAGGCACAAGTATCAAGTTGCAGAAAATCTTCTTGACCGCAATTTTAATGCTGATAAGCCAAACCGAAAGTGGTGCGGAGACAGCACTTACATATGGACAGACGAAGGCTGGCTGTACGCAGCAGGGATAATAGACCTATGTGCACGTGATTGTGTCGGATTAAGCTTTAGCAGCAAACACACGCAGGAACTGATGATCGATTCGCTTGATCAGGCATTCAAAAAATACAAGCCGGGCGAAGGACTGCTGTTCCATTCTGACCGAGGCGTGCAATATGCTTCCAATGCATACAAAAACAAGCTTCATAAGTACAAGATGATCCAGAGCATGTCTCGAAGCGGTGTGCCATATGACAATGCACCTATGGAAAGCTTCTGGGCAACGGTCAAAAATGCCTGTGTACATGGCTGTAGGTTCAAAACGAGGAAGGAAGCCGAGCTAAAAATATTTGAATACGTCTTTGGCTTTTACAACACACATCGTTATCACAGCTCAAACGGCTTAAAAACGCCATATGAGCTCAGAAATGAAAAGCTTTCTATTGGCTGATATCAATAGTTTTATTAACTTTATGTGTGCAGAAAACTTGACAGGTTCACATAATGAAGGTGTCGGCTTGCGCCGACAATATGGCCATTCGGCCTTCTGTCGGCGGCATTTTTCGCTTATCAAAGCAATTTCGTGGGAATAAAAGCCCGAATGGGCATCCGTCCTGCGTAGCAGGACACATCAATTATGCATTATGAATTATGCATTATGCATTACTACGTAAATTCCGATCTATCCTATCATCATTCCATATACTTCAAAGCAAACCCCTCAAACTCCGCCTCGCCGTTTACGGCATAAAGACCTATCATAGCCCCCGTAAATCCGCCCGAGACTTCGCTTGTGATGTACTTTGTGCTCCCGACGCCAAGCTCTCTGCGCTCGCTGCCGTCACCGCTTACAACTGCAAATTTGTAGAAAAGATTGTCGCCCTCGATGCACAGCCTTGCCTTGCTCCCCTCTAACGGGATTGCTGTTTGAATGTGCTTTATGCCGCCGATGTTAAGCCGCAGTATCGCTTCATAGCTGTCCGCTGCTTTTCTTACGGCTATCTCGTAGTGCTCGTTTTCGTCCATGTAAATAGTTATGCCGCCCTCGCCGTCGGTGACACCTACATCGCAGCAAAGCTCAAAGCAAAATCCCCTCTGCCTGAGTGCGATAAACGTCGGCGAATCAACATCATCAAGTGTCAGGCTGCTGCCTCTGAGGGTGTATTTTTCTTTTGTGAGCGTGTAGTCTGCCATGTCAGGTGTGCGCAGATAGCACCAGTCGATGCCGGGGTCGGTGCTTGCAAAGGTGTATTCCTTTATCGGCTTCTGTGCAAAGTCACCGGCTATCTCATAGCTCTCATCTGTTGTGCCGTCAAGCCCGGCAGCTATCCAGCCGTCGTCAGTCAGCCTTGCAGGTGTTAAGAACACCTCACGCCCTAAGTTGTGATAAGGCATCCACATATGTATCTGCCGAAAACCCAGGCTAAGTATAAATAAGTTGCCGCTCTTGTCAAACACAAGGTCGCCGTGCCCTATGCCCTGTATGATGTATGGCGCTTTGTTGCGGTTTGTCAGTATCGGGTTGCTCGGGCAGTTCTCAAAAGGCCCCCATACGCTCTTTGAACGTGAGAGTGTTATCATGTGCCCGTATTCAGTGCCGCCCTCGGCCGCCATGAGATAATACCATTCGCCTATTTTGTAAAGGTGCGGGCTCTCTAAATACCGCCCTCCCGAGCCCTGCCAGATGCACTTGCTGGCGGTGAGTTTTTTGCCGGTGGCTATGTCTATCTCACACTGCACAACACCGCCTTTCCCCTCGTCGTCCGAGCCGTTTGACATAAAATACACCCTGCCGTCTTCAAAATAGAGAGAGGGGTCGATGCCGCCCTGGTCAACCGTTATCGGGTCAGACCATTCTCCGTAGATGTCGTCTGTGTAGACGTAGAAATTCTCGTGCGTCGTGTCGTTTGTCGTGACCATGTAAAAGCGGCCGCCGTTGTATCTTATAGTCGGTGCGAACACGCCGCCCGAGCTGTTTATGTTTTTTAGCATCACCTGTTCAGGGCGTGTCAGTGCGTAGCCAAACTGCTCCCAGTTTACAAGGTCATCGCTCTCAAATAGCGCCACCCCGGGGAAGTACTGGAACGTGCTCGCAGCAAGATAGTATTTGCCGTTTGCAAAGCAAACGCTCGGGTCAGGGTAAAATCCGGGGATAACGGGGTTTGTGTATTTCATAAAAATTCCTCCAAAAGCATGGTGTCAAACATTTGTTCCACGTGGAACAGTAGTAATGAATAATACTTCGTCGCCCGAATGGGCATACATCGCCGCAGGCGATACCACAATTATGCATTATGCATTATGCATTATGCATTAAAATTTATTCCTTCGCCTCAAACCAGCTTGCCCCTGTGTGTACATCTACCGTCAGCGGCACTGCGAGCCTGACAGCACCCTCCATTTCCTCTTTGAGCAGAGCGCTTGCCTTGTCAGCATCAGCTTTGTCGCACTCGATTATCAGCTCATCGTGTATCTGCAAAATAAGCCTTGCCCCGGGCAGGTCTTTCTTTAAGCGCTTGTATACATTTATCATCGCTATCTTGATGATGTCGGCTGCACTGCCCTGTATCGGCGCATTCATAGCCACCCTCTTGCCGAAAGCCTGCATATTCTTGTTTGACATCTTAAGCTCGGGGATATATCTGCGCCTGTCAAATATCGTGAGCACATAGCCCTTGTCCTTTGCAAATTCCACAGTGCTGTCCATGTACTGCGATATCTTCGGGAAATTTTCAAGATAGTTCTCGATATACTGCTTGGCCTCGGCTACCGATACACCGATGTCCTTTGACAGCGAGAATGCACCTATGCCGTAGATGATGCCGAAGTTTACAGCCTTTGCCGCCGAGCGCATCTCGGGTGTCACAAAATCCTCCGGCAGCCCGAAAACGGAAGCAGCCGTCATAGTGTGAATGTCTATCCCGTCAAGGAATGCCCTCTGCATATTCTCATCACCGCATACAGAAGCAAGCACTCGCAGCTCTATCTGCGAATAGTCAGCATCAACAAGCGTCATGCCCTCCTCGGCCACAAAGAAGCGACGCATATTACGCCCTATCTCTTTTCTTACGGGTATGTTCTGTAAATTCGGCTCAGTCGAGGATATGCGCCCCGTGCGTGTCTCGGTCTGCTTGAAGTATGAATGTATCCTGCCGTCGGGCGCTATGACTTTCAGCAGCCCCTCAACGTAGGTGGACATTAGCTTGGTAAGCGTGCGGTATTCAAGTATCAGCGGTATCATCGGGTGCGCATCTATAAGCGCTTCAAGTACCTCCGCACTTGTCGAATAGCCGGTCTTTGTCTTCCTGCCGCCCTTAAGCCCCAGCTTGTCAGGTGAGAAAAGTATCTCCCCTAACTGCTTTGGCGAGAGTATGTTGAATTCCTCGCCGGCGTAATCGTATATCTCCTGCTTTAAGCGCTCAATGTCGCCCCTGAGCGACTCGCCGAATGCCTTTATGCCGTCTCTGTCAGCCTTGACACCGACAGTCTCCATAGATGCGAGCACCTCGCAAAGCGGCATCTCTATCCCGTCAAAGAGCTTCCTCAGATCGTTCCCGTCAAGCCTTGCTGACAGCCCCTCGCATAAAGCCGGCAGCGATGCTATGCTCTCATAGCCCTCCATGTCGCTGCGGTATTTGACAGAGTACGCAGCACATAAGTTTTCAACGGTGTATTCCTTTGCCTGTGAGTTTAATAAATACCCTGCAAGATCGCATGAGAAGATGATGTTTTTTGCACTCTCGCCGTTTTCAAATGCAAGCTTGTAGGCAGCCTTTGCATCAAAGGTGAGCTTTTTGCAGCCGCTTGTCAAAAACGCAAGTATCCTCTCCGTGCCGCCAAGTAAGCTGTCGCAGGTGTATATCACGCTGCCCTCTGCTGCACGCAGCTCGGTCAGGTCTTGCTTGCCTGCCAGCTCGAAAACGACAGTCCTGCTCTCATCAAGCGATGCAATGTATTCATCATCAAGCGGCTTTATCTCATATTCTGTAAGCACTGCCGGCTCTGCCGCATTGCTCTCATCCACAGCCGCCGCATCACCGGCGTGAAGGCCTAGCTTTTCCATTAGCCTGAACATCTCAAGCCCTGTCAGCCTTGCTGCCGCCGCTGCCTTGTCGCCCTCGTGCAAAGCATAAGTCTCGATATCATTGTCTATCGGTGCTGTCAGACATATCGTCGCCAAAAAGCGGCTGTTCTCTGCCGACTGCCTGCCCTCGCTTAACTTCTTTCTCACCGACGGGGTGAGCGTCATCTCATCAAGCTGCTCGTAAAGCCCCTCTACACTGCCGGCCTGCTGAATGAGCGAAACGGCAGTCTTCTCACCTATCCCCTTTACACCGGGAATGTTGTCTGAGCTGTCGCCCATTAGCGCCTTTATCTCTATCATCTGTAACGGCTCGACACCATATTCTTCCTTTATCCTCTCGGGGGTGTATATCTTTGTCTCCTTGGTCGCCGCAAGCCGCACAGTCGTTTTGTCTGTCACGAGCTGATAGCTGTCACGGTCGCCCGTCACGATAAAGCACTCGCCGCCCTCACGCTCTGCTATCCGTGAGAGCGTGCCTAAAATGTCGTCCGCCTCATACCCCTCGCAGGTGACAACGGTTATGCCAAGCTCAGTTAACAGCTCTTTTATCTGCGGCATCTGCTGTGCCAGCTCCTCGGGCATACCCTTGCGGTTTGCCTTGTATGCCGCATCTGCCTTGTGGCGGAATGTAGGTGCTCTCAGGTCAAACGCCACAGCCACATGATCGGGCTTTACCGCATCGACCTCCTTAAGATATATGTTCATAAACCCTGTAAGAGCATTGGTGTAGACGCCCTTTGAGTTTGAGAGCAGCTTTATGCCGTAGTAAGCACGGTTCATTATGCTGTTTCCGTCGATCGCAAGTAAGCGCATAAGATGATCCTCCAAAAAATAGAATAAAAATATAAGCAGTAATAAAGAACATAAACACAAAAAGGTTTTTGTCAAACTTTTTCCTCAAAAAAGTTTGCGGGTCTGGGCAGAGCCCAGCAGGGTGTGGGGCTGGCCCCACATCGGCGGAGCCGACTTAGGCGGCGAACACAGTAAAAAAGCGGCACGCACTGTGAGTTACGAAACACTATAACGAAAGAATATGTTCGCCGCCCACCGCCGCAAACAGGGAGCCGTGCCAAAGGCACGGTGCGACCGCATTTGCGGCAGCCGCCAAAGGCGGCAAGCCCGAGCCGAAAGACGAGGGCAACACCCCCGAAAATATCTTTCATCTATTATACCACAAATCCCCTTCCATATCAACCCAAAAGCATAAAAAAAGCACGCCCTATGCGAGCGTGCTTGTCAGTGTGTCTTAAACTTATTCTGTCTTTGCCTGAGCCTCAGCCTGTGCCTTTAACAGGTCACGGATCTCAGTAAGGAGAACTTCCTCCTTGGGCGGCTCAGCAACAGCCTCTTCCTCAGCCTTCTTTCTGCCGACTTCCATAGCCTTGTTTACAGCCTTGATAAGGCAGAACAGGATAAGAGCTATGATAAGGAAGTTGATTACAGCCGATATGAAAGCGCCGTATGTAAACTCAACACCTCTTACAGTGAATGTGCCGCCGACTACCTGCATAACGCCGTTCTCGTCCTTCTCAGCACCGCCTGTGATAACTGCGATAAGAGGGTTGATAAAGCTGTCGGTCAGTGCTGTTACGATAGAGCCGAAAGCAGCACCGATGATAACACCGATAGCCATGTCCATAACGTTGCCTTTAAGCGCAAAGGCTTTGAATTCTTCAATAAACTTCTTCATTTCTTTTCATTCCCTTTCCAAAGAGTATATACTTTTCCAAGCATTTCTATAATATCACATTTTTACCTGTTTTTCAACAGGATATTACAATTTTTACTCCGAACGTTACATTTTCGTCATTTTGTTCAATTTTGCCGGAATGATTTAGTCGATTTGCTTACGTTACAGGGTTTGCTTTGTGGGGGGCGAACCTCACCCCCCGTCCCCCTCTCCTTATAAAGGAGAGGGGGGGAGCGGCCTCGCCCTTCGGCATCGGCCGCCGGCGCTTCGCTCGGCTTCGCCTCGCTTCGCTTGCCGCCGCTTGCGGCGGCGGCTGGCCGCAAATGCGGTCGCACTGTGCCTTCGGCACAGCTCCCTGTTTGCGGCGGTGGGGCAGCGAACATATTCCTTCGTTATGGTGTTTCGCAACTCACAGTGCGTGCCGCTTTTTTTACTGTGTTCGCCGCCTGGTCGGCTCCGCCGATATGGAGCTCTGCTCCGTTTCAGTCGAGCTTGCGAGAATGAAACAATCTACGCAAGGGCTCTGCCGTTTTGTTCGAGCTTGCGAGAATAAAACAATACCCGCAAACTTTTTTGAGGAAAAAGTTTGACAAAAACCTTTTTGCCCTTTTTTTATTACGGTGTTTCTTTCTTCGGCTGCGGCAGCTCTCTCTTTATCTGTTTCATCGTTACTGCATAGAATATCAATGACACCACCATCGCCGTTATCCAGCCTATCGGCCACGAAAGCCATATCCCTCTCGCTTCACCAAGTCGTTTTGACAAAATGAACGCCAATATGACTCTGAGTATCAGGTCGGAAAAGGTCGTGCCCATGAAAAACGGCATACGCCCCGTTCCTCTTAAAAGTCCGTCCGCCATGAGCTTTACCCCGACAACGGTATAAAAGGGTGCGACTATCTTTAAAAACTCTCTGCCTGTTTCAAGCACCTCAGGGCTCGCTCCCTTATCAAGGAAAAGCCGCATCATCACGTCCGGGTATATATAGTATCCTGCAATAAACGGCACCGAAACTATCAGCGCCATAACTATCCCGGCCTTGAAGCCCTGTCTTATACGCTCCCTGTTGCCTGCGCCGTAGCTCTGTGCGCAGAAGCCTGACAGTGCGTTGCCCATAGTCGAAAAGCTCGTCACAGCAAAGGTGTTCAGCTTTATCGCCGCACTGTAGCCTGCTATAACGCTCTTGCCGTAGCTGTTGACAAGCCCCTGTATGAAAATGTTGCCTACCGACACAAAGCTCTGCTGCAAAATGCTCGGCACGGCATATGCCGACACCCTGCAAAGCATTCTCCATGAGAAAAGGGGGGCTTTTTCCTCTGTCTTTATCTGCTTAAGCTTTCTCAGTATCACGCACACCGACAGTATGCAGGAAACGCCCTGCGCTATGAATGTCGCCCACGCAGCACCGGCCACTCCCCACTTAAACACTGCCACAAACAGCAGATCAAGCAGCACATTTCCGACCGACGAGCCGATAAGGAACATCAGCGGAGTTTTCGAGTCGCCGAGTGCTGTGAATATGCCGGTGCATACGTTATAGACAAACAGGAAGACAAGCCCCAGCGTGTATATCCTCAGATACACCGCACTGTCGGTGAAGATATCCTCCGGGGTGTTTACCATTGAAAGCAGCGGCCTGCAGAAAATGATCCCGAACACCGTCAGCACAAGCGCCGCAGCCGTGCTTGCGATAAGCGTCGTTGTCGAAGATGTTTTGACCTTCGGGTATATCTTTGCGCCGAAATACTGCGATATCACGACCGCACAGCCGACGTTCACCCCGACTGCTACTGCCATGAATATCATAGTTATCGGGTAAGATGCACCGATAGCCGCCAGAGCGTCCTCCCCGGCGAACTGCCCGGCGATAGCTGAATCTGCGATGCTGTACATCTGCTGGAACACGACGCTCAGGAACATAGGCACGGTAAATTTCCACAGTACCTTGGCAGGCGAACCGATTGTAAGATCCTTCATTAAAATGCTCCTATCATAAAAGCCCACAGACATAGCCGTGGGCTGAAAGTGTTATTTCTGCTTGTATGTCTTTAAGAAATCCTCCAAAGCGTCCATAGAGGTCTTAAGAGAATCAAGGTCGGGAAGATAAACGATGCGGAAGTGGTCAGGTGTCTCCCAGTGGAAGCCGCCGCCGTGAACGAGGAGAATGTGCTTTGCCTTTAAGAAGTCAAGCACGAACTGCTCGTCGTTTGTTATGTTGAAACGCTTTGCATCTATCTTCGGGAAAATGTAGAATGCAGCCTGCGGCCTTACAGCCGACATACCCTCTATCGAGTTCAGCCTGTTTACTATGTATTCACGCTGCTCGTATATCCTTCCGCCGGGGGCAAGAAGTGTTTCGAGCTGTGGGTTTGACTTGAGCGCTACAGGTATTACAGCCTGTGCCGGAACATTTGAGCAAAGACGCATCGAGGAGAGCATATTTAGCCCCTCTATATAGCCCTTGACATTCTTTCTGTCTCCCGAAAGGCTCATCCAGCCGCAGCGAAAGCCTGCTATCATGTGCGACTTTGAAAGTCCGTTGAATGTAACACAGAATACATCAGGGCAGATAGACGCTATAGATGTGTGCTTTGCACCGTCCATGAGCAGCCTGTCATATATCTCGTCCGAGAAGATGATAAGCCCGTTCTCCCTTGCAAGCTGTGCTATCTGCTCGAGTATCTCCCTCGGGTAGAGCGCACCTGTCGGGTTGTTGGGGTTTATTATAACTATGCCCTTTGTCTTGTCGGTTATCTTGCTTCTCATGTCGTCTATGTCAGGATACCAGCTGCTCTGCTCGTCGCAGATGTAGTGAACGGCCGTGCCTCCTGCAAGAGTTACAGAAGCAGTCCACAGCGGATAGTCAGGTGCCGGAACGAGCACCTCATCGCCGTTGTCGAGCAGCGCCTGCATCGACATAGTGATAAGCTCAGAAGCACCGTTTCCCGTGTATATGTCATCGGGAGCAACGCCCTCGATGCCCTTTGTCTTGTCATAAGCGGCTATCGCTTCTCTTGCAGCATAAAGACCCTTCGAGTCAGAATACCCCTCTACATCAGGCAGCGATGCTGTCATCTGAGCTATGAGGTCAGCAGGCGCTCTGAAGCGGAAGGGCGCCGGGTTGCCGATGTTGAGCTTAAGTATCTTCTCGCCCTTTGCTATCATGGCATTTGCCTCGTCCATTACCGGGCCTCTTATGTCATAGCATACATTATCGAGCTTGTGCGATTTGCCGAGTATTTTCATCATTCATCATATCCTCACTTTTTAAATATACGGCAGCCGCTTTGCATTGCAGCAATGCCGGGATAAAGCCCCCGAAAGCCGTACATTACATATTATATTACTTTTTAAATGCTATGTCAATAATTGCAGGCAAACTTTGGGGAAATTTATAAAAATGACTATTGATTTTATTGGCTGTATCTGTTATAATATAGGTTAGATGTAAGAAATAACAGGTGAAAAGGGTGAAAAGATGATAATATATTCCCTCGTCGCACTGGCAGCGGGATATGTGATGGATATGATGTTCGGGGATATATTCTCGGCATACAGTCTGTCGAAGTTCATGGAAAAAACGGCAAACTTCTTTAAAGATAAGCTCAAAGCCCGCTATGTTTCCTCCCACGAGGGGCAGACGCTCGCCGGGAGCCTTCTGCTCGCTATAATGATAATACTGTTCATAGCTCCGCTGACACTGCTTTTGGTGCTCGCCTATAAGCTGCACCCGGTGGTCGGGGTAATACTTGAGAGCTTTTATGTTTTCGGCGCTATAAACGAAAAAAAGGTAAACTACTACGGCACAGGCATACTTAAGGCTCTGCGTAAGGGCAAGCCACTCGCAGCAAGAAGAAAGCTCATGGAGATGACCGGCGAGAATACAAAGGGTATGCGTGAAGACGAGATAGTCAAGCTCTCGGTAAGAGGTATAGCTGAGTATACATTTGAAAATGCGATAGCTCCGCTGTTTTTCATATTCATAGGCGGCGGTATAGGCGGCCTTGTGTATCTTGTTATAAACAGGACTGCGAAGGCTGTCAGAAGCGAGGATATATACTTCTCGCTCGCAGCAAGGGGCATGAACGACGTGTTGGGCTATTTCCCGGCAAGGCTCGCAGCTTTTCTTAGCGTCAAGGATGCAAGACTGCTCGCTCTCGATTTTTTAAACGCCCAGAAGATATGGAAGCGTGACGGAAAGAACCTTGGCAATATAAACGCCTCGCAGACAGTTGCGGCTTTTGCAGGCGCTCTTGATATCGAGGTCGTCGGCAATATATATGAAGACGAGCCCTTTATCCCCAGCCAGCATATAGGCGACCCGAAAAAGGAGCCCGACCAGAGCGATATCTTCTACGCTCAGCAGATATCCTACGGCGCTGTTTTTATGGCGGCAGTCGCATTTATGGCTGTAAGGCTCATACTTGGTCTGATATTCTGATAGATAATGGCGGCTGCGGCCGTCATTTTTGCACCTTGGGATGTTTTTTGCAAAAAGCCGGGCTTTGCTTTTCATACTACGCTGCTATAGTTTGACAATGAATGCTAAATGTGGTATAATAATTATTGTATCTTATCTCACCGAAAGGAGAAATCACTATGGATAAAAAGTATTACATTACTACCCCTATATACTACCCCTCGGGTGATCCGCATATAGGGCACTGCTATACTACAGTTGCGTGTGACTCTATCGCACGCTATAAGAGAATGCAGGGCTATGATGTCATGTTCCTCACCGGCACAGACGAGCACGGCCAGAAAATAGAAGAAAAGGCCAAGGCTCAGGGCATCACACCCAAGGCATATGTCGATGAAAAGGTCGCAGTTTTCAAAAAGCTGTGGAACTATATGAATATTGATTACGACAGATATATCCGTACTACCGATGACTACCACGTTTCGGCAGTTCAGAATATCTTCAAGCGCCTCTATGATAAGGGCTATATCTATAAGGGCGAGTATAAGGGCAAATACTGCACCCCCTGTGAGAGCTTCTGGACAGAGAGCCAGCTCGACGAGAACGGCTGCTGCCCCGAGTGCCACAGAGAGGTAAAGGAGGCTAAGGAGGAGGCTTACTTCTTCAAGATGTCTCCCTTCGCAGACAGGATAGAAAAGCTGCTTTTAGATACCGACTATCTCCGCCCTAAGTACAGAGCACAGGAGCTTGTCAATAACTTTATCAAGCCCGGCCTTGAAGACCTCTGCGTTTCAAGAACCTCCTTCACATGGGGCGTGCCTGTAACATTTGACGAAAAGCACGTTGTCTATGTGTGGATAGATGCTCTCTCAAACTATATCACAGCTCTTGGCTATGAGAACAGCACATATAATGACTATGCCAAGTTCTGGCCTGCTGATGTTCATATGGTAGCTAAGGATATCATGAGATTCCATGCTATCATCTGGCCTGCAATGCTCATGGCTCTTGAAGAGCCGCTGCCCAAGCACCTCGCAGTTCACGGCTGGATAACCTTCCTCAATAAAAAGGGCGAGGAGCAGAAGATGTCCAAGTCTCTCGGCAATGTGGTAGACCCCTTCATGCTCGGCGAGCGCTACGGTGTCGATGCTATCAGATACCATATCTTAAGAGAGATGGCTCTCGGCGCTGACAGCGCATTCTCAAACGAGATAATGATAAACCGCATCAACTCAGACCTTGCAAACGGCTTCGGCAACCTTGTTTCCCGTACCGTTGCTATGGCTGATAAGTATTTCGGCGGCACACTTCCGGCAGAGCGTGAGGCAGGCGAGTTTGATGATTCGCTTATCGAGTGTGTAACATCTCTGCGTGCAAAGGTAGACCTCTGCATCGATGAGACAAGGCTCAAAAATGCTCTTGAGGAGATATTCACAGCAGTTGACAGAGCCAATAAGTATATCGACGAAACAGAGCCCTGGAAGCTCGGCAAGGACGAGAGCAAAAAAGCACGCCTTGCAGCAGTGCTCTACAACCTGCTTGAAGCTATCCGTGTCATTTCGACACTTCTTTCACCCTTTATGCCTAACACTATGCCTAAGGTATGGCAGCAGATAGGCGCATCTGAGGCTGATGCTACCTACGACAACGCAGGAAAGACAGGCGTTTTGCCGGCTGATGTTACTGTTCACAAGGGCGAGATACTCTTCCCGAGAATAGATATCGACAAGGAGATAGAAGCTCTCAACGCAATAATCGAGAAGAACATGGCAGATGCCAAGGCAAACCTCTCCGACGAGGAAAAGGGCAAAGAGTTCACTCCCCCCGAGCTTAGTGATGAGATAACTATAGACGACTTCGCAAAGGTAGATATCCGTATCGCTCAGATAAAGTCTGCCGAGAAGGTCAAGAAGTCAAAGAAGCTGCTCTGCTTGCAGCTTGACGACGGTTTCGGCGGCAGACAGGTCGTTTCGGGCATAGCAGAATGGTATAAGCCTGAAGACCTTGTCGGCAAGAAGATAATGCTCGTTGCAAACTTAAAGCCTGTTAAGCTCTGCGGCGTTGAGTCAAACGGCATGATATGTGCAGCCGACAACGCAGACGGCGGCGCAACAGTCATCTTCCCCGACCAGTCACTCCCGAATGGTGCTAAGGTGAGATAATAGTATTCACTATTCATTATTCACTTTTCACTATTCGTTAAAGGGGGCACAAGCCCCCTGTTTCTGCGCCCGTAGCTCAGCTGGATAGAGCGTCAGACTCCGACTCTGAAGGCCATGCGTTCAAATCGCACCGGGCGTACCATCAAAAAACCACCTAAAGCAAGATCTTTAGGTGGTTTTTGTATTTTTCACTGTTCATTACTCACAAATGCCATTGTTTGACAGAACAATACTTATGTGCTATACTGTATTTGCTGCTTCAACTCCGACCTTAACAGGGAAGGAGGTGAAAAAGGTGTCGGAACTGATAGCATCAATACTGTCTTCTGTTGCAGAAAGTGTAATAGCAGATTACATAACCAAGTGGCTTGACAAGAAGCATAAGAAGCAGTAAGCACAAAGGCGAGGAGTGGCCGCTCCTCGCCTTATTTTTTGTGAAAAAAGTGTCGGAAACTTAATTTCATCACCTACATTATAACACCAAGCACCTGATTTGTCAAGCCCTGCCCTGTTTGACTGTCCAGGATATATATGCTATACTGTAATTGCTGTCAAACCCAATCCGATAGCGGAGAGGGGGGAGACTCAGTGCTATTTATTACCTACATTCTTTTGCCTGTTATAACGGGTGTGCTTGCAAATTTTCTCTTTTTGTACATACGCAGGCGTATCCGTAAGTGGCTGAACAGGCGAAGGAAATAAAACTAACGACAGCACAGCCCAAAACAAAGCCCCCGACTTGACTGGTACTCTTGTCGGGGGTATTTTGTTTAATATCAGTGCTTTTATTACCTGACTATATTATAACACCTTATTTGCCTTTTGTCAAGCCCTCACAAAATGCAGCGTCTTAGAAACATAATCTCCGTACAGCCCGTCAACGTTCCACATCTTTGCAACATTTATCCCTGCATACATAAGCGCTGCACCCGAGAGCTTCTCCTCAGGCTTGCTCTCCTCATAGTAGTAAGCATCGGGGTCAAGACCCTTCAGCTTTATGTTCCTTGAACGCTCATTAGGCCTGCCTATCACCTGTACAAACTCAAACAGCGCCTCGCTCTTGTCCTTTGCAACAAACATCCATGCGTCCCAGCTGTTGTCCTCAAACATATTGCCTATGCGGTAGTGGTCGCCTGTGCGCACTAAGGGATTGAATTTCTTGAACTTCTCTATCTGCGCAGGGATAGCATTCCTGTCCTCCTCGGGTATGCGTGTAACGTCAAGCTCGTAGCCGAATGTTCCGACAAGCGCTACATCTCCCCTCGTTGCAAAGGGCGTTACCCTGCCGCAGGAGTGGTTCGGGCAGTCGGAAACGTGCGCACCCATTGCCGAGCAGGGATAGCACATCGAAGTGCCGTGCTGTATCTTTAATCTCTCTATCGCATCTGTGTCGTCAGAGCACCATATCTGCGGGCTGAAATATAACATTCCCGGGTCAAACCTCGCACCGCCGCCCGAGCAGTTCTCAATGAGTATGTGCGGATAATCTGTCGTCAGCCTGCCCATAAGCTCGTAAACGCCCAGTACATACCTGTGCCACAGCTCCTGCTGCCTGTCAGCCGGCAGCGCAAATGAGCCGACCTCTGTGTGCTGCCTGTTCATGTCCCACTTGATGTATTCTATGTTCGCCGAATCAAGTATCTTCCTCATCATTGAGTATACATAGTCTCTGACCTCTTTGCGTGAGTAGTCGAGTATGTACTGCTCTCTCGACATGGTAAGCTCTCTGCCACGGATCTGTATTGCCCAGTCAGGGTGCGCTCTGTAAAGCTCGGAGTCGGGCGAAACCATCTCCGGCTCAAACCATATGCCGAACTTCATGCCCAGCTTGTTTACTTCATCTACAAGATGCTTTAATCCGCCCTGCAGCTTCTTTTCATATACGAACCAGTCGCCTAATGATGAATTGTCAGAATCTCTGTGCCCGAACCAGCCGTCGTCCATAACAAGCATCTCGATGCCCAGCTTGCTTGCCTGCTGCGCAATGCTTATCAGCTTTTCTGTCGAGAAATCAAAGTACGTTGCCTCCCAGTTGTTTATAAGTATCGGGCGGCGCTTGTCCTTGTATTCGCCCCTTATCAGATTCCCTCTGTAAAGGTCGTGGAATGTGCGTGACATCTTGCCGATGCCGCAGTCTGAGTGTACCATTACCACCTCAGGCGCTGTGAACTGCTCGCCCGGCTCTAACTTCCATGAGAAATCAAGCGGATTTATGCCCATAACAAAGCGTGTCTTCTTGTGCTGTGTCACCTCTGCGGTTGCTGCAAAATTGCCGCTGTATACAAAGTTAAAGCCGTAAACCTCGCCGCTGTCTTCATCTGCCTTGTGCTCGCAGAGTGCAACGAAGGGGTTGTTCTGGTGTGAGCTCTCGCCACGACAGGAATCAATCCCCTGCTTGCCGTGATGTAAGCGGCAGCGCTCGACTGCCCTCTCCCTTGCCCACGAGCCGTTAAGTGTTATCATGTCAAATTCGTGCGTGTCAAAGTCAACGCAGGTCGAGAGTACACGGGTGATATAAACTGCCTTGTCTCCCACATTTCTGACGATCGCACTTCTTGTTATGACATCGAGCTTTTCAAACGCCGTGTAAAAAAGCGATACCTCAAGCCCTGCCGGCTTGTCCTCCATTATCACCTCTAAGGTGCTGCAGGGGCTCTCCTCAGTCGCAAATGTCGCAGGCATCCCTTCAAGTGCAGGCTTGCCCTTTGTTATTTTGTAGCCCTTGTAGCGCAGATCGCAGGTCGATGTGCCGTCAGCGGCCCTTATCTTGAAGCATGGCTCTCTGTAGTCGCCCACCCCGAAGCAGGAATACTCCATCGGCAGCGAGTCAAGGTATGATGCCCTGTCACGGTTGTTGGTAGCCGGTGTAAACGGGCTCTCGTCAAAGCGCATTATGCTCGTCATGTCAGTATCTGGGATCTTGCGCCCGTAGTAGACGTGCGCTAAATACTCCCCGTCTGCTGCCATGAGCATATATGTGGTGTCCTTCGCATCGAGCTTGAATGTCCTCGAGCTTTCGTTGAATGTGATATTAATAACGATCAGTCCTTTCGGTTAGTTTTTCATTTTATAAAACGTGAATATCTACAATGTTTGCTTTGATACCGTTATCGCTGAATAAAAACTCCATAATAAGTGTCAGGTCATTTAACTTGCTGTCTGTCGTAAGGTCATAGTCGACCTCAAAGCCGGTACCGTTATTGTATAAATATACACTGAACTGATGATATAAAGACTTGTCATATGCAGGCTGAAAGTTGTTCGGAACACCGTATCTGTCATAGTGCGATAATTCGTTGTCTTCCAGATACCCCTCTGCCCATTCTTTGAAATCATCAACTGTAGTTGTTTCATCCTGAAATCCGGCATACTTGGGGATCAGATCATATCTGCCGTCTGCCATACAATCAACAATTTCCTTAACTATCGGTTCAGCCAGAACCTTTGCTTCCTGCTCTGTCATTGCTTTATCCTCCTTTTGTATCCCGATCACAAAAGTAAAAATATACTTTTTCTGCTTGAAATCCATTCTACCATAAATAAAAAAAATAGTCAATCAATGTAAACGTTTGTAAAAAAATATTTTTCAGAGCATAACAAAACCCGGGAGCATTATCCTGCTCCCGGATCTTGTTTCTTATCAGCTCATCATCTCTTCAAGCGCCGTCTTTATGTGCTCGGTGTTGTCAGACTCTGAGAATGCATACGAAAACTGTAAAAAGCTGTTGTCGCTGTTTTTGTTTTCAAAAACAAAAGTGTAGATATACGACTTAACGCCCCTCTGCGAATAGCTTATAAAAATAGTCTTTGCATCTCCTGCGCTGCCCTCTGTCATCTCAACATCGCTGACACTCATAGGGTCGCCCTCGTCGGGGGTGGTCAGCTCGGTGTATACCTGCCTGAGCTTTTCAAGATATTCTTCGCCGCTGACCTTTATGCTGTCCTCAAAGTTTATAAGCTCAACTGTTGAGGAAACGCCCAAGTCGTCGTTGAATGCCGTCGCAGCTGTCTGTGAGGGCTTGTCGTTCTTTATCTCGTAGCCCTTGACCTCCCAGCCGTCGGGGTAGCTTATGTCCACTCCGAAATCAGCCGAAGCTATTCTCTTGCTGTCGCACCTTATGTCAGTCTGCGGCATATCATCTACCTGTGATGAATCCGGCTCTGACGAGTCGTCCGCAGTAGTCGTTGTTACAGAGGTCTGCTGGGTCTGTGTTTCCGACTCGCTGCTGTTTTGCGGTGCTGCGGTGGTAGTGGTAGCAGTCTCAGCTTCGGAAGATGTTTCCTCGCTTACTGCTGCTTCCTTGGTGGCAGTCGTCGTGCTGTCCTTGCTTGTGTTGCTGTCCGCCTCCGAACAGGCCGTCAGCATTATAGCAGCCGCAGCTGCCAGAATAAATGCTTTCTTCATTCTTGTTTCTCCTTAAAGGCAGATCAGAAATCGACTATTATCCACTTTCCGTCAACCTTGCCTATATACATAGTCTCATTTTCAGTCTCTTTTTCAGTGCTGCTATCGCCTTTGGACTTGATAGTGAACTCGGTCTTTATCTTATAGCCTTCAGTCACCTCTATATCATCGCTGTCAGTGCGTCTCTGTAATTGAGATGACAGATCCTCCAGCTTGTCCTTATCGAGCTTTTCCTTGTCCTTTACCTTGTAGGTGATTTTGACACCCTCGCCGTATCTGCTCTCAAAGCTGCTTTTCAGATGCTCTGCCTGATCGTCAAAACAATCCTCGCCGCCGTTTTCTTCACGGTATTTTATCTCTGCCTCGCAGAAGCACTTCTTTAATTCCTTGCCGCTTCCCTTGGTTATAGCGTTGACGTATGACTCTATCGGTCTTTCATATGCCGGTGTGTCGTCTTCATCGTCCTTGTCCTTGCTGCTGCCGTCACCGCAGGCTGTCATCAGAAATGCCATTGCCATTACCAGTAACATAAGCGGTAAAAAGATCTTCATTCTCTTCTTCATTTTCTTCGTCCTCCTGATTTTTTTTATTTTTTTTATGCAAAGAATCTTTGCTTCTTGCCTTTTATCTATTCCCTGTTATCAGAACAGGTCGAGCAGTACCCACCTGCCGTTTACTTATCCTACACCTAAGCTGTCTTCATCTTCCTGACTGCCGATGCTTCCGCTCACCTTTGCCTTGATGTTAAGAAGATATCCTTTCTCGATGTTAAGATCAATGCCGTAGCCATTCAGGTATTTGTTTTTGTAGTCCTCAATGTCGCTGTCAGTCAGCTCAGTCTTGCCATTAATGCTTACGGTTATCTTGCAGTCGTCACCGTAGCTTTCCTTTGTCTGCTCTGTGAGCTGGCTGAGTATATCCCAGCTGTTGTTGTCCTTGAATACCTTGATTATCTCGTCCGGCAGTACATTTTCATACTTTGTCAAGTCGCCTGTCTCCATAGCCTCGAACATATCGTATATCGGCTTTTCCTCAGGTGATATCTCACCGGCAGCAGCAGCTGTAGTAGTAGTGTCAGGCTCAGACTCACTGCTGTCAGGCTCTATTACTACTATTCCCGGGTCATCAGGCTCCGGCTCTGGGTCGTAGGTGTATTCGCTGCTCTCATCATCATTGCTGCCTGCGTCTGCCTTGTCATCGGGCTTGCTGTCATCAGCTGCATCAGAGCTCTTGTCATCATCAGCCACGCTGCTGTCAGAATTGCTGTCAGAGCTGCTGTCGCTGTCAGCCTCCGATGAAGATATAGATACACTGCTCGATGAGTCCTTGCTTTTCTTTGAGCTGCTCTCATCATCGTCCTTGTCAGAGCAGGCTGTCAAAGCCATAGATGCTGCCATAACGAGTGATAGGATAACTGCTAAATCCCTTCTTTTGTTCTTCATCTGTTTTCCTCCGTTAGTTTCCCTCAATATGAAAAGCCCCTCATTAAGGGCATTTCAAAAACCCCTTTTTAAAGGCACCACCGCACGACCACCGGCTCTGGCCTTTGTGTGCCATCTGCTTGCCGAATTTCCGTCATAATACCCAATTTCACCTTGTTTTACGCCAGTAAAACTGCGGCAAAAATGAGCATTCTGACGAAAATTCGGAGTGTTCAGCAAAGCTGAACAACCGCATACTGACACACAATGGTCGTGCGGTGTTGCCTAAAAAAAGCAGCTATGTACGTCTTATGCTGCGTCAAGCCCTCTTGTAGTGCAAAAAGCACGCCTTCGAGGTCTTTCCTTGCATCTGACGCACCTATCTGCTTTTTCATTTACCAAAGGGGCTTTAGTGATTCCCTTAAAAATATCTTTTTCAAGAGGGGTGCTGTTTCATTGAATTAGAATTCTATCTTCTTTTCGATGTATGCTGCGAGGTCTTCTATCTTTATTCTCTCCTGCTCCATAGTGTCTCTGTCACGGACTGTCACGCAGCCGTCCTCTACAGAGTCAAAGTCATATGTCACGCAGATAGGTGTGCCTATCTCGTCCTGACGGCGGTAACGCTTGCCTATAGAGCCTGCAACGTCGTAATCTACGTTGAATTTCTTTGAAAGGTCTTCGTATATCTTGCTTGCCTGCTCGTCGAGCTTCTTGGAAAGCGGAAGTACGCAAGCCTTGAAGGGTGCAAGATACGGGTGGAAGTGCATAACTGTTCTTACGTCAGGCTTTTCCTCTGTGCCGATGTTCTCCTCGTCGTAAGCCTCTGTTATAACTGTGAGGAAAAGTCTCTCAACACCGAGCGAGGGCTCGATAACGTAAGGGATGTATCTCTCGCCCGACTCCTCGTCCAAGTAGTCGAGCTTCTTGCCGCTTGTGTTTATGTGCTGTGTCAGGTCGTAGTCTGTTCTGTCAGCAACGCCCCACAGCTCGCCCCAGCCGAACGGGAAGAGGTATTCAAAGTCAGTCGTAGCCTTAGAGTAGAAGCAGAGCTCCTCCTTGTCGTGGTCACGGAGCCTTAAGTTCTCCTCCTTGATGTTAAGGGAAAGCAGCCAGTCACGGCAGAAGCTCCTCCAGTAGTCAAACCACTCAAGGTCTGTGCCGGGCTTGCAGAAGAATTCAAGCTCCATCTGCTCAAACTCTCTTACACGGAATATGAAGTTTCCGGGTGTTATCTCGTTTCTGAAGCTCTTGCCGACCTGTGCAACACCGAAGGGTATCTTCTTTCTCGATGTTCTCTGAATGTTCGAGAAGTTTACGAATATGCCCTGTGCAGTCTCAGGACGCAGATAAAGCTCGTTCTTTGAATCCTCAGTTACGCCCTGGAAGGTCTTGAACATGAGGTTGAACTGTCTTATGTCTGTGAAATTGTGCTTGCCGCAGTTGGGGCAGGGAATGCTCTTTTCCTTGATGTAATCCATCATCTGATCGTTTGACCAGCCGGCAACGTTAGTGCCGTCAAAATCCTCGATGAGGTTGTCGGCTCTGTGCCTTGTCTTGCACTCCTTGCAGTCCATGAGCGGATCGGAAAAGCCGCCTAAGTGACCGGAAGCCACCCATGTCTGAGGGTTCATGAGTATAGCCGAATCAAGGCCTACATTGTATTTGTTCTCCTGAATGAACTTCTTTCTCCAGGCATTCTTTATGTTGTTTTTGAGCTCAACGCCAAGCGGGCCGTAATCCCATGTGTTAGCAAGACCGCCGTAGATCTCACTGCCGGGGTAAACAAAGCCTCTGCCCTTGCAAAGAGCAACTATTTTATCCATTGTCTTTTCGGTATTCTTCATAGCTTTATCTCCTTATTAAAATAATCTACCCTTCATTATATAATAAACTAAGTCATTTGTCAAGCAATTTGACTTATACCTACCCTTATGTATAAAAAAAGCCCCTGAAAAGTGCGGTGGCGATAAAGAAGTATTTGACAATTACAGCTTTGTATGTGCCACCGCTAAAAGAATAAATAATAAAGAAGAAAGAATAAAGAATAAACAATGTGTCCGCTTTGCGGACATATTTCAAAATATATCGCCGCAGGCGATACCTTGATTATTATTTCTTATTTATTCTTTCTTCTTTTTTCTTTTAGCAGGCGCTGTACTAAGTAACGCAAAGACACTTCTGCCGTGATACAGCAGAAGTGTCGGAATAAAAACTTCTTTATTGCGCCTGCGCTAAACGGGGCTTTACTTGCTGTTTTGCTCAAAGAAAGAGCGTTTTTATTTCCATTTTACCTTTTTTAAATACAGATTGTTGAATTCCTTCCAGTGGTATTTTTCCCTTGCCCTGAAATTATCTGTAATGCCGGATAAATCGCATTTTTTCTCAACGCTGAATCCTTCTACCTTTATCAGCCAGTCGCTTCCGATAACGCTCTTTATTATGTCCTTGACCATGCTCTTTTCCCGGCTCTTTTTTCTGTAAGCTCTGTCTATCTTAAGATAATACCACCTTATCCCGTCGGTCAGTATCATTTTCTTGAAGTGTATGAGCTCTCTTAATACCTCGGCCTCTCCCTTGTCAGTCACAGGCTTGTTGTTTTTCATGATAACAGTCTCTGTCACCTTTTTCTTTACATTGCTGTCCTTAGAGGCTATGAGCTTAGTTCTCTTTTGTATCCTCAGCGTGTCAAGACTGCTGCCTAAGCTTTCAACTATCCTTTCAACGCTGTTGTCATTTTTGAACTTCTTTATCTCGACGCAGCCGTAGATATACTGCCTCTGTCCTTCCCTGCTCTGGTCAAACCTCTTGTCTACTATCACCAGGTCAGGCACCTGCCCGAACGCCGTGAAACACTCTCTCCCCGGCAATTCTCTTAACACCCTCTCAGAGGGCAGAGCCATGTTGTGTATATCTCGTACAGTCATGTATTCAGGCAGAGTTTCCCTTATCACCCTGTTGATGATGTAGTATAAGTCTTCCTCCTGCCCGTATTGCCGGTCTATGAGCATAAGCTCATCGTAGTATTCCCATATATCCATTTATTTTTCCTTTATACCTATGTTGTAGATGCCGTTGTCCTTGTCTTCCTTTGCAGGATCGACCTTGACTAAGGTGTCTATCACCTTTATCAGCATTACGCCCTCTTTGTCTGAATTATCCTTGCATTTGTACCAGCCGTCAAAGCTGATCTTGTATTCCTTGCCCGACTCGGTGACTATCTTCTGAGTGTAGGCGTTGTACTGCTTGTTGTCATCATCGCCGCTCATACTGGCCTTTGTGTTGCCTTTATCTTTCCGTCTATGAAAGAGAATGCCTCTTCTATCTCCTTGTCAAGCTCGCTGTCATTGTCTGTGGCGTATTTGCACATCATTTTCTTTATGCCCTGCTTGTCGCCGTCCTCAAAGCATTTGAGTATCTCCTCCTGCTTTTCCTGCGCATATTCCTGCGCTGTCTTTGAGCTGTCCTCCGATGTATTGACCGAGCAGGCTGTCAGTATAGCTGCCATGATTATTATAAGTGCTGTTAGTAAGATGCTTGTCCTTTTCATGCTGATACCTTTTTTCATGTGCAGTATGGTGTAGGGTATTATTATTATATACTATTATTTTATCATTGTCAATCAGAATATTGTAAAGTGGATAATATTGTTATGATATTTCTCTGCCGCCAAAAAATGTTTTCAAATAGAGATACTATTTATAATATATAATACTTGAAATTTTTCTGTGTTTGTGATATAATAGATAAGTAAACTGGCTTAATGTTTGTTTAAATACATTTTTGGAAATTTGTGTAATATAACGGAGGTATAAAATGGAATCTTTCGGTGATGTTTTTGAGCTTGTAAAGAGCTTTTGCCGTAACTATCCAACCATAAGTGATATAGGCTTCAATAAATGGATAAATGTCTTAGAGCCCTATAAACTCGAAAATAACGTGGCTTACCTTTACGCCGAGAATGAGTTTGCAAGAAAGACAGTTCTTGATAACTACGGCGATATAATAAAAGAGGGCTTTTATAATACTCTCGGCTTTGAGGTCGAGCTCAATATCCTTATAAAGGACGAGGAGGAAAAGGAAGACGACGAGGCAATAAAGCGTATCACCGATATCTACGGCGATAACAGTGAAGCCGATGCCCTTACCTTTGAAAACTTCGTAAAGGGTAAATCAAACGAGCTCGCACTTGCTTTCTCGATAGCTGTGGCTGATAAGTATAATAAGAACAAGAACGTCGATTCAAGCTCGATATTCAACCCCCTCTTTATCTACGGCGACTCAGGCCTTGGCAAGACACACCTTATGAAGGCTATTGTCCATGAGATAAAGAAAAATAACCCCAATATGAATATCATCTATACCACAGGCGAGAGCTTCACAAACGAGATAGTAAAGGCTATACAGAATAACTCAACGATAGAGTTCCATGAAAAATACCGTAATGCCGATATCCTGCTCGTCGATGACGTGCAGTTTATTGCCGGCAAGGAAGCTACTCAGGAAGAATTCTTCCATACCTTCAACGATATCTATAACGCAGGAAATCAGATAGTCCTCACCTCTGATATAGCTCCTTCGAGAATGTCAAGACTTGAAGAGAGGATACGTTCACGTTTCTTAAAGGGCGTGCCTGTCGATATCCAGTCGCCTGACTTTGAAACGAGAATGGCGATAGTCAAGAGAAAGGCCGAGCTTGTAGGTCTTCAGCTCTCAGACCCGATAGCAAGACTTATCGCTGAGAAGATAAAGACCAATATCAGACACCTGGAGGGCACAGTCAACCTTATCAAGGCAATAGCTGCATATACCAACGAGCAGCCTACAATGGCTATGACCCAGCGTGCTATCAGAGAGATGATGGTCGAGAACCAGCCTGCCGAGATAACAGTTGACAGAGTAATAAGCGACGTTGCAGCAATGTTCAAGGTATCCCCCGAGGAGATACGCTCGACAAACAGGCGTGCAAATGTATCCCTTGCAAGAAAGATAACTATATATGTGCTAAAGCAGGTAAAGAATATGACATATCAGGAGATAGGCGACGAGCTCGGCAAGAACCACTCGACTATGACCCTCCACTATCAGGATGCCTGCAATATGCTCAAGGAAAACGCTCAGCTCAAAGAAAATGTCAATGAGATAATCAATAATCTCAAAGAAAAGTGATCTCAGCACCCAGTTTTTTCCTTGTGTCTGATTTTTAATACTTTAAACTATTGTTTAAACACTTTAAACAACGATCTGCCCCTGTAATGTAAGGGCAGGCGGTGACCTTAAACGTTTAAGGTCAGAAAAAAGTTTAAAAACCGCCACTTCTCAACAAATAACCTAACATTCAACAAACATTTTACTGACATTTCAAACCCATTAAATATTTCAACATTTTATCAAGATCCGTCAAACAATCTTCCCCCATACCCCGCCCGCTGGTTTTTCGGGGCCTGCATTCATCTTTCAACACTTTAAACAGGCTCTACTAATAATACTAACAAATAAAGATATATACACATAGTTTTTTGTGTTTTCTCCCTCACCCTCTTCTCTCTTTTAAACACACAGACCATCGTCTATATATCATCATACTTTCATACAGAAAGGAACCTTCATATGAAATTCTTATGTAAAAAGAAAGCTCTCTATGATGCTGTCAATAATGTATCAAAGGGTGTTGCAGAGCGCTCTGCAAATCCTCTCCTTGAAGGAATGAAATTCCACCTTGACGGCAGCCTTTTAGAGCTTACCGGCTACGACCTCGAAATAGGTATAAGAACATCAGTGCTTGTAAATTCTGATGATGAATGTACATTCATTCTCAAACCACGCCTTCTTTCAGATATCATCAAGAATATGCCTGAGGAGGATATACTCTTTGAGATAACCGAGAGCTTCCACATCACCATATCAAGCGGCAGCGCTTCCTATAATATCTCAGCTGTTGACGGTGAGGAATACCCCGAGCTCCCCGAGAAGGAGACAAAGGAAGTCATGACTATCTCCCAGCCTGTTTTAAAGGCTATGATAGAACAGACAAAGTTCGCAGTCGCAGTTTCTGAGGCAAAGCCGATACTTAAGGGCGAGCTTTTTGAGATACAGAAGAATACCCTTACTATGGTAGCGATAGACGGCTACAGACTCGCTGTAAGACGTGAGGCTATCAAGTTTGACGACGTGGCAAGATTTGTAGTTCCTTCAAAGAGCCTTGCTGAGGTGGCAAAGCTCCTCTCAGACAACGAGAATGATTTCTGCCAGATGTATCTGTCAGAAAAGCATATAATCTTTGAGATAGATAATTACCTTGTCTATTCAAGACTTCTTGAAGGCGAGTTCCACCCCTATGAGAGCGCAATACCCAAGAATTTCACAACAGAGGTCGAGGTAAACAGAAAAGAACTCATCACCTGCCTTGAAAGAGCAATGCTCGTTATCTCTGAAAAGGTCCCGACACCTATCAGATGCCACTTTGAAAACGGCGAGATAAAGCTCTCCTGTGCCGGCGATATGGGTAAGTTCAACGACGAGATGAACGCCGATATCACAGGACCTGTTATGGAGATAGGCTTTAAGTGTAAGTATCTTGTCGAGCCTTTAAAGGTTCTCGATGATGAAAAGGTAAAGCTCCAGATGGGCGGCAGTTTGCTTCCTATGAAGATAGTTCCTATGAACGGCGAGCATTTTACATACCTCGTACTTCCTGTACGTCTTAAACAGAACTGAAAGCTATGAAAGAAATAAAAGTCAAGATAAAAACAGATCATATAAAGCTCGATTCGCTGCTCAAATTCGCAGGCCTTGTTGAAACAGGCGCTGACGGAAAGCTCATAGTCAAAGAGGGCAGGATAAAAGTAAACGGTGAAGTCTGCACGATGCGTGGCAAGAAGATAACCGAAGCCGACAAAGTGCAGATTCCTGAGATAGATACCGAGATAGTGGTAGAAAAATGAAGATAACTTCACTTTGCTGCTCGGGCTTTAAAAATCTCAAAGATATAGATATCACCCCTCATAAGGAAATGAATATCCTCATGGGTGAGAATGCCCAGGGCAAGACAAACCTTATCGAAGCTATCTGGCTCTGTACAGGAGTGCGCAGCTTCCGTTCTACCAAGGATCGGGATATGATAGCTCTTGACGGCGACAGGGCAGACATCACCATAGGCTTTGAAAATGATATCAGAGAGCAGAAGATAGACCTTTCAGTCATAAGACAGGATATAAAGAATAAGCGTATCTTGCTTAACGGCGTAAAACTGCCTTATATGTCAAAGCTCTTTGGCAAGCTAAGATGTGTAGTATTCACACCGGAAGATCTCTCTCTTTCAAAAGGCTCGCCTGATAACAGACGGCAGTTTGTCGATCTTTGTATCTCGCAGATAAAAAGCACATATGCATCTGTCGTCAACCGCTATAACAGTATCCTGGAGCAGCGTAATACCCTGCTTAAGAATATAGCCTTCGGCAGGTCTGAAAGAGACGATCTCGAAGTCTGGGATATACAGCTCTCAAAGCTCGGCGCTTATATCTCCATGATGAGATATAACTATACCAAAAAGCTCGACACATACGCTTCACGCCTTTTTGATGATATCTCAAAGGGCAGAGAGAAGCTGTCTCTTTTCTACCAGTCAACAGTCTTTGATACTCTCGAAGGCAGGACAGATTATGTGTCAGACCTTGCGCCTGAGTATCTTAAAATGCTTGAAGAAGCAAAAAATGACGATATAAAGCTCGGCTTCACCACAAAGGGTATCCACCGTGATGACCTGAGCGGCACTATAAACGGCATCTCGATAAGAGAATATGCCTCCCAGGGTCAGCACCGCTCGACAGCGCTCGTGCTAAAGCTCTCTCAGGCGTATATCTTAACTGAGGAAACAGACGATCCGCCGGTGATACTGCTTGATGATGTCATGAGCGAGCTTGACCGGTCAAGACAGGAATTTGTGATAAATAAGATAAGCGATATGCAGGTATTCATCACCTGCTGCGATATGAATGAGCTTATAAGCTCGTCAGAAGGCAGCCTGTATATCATAGAAAACGGAAGGGTGAAAATACAAAATGCTGCTCCACCTCGGAAATGAGATAAGTATATCATCAAAAGAGATAGTAGGCATATTTGATATCGAGGGCTCCTCCGTGTCTAAGATAACGAGGGATTTTCTTAACAACGCCGAAAAAAAAGGCAAGAAGATAGTCTACTGTACCTACGATATGCCAAAGAGCTTTGTAGTCACATTGGATGAAGACCTCACCGAGAGGATATATATAAGCCGTATATCCTGCGCAACACTGTTAAAACGCTTTAAAAGAGGATATTGATTTAATGCATTATGCATTATGCATTGTGCATTGTACCGAAGGGAGTGCAATAAATTGAATCTGAACGAAGAAGAAAACATACTCAACGAGGAGATAAAGGCAACTCAGGTCGATAAAGACAGCGACTACGGTGCCGACCAGATACAGGTGCTCGAAGGCCTTGAAGCCGTAAGAAAGCGCCCGGGTATGTATATCGGCTCAACAGGCCCCAAGGGTCTTCACCACCTTGTTTATGAGATAGTTGATAACGCTATAGATGAAGCCCTCGCAGGCTTCTGTACTGAGATAAATGTCAGGATACTTCCCGGAGATGTTATAGAAGTCTCCGATAACGGCCGTGGTATCCCTACAGGTATCCACCCCAAGGAAGGCATTTCAGCAGCAACTGTCGTTTATACGGTGCTGCACGCAGGCGGTAAGTTCGGCGGCGGCGGTTATAAGGTCGCAGGCGGCCTGCACGGCGTTGGTGCATCAGTCGTTAACGCCCTTTCCGAGTGGCTTGAGATAACCGTCTATGACGGCGAGAATATCCACTTCCAGCACTTTGACAGAGGCCATTATACCGAGCAGCTCAAAATAATAGGCAAGACTGACCGTACAGGTACAACAGTCAAGTTCAAGGCTGACGGCGAGATATTCTTAGAATCCACAGTCTATGAATATAAGGTGCTGCTTAAGAGACTCCGTGAGCAGGCTTTCCTTAACGCAGGTATCAAGATAGTTTTCTCAGATGAGCGTGATCCCGATAATCTGATAAGCGAAACTCTCCACTATGAGGGCGGTATCAGGGAGTTTGTAAAGTTCATACATAAGAACAAGGGTGTAGTTCCGCTCTCTGATGACGTTATATATGTAAACGGCGTTGACGGCGATTCCTTTGCCGAGATAGCTATGCAGTATAACGACGACTATAACGAGCTTGTGCTCTCCTTTGCAAATAATATCCATACCCCTGACGGCGGCTCGCACGATAAGGGCTTCCGTACAGCACTTCTTAAGGTGCTCAATGAATACGGCAAGAACTTCGGCCTTTTAAAGGACGGCGAAAGACTCAACGGCGACGATGTCACCGAAGGCCTTACAGCAATAGTTTCAGTCAAGCTCACAAACTGTGAGTTCGAGGGTCAGACAAAGGGCAGGCTCGGCAACCCCGAGGTAAAGCCCTTCGTAGAAAAGATAGTCAACGAAAAGCTCATGAACTATCTCGATGAAAACCCCGAAACAGCACGCCTTATCTTTGAAAAGAGCATCAAGGCAAAGGAAGCAAGAGAAGCTGCAAAGAGAGCAAGAGACCTCACAAGAAAGCGTAAGTCCGCTCTTGAATCCGCTTCACTCCCCGGAAAGCTCGCTGACTGCTCTGAAAGAGATAACGAGCAGACCGAGATATATATAGTCGAGGGTGACTCTGCGGGCGGCTCCGCTAAGGAAGGCCGTGACAGACGCTACCAGGCTATCCTCCCCCTCTGGGGCAAGACGCTCAATGTAGAAAAAGCAAGAATAGATAAGGTCTACAGCTCAGAAAAGCTGCTCACCGTCGTTACCGCTTTGGGTACATCTATCGGTGATGAATTTGATATCAACAAGCTGCGCTACGGCAAGGTAATAATCATGGCCGATGCCGATGTCGACGGCTCGCATATCAGAACACTGCTGCTTACCTTCTTCTTCCGCTTTATGCGTCCTCTTATCGACGAGGGTCATGTGTATATCGCACAGCCTCCGCTCTTTAAGGTGTCCCGTGGCAAGCAGACAAGATACGCCTTCTCTGATGATGAAAGAGATAAATATATAGCAGAGCTCTCAAACGACGGTGCTGTTAAGGTAGACGTCCAGCGCTATAAGGGTCTTGGTGAGATGGATCCCGTGCAGCTTTGGGAGACGACTATGGATCCTAAAACAAGGATAATGCTCAGAGTCACAATGGAAGACGCTATCAAGGCAGACGAGGCATTCACAGTCCTCATGGGCGATAAGGTAGGCCCGAGAAAGGAATTTATCGAGCAGAACGCCCAGTATGCAAAGGATCTTGATGTATAAAGGAAGTGTCAGTTTGTCAGAAAATGAAAATAAAGCCCTTGAAGGGATACTCCTCTCGTTTGAGTATAATGTCAAAAACTCCGAGGAGGAACAGGCCTTCACGGCATTTCAGAAAAAATATGTCTATAAGGGCAATATAATAAAGACTGTGCTTTTCGGCATAGTCGCACTGCTGTTTCTGGTGTCATTCATAAGAGACCCGAAGGAATATTTAAACCCCGTGCTCATGTTTGTAAGCCTTGCTTTCATATTTGTCATATGGTTCAATACCTTCAAGATAAGAAAGTCTCTTTTGCAGGCTCTTAAGGTGCTTGAAAATGATAAGTATATCTTCACCCTCTATGACGACCGCTTTTCTATTGAGACAATACTTGACGAGAGCGAGTTTGATGAGGACGAGGAGATACCCGTAGTCAAGCCGAGAGTAGTCACCTTCGGTGAAACAGAGATACACGTCATAGAGAATATAGATATGTATATCCTCATTCTTAAAAAGGACACGATATATGTCCTGCCCAAGAGATGCTTTGATGAGAACATCTCAAAGGAGCTCGGTGATAAATTCAGAGAAAAGCTGGGCGAAGAATACGAAACAAAACTGTCAGTCAGCTGATTGAAAAGGAGTGAAAATACAAGGTGTTTGATGAAAATTCAACTGTTATAGATACCGATATTGAAGGCCTTATGCGAGAGAGCTTTCTTCAGTATTCAATGGCAGTTATAGTATCCCGTGCGCTCCCCGATGTAAGGGACGGCCTAAAGCCCGTTCACAGAAGAATACTCTATACCCTTTTTGAAAACGGTATAACCCCCGATAAGCCTTACAGAAAGTGCGCCGATACAGTAGGCTCGGTGCTCGGCAGATATCACCCTCACGGTGATGCTTCCGTTTATGATGCGCTCGTTCGTCTGGCTCAGAAGTTCTCTATGCGCTACCCTATGGTAGACGGTCACGGTAACTTCGGTTCCATTGACGGCGACCCGCCTGCTGCTTACCGTTACACGGAAGCTAAAATGGCTAAGATGTCGGTCAATATGCTTACCGATATCAATAAGGAAACAGTCGATTTCCAGCCTAACTATGACGACAGACTCAAAGAGCCCACAGTGCTCCCCTCACGCTTCCCGAACCTTTTATGTAACGGTTCTACGGGTATAGCAGTCGGCATGGCGACAAATATCCCCCCGCATAACTTAAATGAAGTAATAGATGCACTTAAACTCTTAGTTGAGAACCCCGACGCAACACTTGATGAACTTATGACCTGTATCAAGGGGCCTGACTTCCCTACAGGCGGTATCATCATGGGCAGAGCCGGCATCAGGGCAGCCTATGGCACAGGTCGTGGTAAGATAACCCTGCGCTCTGTCACCAATATCGAGGAGATAAAGGGCAGAGAGTGTATCGTCGTTACCGAGATACCCTATATGGTAAATAAATCACGCCTTGTTTCCTCTATTGCTGACCTTGTAAAGGATAAGCGTATCGAGGGTATACATGATCTGCGTGATGAATCCGATAAGGAAGTCGGCATACGTATAGTCATCGAGCTTAAAAAGGACGCTATAGCACAGGTAGTTTTGAATAAGCTCTTCAGCTTCACACAGCTTCAGGATACTGTCGGCGTTATCATGCTCGCCCTTGTTGACGGCGTGCCGAAGGTGCTCACACTCAAGCAGTGCCTGGAGCAGTATCTTGATTTCCAGGTAGATGTCATAACAAGAAGAACGCAGTTTGACCTCAGAAAGGCCAAGGAGCGTGCTCATATAGTCGAGGGTCTTGTGATAGCCCTTGATAATATCGACAGAGTTGTCGAGATACTAAAAACATCAAAGAGTATCCCCGAAGGTAAACAGCGCCTGTGCGATGAATTCAGCCTTTCAGAGATACAGTCAGAGCATATCGTTCAGATGACTCTCGGCAAGCTCACCGGTATGGAGCGTCAGAAGCTCATCGACGAGTTGGCTGAGCTCAAGGCTCGTATAGAAGACCTTGAGGATATCCTTGCAAACCACGACAGAGTGCTCCGGATAATCCTTGATGAGCTCCAGGTGATAAGAGATAAGTTCGGCGACGGCAGAAGGACTTCTATCGAGAACGTCAGCGGCGAGGTAGATATCGAAGACCTTATCCCCGTTGAGGAAAGCGTTGTTACATATACCCATAACGGCTATATCAAGCGTACCGCAATAAGCGCATATAAGGCGCAGAAGCGTGGCGGTAAGGGCGTTCAGGGCATGAAGCAGCGTGAGGAGGACTTCGTTGAGGAGATGTTTGTATGCTCGACGCACGATAATATCCTCTTTATCACGAATAAGGGTCTTATGTACCGCCTTAAATGCTATGAGCTCCCCGAGGGCTCAAAGAGCGCAAAGGGCAATAATATAGTCAATATCCTTCCCCTCTCCGAGGGCGAAAAGGTAGCTCAGATGATAAAGACTGAGGACTTTGCCGAGGGCAAGTATCTTGTCATGGTCACAAAGTCCGGCAAGATAAAGAGAACAGCGCTCTCGCTCTATAAGAACGTCCGCAAGAACGGCCTTATCGCAATCGGCCTTGACGAAGACGACGAGATAATGGGTGCACGCCTTACCTACGGCGATAACCAGCTTATCATAGCTACCCGTAACGGTATGGCGATCCGCATCGAGGAGACCTGTATCAGACAGATGTCACGTCAGGCTCACGGTGTAAAGGCTATCAAGCTGCGTTCCGGCGACCACGTTGTTTCTATGGCAAGAGTAAGAGAGGGTGCAGCTGTGCTCACAGTCACCGAAAAGGGTCTTGGCAGACGCTGCGCACTTGAAAGCTACAGGATACAGAACCGTGGCGGCTTCGGTATGCTCAACTATAAGACGTCAGATACCAAGGGCTATGTCTGCGGCATCAAGGTCGTTGACGATACCGATGATATAATCATGATATCCTCAGACGGTATAATTATAAGACTCCGTGCTTGTGATATCCGTATCATGGGCAGATATGCAACAGGTGTCCGCCTTATGCGTGTGGGAGAAAACGAGAAGGTAGTGGCCTTCACCCGAACCGAGCATGAGGAAGATGCAGAGATAACCGCAGTTGAAGATAACGGCGAGGAAGACGTTGCAGACCCCGAGAATGAAGACCTCGGCGAGAGCAATGAGCCTGATGATGATGAATAAGTAATAATGTTATCCCCGACTTGTTCGGGGATAATTTTTTACTATTGACTTGTGGCTGAATTTGGGGTATAATATAGTCACAGAATGAAAGGGGTGTTGAGCCATGCAGATAATACCAATAAGAGAACTAAAAAATACAGTCGAGATAGAGCGCCGTTGTGCAGAGGAAAACGGCCCTGTGTTCATAACAAAAAACGGCTATGGCAGACTTGTTGTTATGGATATTGAATACTATGAGCGCACAATGCAGAAGATGTATGAAGCAAGCCTTGTTACCGAGGGTCTTGCAGACCTTAATGCAGGAAAAACATCAGACGGTAGGAAAACTGTCAGCGAAATAAGGAGTAAATATGGCTTGTGATTATGAATTGACGGATAAAGCTGCGGCTGACCTTGATGAAACGGTAAGATATATCTCTCTTACCCTTGGTGATAAAAAAGCAGCCGCAGATTTTCTTGATAAGTTTGAAAAAGTCACTGAGGAAGCCTGTATGTTTCCAGAAAGCGGTGAACTGCTGAACAATGAATTCCTGCCAAAAGGAGAATTCAGAAAAAAGTATATCGGTGAGTATGTATGCGTTTATCTGTATGATAAAGAGAAAAGAAAGATCTATGTTATCAGAATAATTTATGGCAGACGGGATATGACAAAACAACTGAAAAAACTGTAATATGAAAAATGCATAATCCCTTCCCCAAAATTGCAAAAAAATTGTAAAACCCCCCTGTGTCCTCTTGACTTTGGGGGGTAAAAGTATTATAATAAAAGGGTATTAAAAAATATATTGGAGGTTTTAATAATGGGTAGAGTTTATAACTTCAGTGCAGGCCCTGCCGTGCTTCCCGAGGAAGTGCTCAAAGAGGCTGCAGAGGAAATGCTCGATTATAAGGGCACAGGCATGAGCGTTATGGAGATGAGCCACCGTTCAAAGGCTTATGATGCCATAATCAAGGAAGCTGAGGCTGACCTCAGAGACCTTATGAATATTCCCGATAACTATAAGGTAATATTCTTACAGGGCGGTGCTTCCCTCGTGTTCGCAGAGGTTCCGATGAACCTTATGAAGAAGGGTAAGGCTGCATACATCATCACAGGTCAGTGGGCTAAGAAGGCTGCTGCTGAGGCTGAGAAGTACGGCGAGGTTGTCAGAGTTGCTTCCTCCGCTGATAAGACATTCAGCTATATCCCTGATTGCTCCGACCTCGATATCCCTGAGGATGTTGACTATGTATATATCTGCGAGAACAATACTATCTACGGTACAAAGTTCTGGCAGCTCCCCAATACAAAGGGCCATGAGCTCGTAGCAGACGTATCCTCCTGCTTCCTTTCCGAGCCTGTAGACGTTACTAAGTACGGCGTTATCTACGGCGGCGTTCAGAAGAACGTTGGTCCTGCCGGTGTTCAGATCGTTATCGTAAGAGAAGACCTTATCGCTGACGGCCCTGCATTCAAGCAGACACCTACAATGTGTGACTGGAAGATCCAGGCTGATAATGACTCTCTCTATAATACACCTCCCTGCTACGGTATCTATATCTGCGGTAAGGTGTTCAAGTGGATCAAGAAGATGGGCGGCCTTGAGGGCATGAAGGCTCATAACGAGAAGAAGGCTAAGATCCTCTATGATTTCCTTGACGAGAGCAAGATGTTCAAGGGCACAGTTGTTAAGGAAGACCGTTCGCTCATGAACGTTCCCTTCATAACAGGCGATGAGGAGCTTGATAAGAAGTTCGTAGCTGAGGCTAAGGCTGCCGGCTTTGAGAACCTTAAGGGTCACAGAACAGTTGGCGGTATGAGAGCTTCTATCTATAACGCTATGCCTATCGAGGGCGTAGAAAAGCTCGTAGAGTTCATGAAGAAGTTTGAAGCAGAAAATTCGTAATTACCGAATATATTTCAGATCGGCGTGGGGCAGACCGCCCTGCGCTGATTGATTATAATAATATTTCTGAAAGGATATGATACAGATGATAAACGTATTGACACTCAATAAGATAGCTGCCTGCGGCACAAGCAAGTTCGGCGCAGACTATGCAGTAACAGATAACTGCGATGCACCTGAGGCAGTAATGGTAAGATCTGCTAAGATGCACGATATGGAATTCAAGGATAACCTCCTTGCTATCGCAAGAGCCGGCGCAGGTACTAACAATATCCCCGTTGATAAGTGCGCTGAGCAGGGTATCGTGGTATTCAATACCCCCGGCGCTAATGCAAACGCTGTTAAGGAGCTCGCAGTGTGCGGCCTTCTCCTTGCTTCCAGAAAGATCCCCGAGGCTATCGACTGGGCTAAGACTCTTAAGGGCCAGGGCGATGAGGTAGGCAAGCTCGTAGAAAAAGGTAAGTCTAACTTCGCAGGCAATGAGATAATGGGTAAGACACTCGGTCTTATCGGCCTTGGCGCTATCGGCGGTAAGCTCGCTAATATCGCTATCTCCCTCGGTATGAACGTTATCGGCTATGACCCGTTCCTTTCCGTAGGCGCAGCTCTTAACCTCAAGCCCCAGGTAAAGGTAACAAAGAATATCAACGATATCTATACTCAGAGCGACTATATATCCCTCCACCTCCCCTTCAATGCAGATACTAAGGATACTATCAATGCCGAGACACTTGCACTCTGCAAGGACGGCGTAAGGATCCTTAACTTCGCTCGTGGCGAGCTCGTAAACGGTGAGGCTATCGTTGCAGCACTTGGCACAGGTAAGGTAGCAAGATATGTTGTTGACTTCCCGTCTGATGAAGTTCTCGGCGTTGAGAACGTTGTAGCTATCCCCCACCTCGGCGCATCTACTGAGGAGTCTGAGGATAACTGCGCTGTAATGGCAGCAGATGAGCTTATCGACTATATCGAGAGAGGCACAATAAAGAATTCCGTAAACTTCCCGAATGCAGAGCTTGTAAAGACCGCTGATAAGCTCGTATGCGTTCTCCATAAGAATATCCCTGCACTTATCACACAGATCACAGGCGCTGTTGCTGATAAGGGCGCAAATATCGAGAATATGGTAAATAAGTCCAAGAAGGATTGGGCTGTTACAATGCTCGATGTCAAGGGCGATGCTGATGTTGATGCTATCAAGGCTATCGACGGCGTTGTAAGAGTAAGAGTTCTTTGATCTGAGTAATAACACCACTGACTTATGCGCAGCGGCGGTAAAGAAGTATTTGCATATCAGGCTATATATGCGCCGCTGCTAAAAGAATAAAGAAGAAAGAATAAATAAGAAATAAAAATAGAGGTATCGCCTTCGGCGATGATATTTTAGATCATCGACCGCAGGTCGATACCTTTATTATTCTTTATTCTTTCTTCTTTATTCTTTCTTCTTTTAGCAGGCGCAAATGCGCCTGCGCTTTATGCGGGGGTTGTTTTTTTATGTAAAGATATTGCAGGAAAGTCCTGTGTTTCCTGCAAAACCCCGGACATTTATCGCAGGATTTATTAACAAATTTGCTGTTGACAAAGCTGCGGTATTAGGGTATAATGTTATATAGGGGAATTTGTGGGTTTTTTGTAACTCAATTTCCAAATTACCGAAAGGAGTCAATAAAATGGCAAGTTTAACTAAGAACCCTAACGTTAATAAGTGGGTCGATGAAATGGTAGCTCTCACACAGCCTGATAAGGTAGTGTGGATCGATGGCTCTGATGAGCAGCTTAAGGCACTCAGAGATGAGGCTCTCAGCACAGGTGAGATGATACTCATGAATCAGGACGAGTATCCCGGCTGCCTGTATCACAGAACTGCCCCCAACGACGTTGCAAGAGTTGAGGACAGAACATTTATCTGCACAAAGACAAAGGAGGGCGCTGGCCCTACAAATAACTGGATGGATCCCGATGAGATGTGGAATATGCTCAAGCCTATGTATGACGGCGTTATGAAGGGCAGAACAATGTATGTTATCCCCTACTCCATGGGTCCTATCGGTTCACCTCTTGCAAAGGTAGGCGTTGAGGTAACTGACTCTATCTATGTTGTACTTAATATGGATATCATGACAAGAATGGGCGCTAAGGCTTTCGAGAACTTAGGCGATACTTCTGATGACTTCGTAAGAGGTCTCCACTCCAAGGCTGACGTTGACCCTGAAAAGAGATATATCGTTCAGTTCCCTGAGAGCAATACTATCTGCTCGATAAACTCCGCATACGGCGGTAACGTTTTGCTCGGTAAGAAGTGCTTCGCTCTGAGGATCGCTTCCTTCCAGGGTAAGAACGAGGGCTGGATGGCTGAGCATATGCTTATCTTAGGCGTTCAGAAGCCTGACGGCGATGTTAAGTATATCACAGCAGCATTCCCGTCTGCCTGCGGTAAGACAAACCTTGCAATGCTCATTCCTCCGAAGTTCTATACAGAGCAGGGCTATAAGGTATGGACAGTCGGCGACGATATCGCTTGGATGAAGCCCGGCAAGGACGGCAGACTCTACGCTATCAACCCTGAGAACGGCTTCTTCGGCGTTGCACCGGGTACAAATGCTAAGTCCAACTACAATGCACTTGCATCTACAAAGAAGAATGCGATATTCACAAACGTTGCAATAAATAAGGATACAATGACTCCCTGGTGGGAGGGTCTTGATAAGAACCCGCCTGTAAACGCTATCGAGTGGAAGGGCGCTGAGGTAAACGGCGTTGAGTATACAGCAAAAGGTGAGAAGCTCGCTCACCCCAACTCCAGATTCACAGCTCCTGCTGAGAACTGCCCCTGCATATCTTCTGAGTTCAATAACCCCGAGGGCGTTCCTGTAACAGCTATGATCTTCGGCGGCAGACGTGAGAAGACAACTCCCCTCGTATATCAGTCCTTCGACTGGGTACACGGTACATATGTAGGCTCTGCTGTTTCTTCTGAGACAACAGCTGCTGCTACAGGTGCAGTAGGCGTGCTCCGTCACGATCCTATGGCTATGAAGCCCTTCATCGGCTATAACGTAGGCGACTACTGGGCTCACTGGCTCGAAATGGGCGAGATACTCGGCGATAAGGCTCCTAAGATCTTCAACGTTAACTGGTTCAAGAAGGACGAGAACGGCAACTTCATCTGGCCTGGTTTCGGCGACAATATGAGAGTTCTCGACTGGATCATCAAGAGATGTGAAGGCACAGTTGACGCTGTTGAGACTCCTATCGGCTTTGTTCCTAAGCCTGAGGATATCAACGTAACAGGCATCGAGGACGAGGTAACTCCTGAGATCATGGATAAGCTCCTCGACATCGACGTTGACCTCTGGAAGGCAGAGATCAAGGAGATGCGCCGTTACTATGATGAGGACATCAAGGCTAAGGGCGGTCACATCCCCCAGGCACTTTATGACCAGCTCGACAAGATCGAGGCAAGACTCAACAAGTAATAAGCTACAAATTTCAGGGCACCCCCGGGTGCCCTGTTTTTGTATGTATTGGCAAGTTTGGGACAATTAAAAATGCAGAATTAAGAATGCATAATGCATAATTGTGGAGTTGCGGTGCGGCGCTTGGTCAGGTAACAGGTAACAGTTGTGGTGTATTGTCTTTAAGCCAAAGGCTTAAAGGACGCAAGTTTCGCTTCGCATAACTTGGCTTACGCCGACGAGATGCCCATTCGGGCGGAAACGCTGCGCTCAGTGAATAGTGAATAGTGAAGAATGAATAGTGAATAGTTGCGGTGCGGCTGCGCCGCTTATGCCCATTCGGGCGTGCTGACCTGACGTTATTGTTAAAATCGTAGGGCTATTCACCCGAAGGGGGTGAGCGGCAGCTCCGCTGCCGCAGGGGGGCGACCGGAAAGCCCCCCTATCCGTAGCGTAGGATTAGCGAGAGACTACCCTTGAAGCTATTCTGTAGGGGTTGCTTACCTTCAAGGTCGCACTCTCGCTCTCCGAGGGTACACGAGGGGCTCATGCGCCACCTCGACCCTTCGGAAATGCATTCTAAATTATGCATTAAAAAAGCACTTCTGATTACAGAAGTGCTCTTTCTTACCTGTAACTGCCGTGCTTGTCCTTGAAATCTTTCTTGTCCTTGTACATCGCCTTGTCAGCACGCTTGAAAACAAATTCAAGTGAACTGTCATCAGATGAGTGGTCGGCAATGCCTATCGCTGCCGAACACCTCTCCCAAGGGTCAAGCGCTTCGTTGTCATAGCGTTCGTCAAATGCAGCCCTTAGCTCCGAGATGCAGCGGCTGCGTTCTTCAAAATCACGCCCTGTCAGTATCACGACAAATTCATCACCGCCAATGCGGTATACCGGCGAGTGCTTGAACGCATCGCATATCAGCTTGCAGCAGTTCTTGATGTAATTGTCGCCTGCCTTGTGCCCGAACCTGTCGTTTATCATCTTGAGATCGTTCATGTCTATCATGGCAATTGCGAAATCCTCAATGTCGCTGCCGGCATTGTTTATCTCGGCCGCCTTCTTGGCGTATGCCGCCTTGCTGCCTACCCCCGTCAGCGGATCACGGTATGCCTGCTCGCTTATCATGCCTATCTGCTCGTCACGCTGCTTTATGTCAGTGCGTGCCTGGCTCAGGTTGGTCATGAATTGCAGGCTCTGCTCCATAACAAAGACGAATTCACGGTATACCTGCTCTATCTCGTTTTTGGTGTTTATGTCAAGATCCTTCATGATCCTGATGTTGTTCTCGTGATCCTCCTGCGTCTCAAAAGCAAACTTCTCAGTCGCACGGAACATCTTGTTGAGCGGCTCGGTGACGTATTTGCGCAGCCTGATAATAACGAACAGCATTATAACTACCGTCGATGCACCTGTCACAGCGATTATGCTGTATATGAATCTCAGATCTGCCTCGTGCAGCTCGTCCATCGAGAAATCCACGCAGGCATGACATTGCAGCTTGCCTTTGCTGTCGTAGACCGGCTTGCAGTAGGTGAGCATATATCCGTCCTCTGTCTCGCCTGTTATCCCGCCTACGTCCTTGCCGGCGCATAAGTCGTCTATGTATTGCATGAAGGTGTCTTCAAATTCATAGTGCTCGCCGGGCTCGCCTGCGTCCTCAGTGCCGTCAACACTGTCAAGATCGAATATGACAGTGCCCCCGTCTGGCGCTAAACGGTATACATAAAGATATAGTATGTCGGGGTAGCTGTCACGGATGTTGTAAAAGTGCTGCCTTATCTCGACGTATTCTTCCATCTCAAAGTTCTTATCGATGTAGTCATCTACCTTGTCACCGTCAAGCTCTACCGCCATGAGGTTTGTAGCGCCCTCGGCAATGTGAGAGTATTCCTCTATCATTCGTGTCCTGAACCTGTAATAAAGTATGCTTACAAATATCACGACGATTATCGTCACGCTCAGTACAAACAGTACCGGCAGCCTGAATGATACGGAGTATAGCTTACTTACCTTGGTTTTCGGTCTGGTGTCAGTTTCGTTCATTTTAACCTATGCCTTCTTTCGCAGGCAGCAGTTTAGTGAATGTGGTAAAGTTAAGTATCAGTAAGTAGTTTATCCCTGCATTAAGCCTATCTTTATAGTCTCGATCGGCAGAGCAGCGCCCGGGCTCTTTGTTAAGGGCAGCTTCTGCTCCTCGGTGAAGCCTATAGTCTCACCCGGCCTGAGTGTTTCGTCTTCGGTTATAAGATACTCGGCAACGCTTATCATAAAGCTGTAAAGATAGCCCGGCTGAGCGAGAGTGCCAACTACCTCGAACTCGTCCTTGCCGAAGAACTGCATACCTGTGGTGTAAGCGTTCATCTTGCCGCCCTCGGTAAGATACATACCAACGTGTACAGCTATCGGTGTCGGGAATTCTCCGTGCTGCATCACCTCAGCGGTCTTCAGATAGAAATCGCAAGGATAGCAGGTCGGGAATTTGTATATGCCTATGGCATTCTTAAGTATCAGCATCGAAGCCGCTACCTTAGCAAAGAGCTTTGCCTGGTCTGTAGGCGTGCCGTTTTTCGACATTATAGCTATCATGCAGTGAGCCTGGTGCTTTGCTACCTCCTCAGCTGCATTTGTCCACATAACGCTGTTTTTTGCGTTGTTTTCAGCCTCGTGGTCAGGCACAGGGCTGGGCATCAGCGAGCAGGCAACGAGCATATCGTTTATCCTGAGCACTACCGAGCCGTCCTTCACCTCGTCGTCCGATACATCTAAGTGCCACTTTTCTCTTAACTCCTTGAAAAAGCGTGGCCAGTCAAGGTTTGCGTCCTTTAAGAGCACAAATCCAAGCATATTCTTGATAATTTTTTCATGCTGTTCCTGGGTGTTCTGTTCGTTTGACATTTTATTCCTCCGGTGGTCATTGTATTTGTTGTGTGTTTTCAGGCCATAATACCTGAAAGTGATAATAGACCACTATAATTATACCAGTTTATCCACTAATTGTCAAGTGCCGTTTGTGCAATTTGCATTAAAACCTATTGACAAAAATGCCTGATTTGTGATATAATTTAATGTGTAGGATATAAGTTGAGTGATGTAACGGGAGATGAATTTTTCCCCCTTACCTCTCACCTCATACCTCTTATAAAGGAGGTGTTTTGCTTCGGTATGGCAAGCTCTTTTGACAAGCTCCCGTCGTATTCTGTGCTCATGTGCGTTTACGATAAGGAGATACCTGTAAATTTTAATGACAGTCTTGAAAGTATGCTCATGCAGACCTATCCGCCCGACGACTTTGTGCTCGTGTGTGACGGTAAGCTGACAAATGAGCTGAATATAATAGCCAAGTCCTTTGCGAGCGAGTATAAAAGCATTTTCCGTATAATAAGGACAGAGGAGAACATGACGCTGGGTGCTGCGCTCAATATTGGCATAGCCGCCTGCAAGCAGGAGATAATCGTCAAGATGGATTCTGACGATATATCCGAGTCTGACAGGTGCGAGACGCAGATGCGTGTTTTTGCGCTTGACCCCGAGCTTGATATGCTCGGCGGCTGGGTCGAGGAGTTCGACAGCGAGACAGGCAAAGCCATAGCGCTCAAGAAGTGTCCTCTCCACCACAGGGAGATAATGCAGTACGCCAAGCGCCGCAACCCCTTCAACCGTCAGACGGTCGCCTTCCGCAAATCGAAGGCCTTTGCAGCCGGGGGTTACTCCGACCTTGCGCAGTGCTCCGACTACGAGTTTGCAGTCAGGATGCTCCAGAGCGGTGCCAAGGGGCAGAATCTGCCGAAGATGCTGGTAAGATACCGTGTCTCCAAGAGCTACAGGCGCAAAAAGCACTGGAACAACACCAAGTCGTTCATCATAGTACGTCACAGGATATACAAGTCAGGTTTTTCGTCGCTTATGGATTTTCTGATACCCGTCACAGCGCAGCTTATGATGTTTATACTGCCGACGAGGTTCACAGATTTCCTATACAAAAAATTCCTGCGAAGATAACAAGGCAAGAGGGTCGCTTCACGGCGGTGCTCCTGCCTTTTTTTCTTGCTTCGTGTAGGAGGGGGGGAACCTCACCCCCCGTCCCCCTCTCCTTATAAAGGAGAGGGGGGGGAGCGGCCTCGCCCTTCGGCATCGGCCGCCGGCGCTTCGCTCGGCTTCGCCTCGCTTCGCTTGCCGCCGCCTCCGGCGGCGGCTGGCCGCAAAAGCGGCCGCACTGTGCCTTCGGCACAGGCTCCCTGTTTGCGGCGGTGGGCGGCGAATATATTCCTTCGTTATGGTGTTTCGTAAGCATAGTGCGTGCCGTTTCTTTACTGTGTTCGCCGCCTAAGTCGGCTCCGCCGATATGGAGCTCTGCTCCAAACCACGCAAGGGCTCTGCCCTTGACCCGCAAACTTTTTTGAGGAAAAAGTTTGACAAAAACCTTTTTGTCTTTTATTCTTTATTACGCTCTTTCTTTTCTATTTTCTACTATTATTTAATCTTTTTATCTATTACCTAAAATTTTTTTATCTACAAACGTTTACACTGATTGACTATTTTTTCGATTTGTGGTAGAATGTTTTTCAAGCACAAACCACAATGAAAGGAAGCACATTCTATGAAAAGAAACGCAAAAAGAACCATCTGCGCTCTTACCGCTTCGGTCATGCTGATCGCCTGCGGCTGCGGCAATGACAGCTCATCATCAGACAGCAGTCAGGCCGATAGCAGCTCGTCAGCCGACAGCGTACAGACTGATGACAGCTCAGCTATAGTTACCACAAGAGAGCGTGAGACTATCCCCCTCGACCCCGTGACCGAGACAAGGGGCGACTTTGACCTCTCCGATGTACAGAATAAGTCCGACGTTCCCGAGGATTTCGAGCTGTTTTTAGAAGCAGAGGAGGGCAAGCTGTCCGAAAATACCCAGAACCTCTCCTTTGACAGATACGGCAGCTTCTCCGGCAAGGGCTATGCCGCTATCGGCAATAAGGACGAGGGCTTTGAGATAGATGCCGAGTTCCCGGCAGACGGCAGCTATGATTTTATAATAAACACCGCCGTTTCAAACGGCACGAGCGATAACTTCATAACCATTGACGGCGAGAATGTCACGACATTCACAGTCGAGGGCAACACCTTCCACGAGGTCGCCGCCGAGAAGATAAAGCTCACCAAGGGCAAGCACAAGATAGGCGTCACTGCAAAGACAGGCAGCTTTTTTGTCGACAGCATAAAGATAAAGCCGGCAGCTTTGGTCGATCTTACGCAGTTTGAGATAGACAAGACCCTTTGCAACCCCAACGCCACCGACGAGACAAAGCGCCTCTACAGCTTTATGTGCGATGTCTACGGCAAGTATATCATCTCCGGCCAGTACGCCGCCGATAACAGAGGCGTTGACAGCGCAGAATTTTCCGAATACGACTATAAGCTCGGCAAATACCCTGCAATAATGGGTCTTGACCTGATAGAAGCAAGCCCGAGCAGAGTTGCGCACGGCTCCAGCCCCGGGCTGATAGTCGAGACAGCTGAGGACTGGTATCTTAACCGCAACGGCATCGTCACTATCTGCTGGCACTGGAACGCCCCCGAGCCGTACCTTGAATACAACGGCGCTGCATGGTGGGAAGGCTTTTATAAGGACAAGACGAATTTCAACCTTGCCAAGGCACTCAGCGGCGAGGATAAAGAGGGCTACGACCTTCTTATAAGGGATATCGACTCGATAGCCATGTATCTTCAGGAGCTTGATGACCACCACGTTCCCGTGCTGTGGCGTCCTCTGCACGAGGGCGGCGGCGACCCGAAGTGGAACAACCCCTGGTTCTGGTGGGGCTCGTCCGGTGCCGATGCGTATAAGGAGCTCTGGAAGCTCATGTACGACAGGCTCACAAATGTCCACCACTGCAACAACCTCATCTGGGTGTGGAACGGCCAGAATCTTGACTACTACCCCGGCGATGAGTATGTAGATATCATGGGCTACGACAGCTACCCCGAAGTACACGGCGACCATTCACCGCAGAAAAACCTCTGGGATTACACCAAGTCCACCACCCCCACAAAGAAGATAATAGCCATGACCGAGAACGGCAGTATCCCCGACCCCGATCCCTGTATGTCCGAGGGTATCCGCTGGTCGTTCTTCTGCACATGGAACGGCGAGTTCGCACTTAAGGACTACCAGCTCGGCTGCGAGCATAATTCTCTTGAATTCTTCGAGAAGATAATGAACCACGACAGAGTTCTCACCCTCGACGAGCTCCCCGACCTTAAGTCCTGGCCGATAGAATAAACAGCGCAGGCGCTTTTTAAGCGCCTGCTAAAAGAATAAAGAAGAAAGAATAAATAAGAAATAAAAAAAGGTATCGGCTCTTACGATGATTTTAAATCATCGACCGAAGGTCGATACCTTTATTATTCATTATTCTTTTTTCTTTATTCTTTATTCTTTTAGCCGTGGCGGTCACCGCCACGGCGCCTGGGCTTACTTGATAGTGACCTTCTTAGTCTTCGAGTATCCGCTGTAATACTTAGTGCCGCCCACTGTCTTGTAAGTCCTTACCTTGACGTAATAAACCTTGCCCTTTTTGAGCTTGCTTATCGTCTTTGAAGTGCCCTTTGCATTTGCAGTCTTTGTGGTCTTCTTTGTAAACTTCTTGGAAGTCGAGTATTTTATCTGATAGCCTGTTACACCGCTTACCTTGCTGTATGTAACTTTGAGCTGCTTTGTCTTGGGGCTCTTGGCTGACTTAAGAGTTGTCTTGTTGGGGCATATCTTGAAAGTCTTGCTTACCGTGCCTGTGTAGTTGCCCTTGCCCTTAAGAGTTATGGTAGCTTTTCCTATAGCTGTGTTGTTCTTGTAGGATACAGTGTAGTCAGTGCCGTTTACAAGAGTAACGTTACCGAGCTTTACTGTGAAGTTCTGCTTTACAGCCTTGCCTGTGTAGTATTTGTTCTTAAGGCCTGTTATTGTTGTGTTATTGATGTTTGCAGCAGTTATGGTAAAGTTCTTTGTGAGAGTGCCGCTGTAATTGCCTGTGCCTGTGATAGTTATTGTTGCCTTGCCGCATTCTCTGTTGTTGGAATAGCTTGTTGTGTAATGCTTGCCCTCTGTGAGCACCTTGCCGTAAACATTCTTGACAGTTACAGTCGGCTTTATCTCATGGCCTGTGTATGTGCAGGTCACGCAGGGTATTATTGCCTTGCCTGATGTCAGCCTTGCATCTATGTATGAGAATTTATACTGCTTTGCGAAGTTCTCTGCAACCGTGTTGTAGCCGTAAACAGTAAAGTCCTTGGCATACTTTGTGTGCTCCTTGGCTTTTGTAGCATGGAGGAAGCCGAAAGCGTATTTGCCGATGCTTGTAACAGCGCTCGGTATAGCTACACTTGTAAGACCTGTGCAGTTTTCAAATGCGCCGTCGCCGATTTTCGTCAGACCGTTCGGTAAAGATATAGCTGTGAGCGATGTGCATCTGTTGAACGAATCATCAGCTAATGTCTTTAAGCTGTTGGGCAGTATAGCACGCTTTAAGCCCGTGCATGATGTGAATGCACACCAGCCGATAGATTTTACTTTGTCAGGTATCCTTATGCTTTCAAGGCTTGTACACCATGCAAATGTGTCGTCCTTTATCTCAGTGATGCCGTTTGGCAGTGTAACGCTCTTGAGCGATGAGCAGTTTTCAAACTGATAGCTGCCGAGTGACGTTACAGAATCCGGTATCTCTAAGCTCTTAAGCGATGTGCAGCCGTAGAATACATAGTTGTCAATAGTTTTCAAGCCGCTGCAGAGCTTTACGCTCGTAAGGTTTGTGCACTTGTAGAATGCATAAGAGCCTATCGTAGTCGTGCCGCCCTTGAAGGTAACACTGTTAAGAGAAGCCGACTCTCTGAATGCGTCCTTGCCGACAGTCTTTACAGTCTTGGGTATGAACACCTGCTTTAGCTTGCACATATAAAATGCCTGATCGCCGATCTTGGAAACGGTTTTACCGCCGATCGTTTCCGGTATCGTCAGGATCGTGAATGAACCCTTGTAACCGGTGATCTCTGCAGTGCCGTCTGAGAGCACCTTGTATTCAAAGTCGCCCGAAACGGCAGCGCTTACTGTGATGTCATTCCTTATACCCGATAAAAAGTCATTCGGAAGTGCCTCTGCTGCGCCAAGAAGCATGGTCGCTGAAAGCAGACCTGCTACGATCTTCTTTTTCATTGTAAAGACCTCCTATAATAATTTAGGGAATACCGCACAAATATAAGCCCTGTGCGCTTTTTGCCTTTGGTAACATAATTATAACACATTCAGATTAATACGTCAAATAGATTTACCAATTTCGGCATTCTGTCTAAATTTGATATAGTCAAATGCTGCTATTTTCCTGCCTCTGCATAAAAAAACAGACCCGGAAGTTTTGCTTTTCCGAGCCTGTTATCATATCCTGTCTTTAAGCTGAAAAGCCTTGGCCTCAGCCCATTACTACCTCAACAACGTGCTCTGTGCCTGCATCGAATACAGGGAGAACATTGCCGCTTACCTTCACGCCGTCGCAGGTAACGCTCTTGATACCCTTGCTGATGTGATCGGGGTTTGTGATAGTGATGTTGTAGGTGTTGCCTCTGAACTTTCTTGTAACCTTGAAGCCGTCCCAGCTCTCAGGGATAGACGGGTCGATCTTAAGACCGTCGTAGTCAGGTATGATACCTAAGATGAACTGCGATATAGCTACGAAGTTCCATGCAGCAGTACCTGTCAGCCAGCTGTTCTTAGCCTCGCCGTGTCTGCTTGCGTCCTTGCCTGCGATCATCTGAGCGTAAACGTAGGGCTCAGTCCTGTGCAGGTCGGATATGTCTTCAAGATAAGCAGGAGCTATCTTGGAATAGTATTCAAATGCCTGGTCGCCACGGCCAGCAGCAGCCTCAGCGCAGATTATCCATGCGTTGTTGTGGCAGAAGATACCTGCGTTCTCCTTGTAGCCTGCGGGATATGTCGATATCTCACCGTACTGCTTGTAGTACTTTGTGAATGCAGGGTTGTTGAGTACAAGACCGTACTTAGAGTCAAGATACTTCTTTACAGAGTTGAGCGTGATGATATCCTTGCCGCTCTCCTTGCCAAGACCGCCCATAACAGCGAAGCCCTGCGGCTCGATGAATATCTTGCCTTCCTCGCAGTCCTTCGAGCCCATCTTCTCGCCGAAGTCATCATATGCACGGAGGAACCACTCGCCGTCCCAGGCGTACTTTAAGGTGTTCTCGTTCATCTTGTCTATCTCAGCCTGTGCCTTTGCAGCCTCGTCATCAAGACCCTTTGCCTTGCAGAGTGCAACGTACTCAGGTCCTATGTAGCTCATCATGCAGGCAACCATTACAGACTCAGCAACACGGCTGAACTTCTGCTCGCCGTACTTAGGCGATGTGTATGTCTGGAAGCTCTCACCGGGTGTGTCAGAGTGGCAGGAAAGGTTGATGCAGTCGTTCCAGTCTGCACGCATAGCGAGCGGCAGACCGTGAGGGCCTACAAAGTTAGCAACGTGCCAGAAGCTCATCTTTAAGTGATGCATCATCGACTGTGCCTTGCTCTCGTCGTTGTCGTAAGGCACCTGCTCGTCAAGTATAGTCCAGTCGCCTGTCTCCTTGATGTACTGAGCAGTAGAAAGTATCATCCACAGCGGGTCATCAGAGAAGTCGCCGCCGATAGCGTCGTTGCCCTTCTTTGTGAGAGGCTGATACTGGTGATAGCAGCCGCCGTCCTCAAACTGTGTAGCAGCAAGGTCAAGGATACGCTCTCTTGCTCTGTCGGGTATCTGGTGAACGAAGCCTAAAAGATCCTGGTTGGAATCTCTGAAGCCCATGCCTCTGCCGATGCCGCTCTCAAAGTAGGAAGCAGATCTTGACATATTGAATGTGACCATGCACTGATACTGGTTCCAGATGTTTACCATTCTGTTGAGCTTCTCATCGTTTGTCTCAACATGATACTGTGAAAGAAGTGCTTCCCAGCTTGCCTTTAATTCTTCAAGAGCCTTGTCAGCCTTCTCAGCTGTGTTCATAGCCTCTATCATAGCATAAGCCTTGCTCTTGTTCATCGAGCCGTCAGCGTTCCACTTGTTCTCTCCGTTCTCAACGTAGCCAAGAAGGAATACTAAAGCCTTCTCCTCACCGGGAGCGAGCTTGATGTCTACGCAGTGAGATGCGATAGGCGACCAGCCGTCAGCAACAGAGTTGTTTGACTTGCCTGCAAATACAGCCTGCGGGTTTGCAAAGCCGTTATAAAGACCCATAAATGTTTCTCTGTCGGTATCATAGCCGCAGATATCAGTATTTACAGTGTAGAATGCAAAGTGATCTCTTCTCTCCTTGTATTCTGTTTTGTGGAAGATAGTCGAGCCCTCGATCTCTACCTCACCTGTGTTGAAGTTTCTCTGGAAGTTCTCGCCGTCGTCCTGTGCGTTCCAGAGACACCATTCAAGGAATGAGAAGAGCTTAAAGCTCTTTTCCTTATCTGTGGTATTTTTGAGTATCATCTTCTGTACCTCGCCGTTAAAGTTCTGAGGAACGAAGAATGTCACCTCGGCGCTGATACCGTTTTTCTCGCCCTTGATAATGGTATAGCCGATACCGTGACGGCAGGAATAGCTGTCAAGCTCAGTCTTTACAGGGCTCCAGCCCGGGCTCCATACTGTTTCGCCGTCGTTGATGTAGAAGTATCTGCCGCCCATGTCAACGGGTACGTTGTTGTAGCGGTATCTTGTTATTCTCCTGAGTCTTGCGTCCTTGAAGAAGCTGTAACCGCCTGCGGTATTCGAGATGAGTGAGAAAAACTCCTGTGTGCCGAGATAGTTTATCCACGGATAGGGAGTTCTCGGGTTGGTGATGACGTATTCCTTGTTCACGTCATCGAAGAAACCAAACTTCATAATAAATTTCCACCTTTCCTTAACAATGCACAATGCACAATGCACAATGCACAATTTGTGCATCACATTTATACAAGGTGCAAAAATTCACTTTTTTATATTAAGCCGTAGGGCTTAATTACGATTAAAAAGAGCTCACGCTTACAGCTCACCAAACAATACTCTCATATAATCTCTTCTGCCGTAGATAACTCTGTCAACTCTGACATCATCTCCGCTAATGCGATAAAATGCAAGATATTCATTATATGAAACATACCTGTATCCGCTGAAAAGACCGCCCTCAAAATACAGCGGCGCACCGAGCTTTGAATGGTCTTTGAGCCTGTCAACGGCATCAAGTATCCCATTGACGGTATTCATAGCCGCATCGGGGGCATTCAGGTTTAGTGCGATATACTCCCATATCTCGTCAAGATCGTTTTGCGCCATTGGCGAATAGCTAACATTATTCATAGCTTTTTATCCCTAAAATGCGCTCTCACATCATCAGATGAGATATAGCCGCTCTCCTCTGCCGATCTTCTTCCCTTTTCAAGCTCGCACATAAGCTGTAAAGCCGCTTTGGTCTTTTCATATTCCTCCTGCTCGGAAATATCAACTATTGCGTATTTCCCCCTGCCGTCCTTAGTAAGGAATACAGGTGAACCTACTGCGACCTCCTGCAATACTCCCGCATAATTATTCAGGTCTGTTATAGGTATAATATTCGGCATATCATCGCCTCCTTATCACAGCTTCTGATCGTAAGACACCACACATCTGCTTCTTTTGCCGCATTTGGGGCATCTGAGCACCTTGTCCTCGCCGTAGTGACCGCTTAGATAAAACTTATACCACGTCGCACGGAAGCGATGACCGCATTTTTCGCAGGTGTAGACTGTTTTTGACATATCTGCCGCACCGAAAAGCGCAAGTATCAAGGCTGCGGCTATAACGATAACTGCTAATATCGGGTTATCCATAGCACTTGCCTCCTCTTTTCTCACTCCGAACATTTACTTATTCATATCAAGCCTTGCGGCTTAAAAACTTAAGGTCATGCTGTGTATTCCGCCGAATACGACTTGTGACTGTATTCATATGTCAGCGATGCCTCGGTGATAAGGCCGCCTTCAACGGTAAATGTATAGTCTATACTCTCAGGGTTTATTACCTCTTTTATAGAGAACATTGCAGGAGCGGCTTCCATAACTTCCTTTGCGATAGCTACGGCTTCGCTGCCGTCGCCCCTTCTGTATTCCCCGTCAGGTATTTTAGCGTCCTTGAACCGTTCGTTTGTCTTTACAAGCAGCCACTGTGCGTGTGCTTTTGTATATAAAGAGCAATAGTAGTCCAGATACTCTACGGGCTTGTCATCGTTATCACGCATATAAAACCCGTCGATAAGGTATTTGTCATTATCAGCATCTGCCGAAACTCTTACATATCCAAGCGAAGTATCATTCTCTGAAAACCTGAGGTTTATGCCTATGTACGGCTCGTCTTCCAGATCGTAATCTAAACCGTTTGTAGAATCCGCCTTGTATACAGAAAAGAACTTCTGATACAGATCATCAAGCTCTGCTGCAAATTCGTCAGTACACAGCGCCTTGGCAGACTCAGTGTCTTCCTTTGCCATAAAGCCGCACCATTTAAAAGCGACCTCGTGCGCACGCTCGTATATGTCTCCCTTTGAGAGATCTTCAGCCTCGCTTTCGCTGTCCTGCTGCTCATTTTCAGACGAGCTGTCACCGCTCTTGCTTTCATTTGCTTCCTGCACCTGTGACGAAGAAGCAGCCGTATCCTTTTTGCTGCTGTCCTTTACATCTCCGCAGGAAACAAGCACCGCACAGCAAAATGCTGCGAGCAATGCTAAGAATTTTCTGTTTTTCATTTTGTTTTCCTCGCTTGTTGTCTCTTGTTTTTATCTTTTTTGTTTATATCAAGCCAAAGGGCTTGTTTTCTTTATAATTTCCGCTCATACGACACCATGCACAGAAGCGATACCTCGATCATGCATTGCTCAGAGCACCTCAAACCTCTGCCAGCACCTGAACACCTCGCCCTTTTGAAGCTCAGTGTAGCCCGATACCTCTCCCGGCAGACTCAGGTTCGGCGAGTTTATCATGGCTGTCATAGGCTCGGGGCAGAAGTACCCCTTGTCGCCGCAGTGGTTCCACATATTCCAGAACTTGAATTCTCCGGAAACTTCGTTTATTATCTTTCTGCCCGACTGCCTGTCGGTTATGATAATGCCGTAGAAAGGCTTGCCGTCAAGGGTCGTCTCTCCTGCTGTGTACATATCGTTTGAAATGTCGTGGCAGACTGCCTGCATATCGCCGCTCTTGTACTGCTTGTCGTAATCTGAAAGCTCTGCCAATTCCTCAGTCGGCAGACATCTCTCATCAAGTACGCACTTCTTTACCACCGGCACCTCAAAGAACAGCTTCGCCTCGTCGCCGCCGTCAGTTATCGGAGCATTTATGCAGGTGTGAGTGCATACCGATACCGGCAAAGCCTTGTCAGCCTTGCTTTCAAGCTCTATCTCCTGTAAAAGTCCCTCACTGCTCAGCGTGAATGTGTAGCTTATCCTGAATTCAAGAGGGAGATATCTAAACATCTCGTCCCCCTCGTCAAAATCATAGTAAGTCCTGCATACTGCCTTGTCGCCCTGTACCTCGCACAGCTCTACCTTGTGCTCTCTCTTGTGAACAAAGCCGTGAATGAAGTTCTCAAGATCCTTTTCATTTATCGGCAGATGATATACCGCATCAGAGGTCTTAAGCACTCCCCTGTCAAAGCGGTTCGGCAGATAGAGTGTAGGCAGTCCCCATATCTCTCTTGCTTCGTTTATCTGCTCTGCTGTTATCTCGTCCTTATAGCGGAACACCTCGGTCTTCTTTTCCTCGTTTCTGAGTCTCAGCACCGAGCTGCCCATGCTGTATGCTATGACAGCCGTGTAGCCTCCTGCTTCAAGGCGCACAGTCTTCACGCCCTTAAAATCAAACTCCCTCTCGACCTTAGCCATTTTTCAGTACCCCTTTGTGTATTTTAAATAGTAAGTATTATTTACGAAAACGTTTAGTTGCTACAATTATAACATATTTTTCTGCCAAAGACAAGTATTTTGTCTTAAAATTATAGTACATTTCCCGTAAAAAATCGGGGGGCAATTCAATGCAAAATGCACAAACAGTCACTTAAAGAAAGCCTGTAGTCCCTCATCGAACTCCCTGTATCCCTCCGGCCATGAGTTGGAGCCGCCCGACCAGTGTTTCTTTCCGCCTATTTCTATCGACAGGTGGAAGCCCTCGCCGTCGAGCACATCTGGGTTGCTGTATGACTGCCCGAGCCACCCTCTTACGCCCCATTTGCCGAGCCCCTCGCAGAAGCCTTCATAATCCGCCTTTCCGAGCGTGACACGTTTTTCAAGGCACTCCTCACGCTCCTCGTCATCGTTCCAGCGGCCGTAGTAGAGCGAGCAGACAAAGTCCTTCCCGTCCCACACGAGTTCATACTCCCGGCTTTCCGCCTCGCACCAGTTTTCCGAAAGCGACAGCTTTTCAAACACTATCGGTGCCTTCACAGCATTTTCTGCCACTGCTTCAAGTCCTTCACCCACAGGCAGCATAGCACATTCCTCCTTTTTATTTGCATTATCTGCGCACCGAGCCGTCAATGCAGCGTTCATCGTCAGTGTCGCCGCAAGGCAAGCTATCAGCGCCAAGTGCATTGTTCTCTTTTGGTTCTTTCTCATTTTCTGCTCCTTCTCTCCGGGGGGGGGGTGGGGGCGGCCTCGCCATTCGGCATCGGCCGCCGGCGCTTCGCTCGGCTGTCGCCTCGCTTCGCTTGCCGCAAATGCGGCCGCACCGTGCCTTCGGCACGGCTCCCTGTTCGCCGCCTAAGTCGGCTCCGCCGATATGGAGCTCTGCTCCGTTTCAGTCGAGCTTGCGAGAATGAAACAATCTACGCAAGGGCTCTGCCGTTTTGTTCGAGCTTGCGAGAATAAAACAATACCCGCAAACTTTTTTTGAGGAAAAAAGTTTGACAAAAAACCTTTTTGCCCCTATGTTCTTTATTACTGTTTATCTTTTATTATTTTTTATTTTCCCACACAGAACTTTGCAAACACTTCATTTACCACGGCTTCTCCTGCCTTCTCTCCCGTCAGCTCCGCAAGGTGTTCAGCCGCCCTGTCTACAGTAACGGTCACAGCGTCGAGCGTCAATCCTGCTTCGAGTGCCCTGACAGCGTCCTCGATGCATTCCAAAGCCCTCTCGGCGCACATCTTCTGTCTCTCGTTTGCAAAAACGGTACTGTCGGCGTTGTAGTCCTCCGGCGTGAACATAGTCTCTATCATTCCCGAAAGCTCCTCACGCCCCTCGCCCGAGCCTGCACTTATAGCGATGATGTTGTCCGAGTATCTCTCAAACTCCGTCCTGTCCGCCGCCTGCGCCTTGTCCGTCTTGTTGAGCACGATGACGGTCTTCTTTTTAAGCCCTGCGATAAAGTCGAGCAGCTCCCTGTCCTCATCATCAAGCGGTGATGATATGTCAAACACAGCGATGATGAGCCTGCATTCTTCAAGCCTGCTCTTTGCAAGCTCCACGCCCATTTTTTCCACCGTGTCATCAGTTCCGTGTATCCCTGCCGTGTCGGATATCCGTAAGGTCACAGCCCCCAGCCGCACGCTCTCTTCTATTACGTCTCTCGTCGTTCCTGCAATGTCGGTAACTATCGAGCGGTCATACCCAAGCAGTAGATTCATAAGCGTTGATTTGCCGACATTAGGCTTCCCTGCGATGACCGTGTCTACGCCGTTTTTGATTATCATGCCGCTGTCGTAGTCTCTGAGCAGCCGCTTTAGTGCTTTTCTGTTTTCCTTGAGCGTTTCAAGCAGCTCGCTCTCGTCCACCTCGGGAATGTCCTCCTCAGGGTAGTCCACCCACGCCGCCAGCTCGCCGAGACTCTTTATCAGGCTGTCGCTTATCTTCTTGATGTCGGCATACAGCCTGCCCTTTCTTGCAAGCGCCGCCGATGAAAGCGCATAGTCGCCCTCAGCGCTCAGCATATCCGACACTGCCTCGGCCTGTGTCAGCGACAGCTTGCCGTTTATAAACGCCCTCTTTGTGAATTCCCCTGCCATTGCCGGCTCGCAGCCGGCCTCTATGCAAAGGCGCAGTATCTTCTTTGTGACGTATATCCCCCCGTGGCAGGATATCTCGCAGACGTCCTCCCCGGTGTAAGACTTGGGCGCTCTGAATACGGTGAGTACGGCATCATCTACCGTCCTGCCGTCCTTGTCCCTTACCTCTCCGTAGGCGCAGGTGTAGCCCTCCATGCTGCTCACTGCCTTGTCAGCAAAGGGATAAAACACCCTCTCAGCCGCCGCCAGAGCTCCCTCGCCGCTTATTCTTATAACAGCTATCCCCCCGACCCCGAGCGGAGTAGATATTGCGCAAATAGTAGACATTATCACATTTCCTCCATAAATATATCGTTCCCTTTCATTATACACCAGAACAGCCAAATAATCAATATGATAATATGTATTTTCCCCATACAGCCGGGTTTATCTTCGCAGATCTTATATCCGTCCGCCAATGTGACCTGTTACCTGAAAAAAGCATTGTGCAAACTGCCACGAACGCCCCGTTGCATATTGTATAAAACATCAAATAATTTATCATATCCTATTATGCTTTTTCCCTTGTATTGACTTTGTATTTGCTAAAAAGTATAATTGTATTTGGAGTGAGTGTTATGAACGGTATCAAAAATTTCACATTATCGCCCTTCCCGGAGGGCACAAGTATAGATAAGTTTTTTCAGTTCCATTCAGGCAGCTGTATCATAATGTCTATAGGCAGAGCCTCCCCCTCACAGGGAAAGGGCGAGTACCACGCCGTGCTCTACTATAACGGCTTTATACGCCATTTAAGACAGAGCGGTATCAGAACGTCCGAGCCCGGCTATCCGTTCGTTCAGGGTCTGCTCGATGCCGCAAGACTTATAAAGCGCCCCTGCCCCGTGATAATACTCACAGCAACAGACGCAGGCTTCGGCGACAGTAACAGCCCCAACAGGGTCTGCTGCGACCTTGTCATGCGTACACTGCTCACAGCCGGCTGCTCGGTCACAGTCACAGTGGCACACGGCAGGTCAGGCGAGCTTGCAAGGTTTATGGAAACGAAGATTTAGGCGATACACTTAACATATGCAAAGATATTAAACCCATATATAAGATAACGAAAGGAAGATCGCTTATGAAGAAGACCCGAACACTCAGCCTTGTAATGGCGCTTGCCATTACCTTTTCTCTCGCAGGCTGTAATAGATCATACTCCTCCTCCGGCTCATCTTCAGCCTCCGACAGCTCATCATCAGTAAAGACCGAGGATAAGCCCGACACCTCCTCTGATGATGAAAGCTCTGCTGATGACAGCTCCAAAGACGACGACTCATCTGCCGATGCCGAGCGTAACGAGAGCCGTGTCAAGTTCTCAGCCGAGGGAGGCGTGTATGATAAGGCCTTTGACCTCACCCTTGACTGCGGCGAGGGTAAGGTCTACTATACCACCGACGGCTCCGACCCTGCAGCGAGCAGCACAAGAATGGAATATACCGATAAGATAGAGATAAAGAGCCGTGCAGGCGACAAAAACGTAGTCTCGGCAGTCTCCCCGACGCTTATCTCCGGCAATTTCAATAAGATAGACTATGAATCCAAGACCTTCGTCTGCGAAAAGGAAGCCCCTGCTGACGATAAGGTCGATAAGTGTACAGTCATAAGGGCCTCCGCTCAGGATAAGGACGGTAAATGGTCGCCTACTGAAACTCAGACCTACTATATAGGAACAGCCGAGGAGCATATCAAGGGTCTTGCCGAGAGTGCCAAGGCCTGCGGCGGCACCCTTGCAGTTGTCAGCATCAGTACCGACTTTGATAACTTCTTTGACAGCGCTAAGGGCATCTATGTCAAGGGCGACCTGTTTGAGAATGACTTCAAAAAGCAGCTTGACAGCGGTGAATTAAATACCGACGGCGAGACAGCACGAAAGGGGATAGATGCCAACTATAAAGGCCGTGGCAAGGAGTGGGAGCGCCCCTGCCATGTCAACTTCTTCGAGATGTCACCCGACAGCACCACACAGCTCATATCGCAGGACTGCGGCATAAGGATACAGGGCAACTACTCACGCTCCGACCTTGTAAAGGGTCTGCGCCTCTACGCTAAGAAGGACTACGGCGAGAAGAAGTTCGAGGGCGATGTCTTCAAGGGCAAGGCAACTGATAAGGACGGCAATAAACTTGAGAGCTTCAAGACACTCACCCTGCGTGCCGGCGGCAACTGCGCATTCACGGCAAAATTCAACGATACCTATTGGCAGGACGTAAGCCAGTCGCTTGACTGCTCGACAAAGGCATCACGCCCCTGCGTGGTATACTTAAACGGCGAGTACTGGGGTCTATATGTCCTTGAAGAAGACTACTCTGATAACTATTTTGAAGACCACTACGGCGTTGACGATAAGCAGGTAGTTATCTATAAGGGCGATGCTGAGGAGTATAAGTCGGGCTATAAGCTCGATGAGGGCAAGCTGCCCGAGGGCGAGAACGAGGATTACTTCTTTAAAGACCTTAAGGATTTCTTCAAGACCCACGATGACCTTAAGAGCAAGGAAGACTATGAGGAATTCTCAAAACTCGTCGATGTTGACAGCGTGCGTGACTACTTCCTCGCCGAGGTCTGGATAAATAATAAGTGGGACTGGCCGGGCAAGAACTGGTCGATGTGGAAGACCGCCGAGGTCGATGAAAGCAACGAGTACGCCGATGGCAGATGGAGATTTTTGTTCTATGATATGGAGTTCGGCGGCGTCAGCGGTAAGAGCGATGCCTTCACCAACACCGTCAAGGAGGATAACTATAAGCGTAACGGCCTGCTCGATATGGACACCAATAACCCTGCCGTGCTCTGCTATGCATACCTCATGACAAACGACGACTTCAAGAAGGATTTCTGCGATAAGCTCGAAGGCCTTTCAAACGGCATCTATAAAAAGGATACCCTCCTTGCCGCCCTCGACAGTTATGAGAGCGAGTATGGCCCCCTCTATGAGCAGTTCTTTGACAGATATCCCGATACAGGCTCAAAGGACGAGGCCTTAAGCGGCGGCTATGCTTCCTCACAGTGTATCAGAGATTTCGTTGAAAAGCGTGAGGATAATATCTCCGGTATGATCAAGTGGATAGACCGCACACTGAAATAACTCCCGTAAGTTTTTCTCTTGGCTTTGATATTTCAGGGAGCGCCAGATCATAAATTGTAAGGTGAAAGAATGAAAAGCAAATACCTATCCGTAGTACTCGCACTGCTGCTGACCGGCTGCGGTGATAAGATATCCGATAACCCCGATGCCGTGAGCACCGTGGAGCAGACGACCGCCGCCGTCACCGAGCAGCCCGTAGAAACGACTACTACCACCACCGCAGCCACGACCACGGCGGTGACCACGAAGAAAAAGCCTAAAAAGCCTAAGATAGAGTATTCCTATAAGGATACCTTAGAGGTCTATCAGAAGCTCACCGTCTCCGACTGGCTTGAAGACTGTACAGTCGCCCCCGACGACGGCGATGCGCTCGTCCCGACCGATTCGGTGGGGACGCATAAGCTCACAGTCAGCTTCGGCGGTGAGGAAAAGACGATAAAGTATACCGTTGCCGATACCACAGCGCCTGTGTTTATCTATTGCCCGGACGTAATAACCGTGCATACCGGCTCGGGGTTTGACCCGAATATCAATACAGGCTTCGGCGATAACTTCGATAAAGCCCCTGCAGTCAGCTATGAGGGCACAGTCGATACCAAGACCCCCGGCGACTACGATATCATACTGACGCTTAAGGATTCAAGCGGCAACACCACCACCAAGACCGCTACCGTAAGCGTCGTCGATACTCTCCCCCAGGGTCGTACCGATATCCCAAAAAGCGACTTTGCCGACTTTAAGCAGGCCTATTCGTCAGACACCGCCGATGTCGGTATAGACGTCAGCTACTGGCAGGGCGATATCGACTTTAAGGCCGTTAAGAACGCCGGCTGCAGCTTCGTCTTTGTGAGGGCGGCGCACCACTCGGATAATATCTACCCCGATGAGAACTTCCAGAAAAACCTCACCGGCGCAATAGACGCAGGCCTTGATACGGGCGTGTATTTCTATAGCTCCTGCTCCTCCCCCGAGGAAGCGAAAGAGCACGCACAGTGGGTAGTAGATAAGCTCGCAGGCCGTGAGCTCCAGCTGCCCGTAGCCTTTGACTGGGAGAGCTTTGACCGCTTCCAGCGCTATGGAATGAGTATCCATGACCTTAACCTCTGCTATGACGCATTCCGTGAGGTCATCGAGCAAAACGGCTATAAGGCAGTTCTTTATAGCAGTAAGAGCTTCCTTGAAAGCTTCTGGGAGGAAGATAATAGCCGGGAGGTGTGGCTTGCACACTACGCCGAGCAGACAGATTATGAGGGAATGTATACCTATTGGCAGCAGGGACTATGTAATATAAGCGGTATCAGCGGCGATGTCGATGCAGATGTAAGATATAAAGAGTAAAAATATAGGCAACACCGCTGGGCCATTGTACGTCAGACACGCAGTCAAATTTTTCGTCAGATTGGCTAAATTTACCGCAGGAATACTAACGTATTTCAAGGTAAATTTGGGTAATATGACGGAAAATTTGCAAGTGGATGGCGTGCAAAGGTATCCGCCGGTGGCCCGGCGGTGTTGCCTATAATAATAATCAGAAAGTTTGACAAAAAACCAAAGCGTGTGAGTGCCAAAACGTAGGAGCATAAAAACACAAGAAGGTTTTTTGTCAAACTTTTTTCCTCAAAAAAAGTTTGCGGGCCTGGGCGGAGCCCAGCAGGGCGTGGGGCTGGCCCCACATCGGCGGCGCCGACCCGGCGGCGAACAAGTAAAAAAAACAGCACGCACTTCGAGCCTTAACGCCCCTTCCGGAACGAATTTGTTCGCCGCCCCCACTGCCGCAAACAGGGAGCCGTGCCAAAGGCACGGTGCGACCGCATTTGCGGCAGCCCTTGCGCAGCAAGGCAAAAAGCCGAAGCCGAATGGCGAGGCTCCCCCCCGGGGTGTCAGGCAGCTTGTGCGAGTGCTTTCATTCAAGGGAACTCTCTCGCTGCCCGAGGGATGGCGGCCTCGCCTTTCGGCATCGGTCGCCTGCGGCCTCGCCCTTCGGCTTCGGCCGCCGGCGCTTCGCTCGGCTTTCGCCTCGCCCTTCGGCTTCGGCCGCCGGCGCTTCGCTCGGCTTTCGCCTCGCTTCGCTTGCCGCAAAAGCGGTCGCTGCGCTCCCTGTTTGCGGCGTGGGCGGCGAACATTTTCCTTCGTTATGGTGTATCGTTCCCAAAGTTCTGAGCGGTTCCTTACTGTGTTCGCCGCCCCGGTCGGGCTTGCGCCCGATATGGAGCTCTGCTCCAAACTACGCAAGGGCTCTGCCGTTTTGTTCGAGCTTGCGAGAATAAAACAATACCCGCAAGCTTTTTTGAGGAAAAAGCTTGGCAAAAACCTTTTTGTCTTTTGTTCTTTATTACGTTTTTTCTTGTATTTCTTTTCTCATTTTCCCTCTTTATATTGCTCTTTCTCTCAAAATATGCTATAATGAAAATAGTATGCAAAAAAGCACTGAAAATCGAGGTCATAGAATGGAATATATCAATATCAAAAACGTGAAGATAGAAAAGACCGCCTGCCTCGCCCCAATGGCATCAGTGGCAGATGCGGCATACAGACTTATGTGCAAGCGCTTCGGTGCGGCGTATCTTATCAGCGAGATGATATCCTCAAAGGGTCTTGTCTACGGCGATAAAAACACCGCTAAGCTCTGCCGTGTGCTCGCTGAAGAACGCCCATGCGCTCTCCAGCTGTTCGGCGAGGAGCCTGAGTTTATGGGTCGTGCCGCAGCAATGCTTAACGACTTTCAGCCGGATATAATTGATATCAATATGGGCTGCCCCGTGCCTAAGATAGTCTCAAACGGCAGCGGCTCTGCGCTTATGAAAGACCCCGACCGTGCAGCGGCGATAACAGCAGCGGTGGCCGATAACGCAAAATGCCCCGTCACAGTCAAGATACGCTCCGGCTGGGATAAGGACAGTATAAACGCCCCTGAGCTTGCAAAAATGCTCGAACAGGCAGGCGCATCAGCAATAGCCGTCCACGCAAGAACAAAAACGCAGATGTATTCCGGCTCTGCCGACTGGGATATCATAAGACAGGTCAAGTCTGCGGTGAGTATCCCCGTTATCGGCAACGGCGATGTAAAGACCCCTCAGGAGTGTAAGGCTATGTATGAGCAGACCGGCTGCGACCTTGTGATGATAGGCCGTGGCTCTTACGGCAGGCCGTGGGTCTTTGAGCAGGTCAAGAGGTTTTTTGAAACAGGTGAGCTCCTCCCCGAGCCCGACCCTCCACGCAAGGCCGAGATAATGCTTGAACACGGTAAACTCCTCTGCGAGCTCAAAGGCGAGGAGCAGGGCATCAAGGAGATGCGCAAAAACGTCGCCTGGTATGTCAAGGGTCTTCCCAACAGCGCAAAGATAAGAGGTAATACGGATAAGCTGTTTACCTATCACGATCTGGAAATGATTGCAGAGATGATAAGATAAACTGGGATTTGTGGGGGAACAAAACACAAGAAGGTTTTAGGGTCAAGCCCTTTTCCTTAAAAAGGGCTTGCGGGGACGGGGGCAGAGCCCCAGCAGGGTTTGGGACAGAGTCCCAACGCCGTAGGCGCAAGGGCGGCGAACAAGTAATAAAAGCAGCAGAGTGTTTTGATAACAACAGCGCCGTGAAGAACGAATTGTTCGCCGCCCCGCCGCAAATGTCGAGGCGGCGCAGCCGCTGAGACCGTTTTGCGGCTGCCGCCGATAGGCGGCAAGAGCCGAGCGAAGCGAGGCGCACCAACCTCCCCTAAGGGGAGGTGCCTGCGAAGCAGGCGGAGGGGATAGCACCCACGGCAATGTATTGCCCCGATAAATTCCAATTTCTCCAAGAAAAGAGGAACAACATGAGTGAGCTTTATGTAGTAGGAACGCCTATAGGCAACCTTTCGGATATAACATACAGAGCAGTCGAGACACTGCGAAGCGTCGATTTTATCTGCGCTGAGGATACAAGGGTCACGCTTAAGCTGCTCAACCACTTCGGTATAAAAAAGTCGGTCATATCATACCACGAGCATAGCGCAGGCCAGGTCGCTGAGGGTATCTGTGAGCGTATCCTCTCAGGCGAGAGCGCAGCAATAGTCACAGATGCAGGTATGCCCTGTATCTCCGACCCCGGCGAGGGTCTTGTCAGGCTCTGCTATGAAAAGGGTATAAAAGTCACGGTCGTTCCCGGGCCTGTGGCGTGTGTATCAGCCCTTGCCATAAGCGGCCTTGATACAGCGCATTTTTCCTTCGAGGGCTTCCTGCCGCAGAGCAAAAAAGAGCGCCTTGCCCGGCTTGCAAGTGCAGCAAGAACTGAGAATACCCTCATCTTCTATGAAGCCCCCCATAAGCTCGTCAATACTCTTGAAGATATGCTCGAATTTTTCGGCGACAGACGTATCTCCCTTTGCAGGGAGCTTACTAAAATTCACGAGGAGGTCTTCCGTACTACTATATCGCAGGCAGTCGGGCACTATAAGCAGTCTCCCCCCCGTGGTGAGTTCGTGCTCGTTATCGAGGGCGCAGCCGCTTTGCAGGAGGAAGCCCCCCAGACTATAGAGTCAGCCCTCGAACAGGTCGAAGCACTCATAGGTAACGGTATGCGTGCCGCCGATGCCTGCCGTGAGATAGCTAAAGTCACCCCCTATTCAAAAGGCGAGCTCTACTCAAAATACTTAGAGGTAAAGAAATGAATATAAACGTAAGACAAGCACAGCCCGGCGACTGTAAGGCGCTTGCAGAGATATCCGCTCAGGCATTTTCCCAGCCTATGAGCGAGACAGAGTTCTTAAGAGAGCTTGAGACAAATTTCTCACGCACGCTTATAGCCGAAACAGGCGGCGATATCGTGGGCTTTATAAACATATGGCTCATAAGCGGCGAGGCTGACCTTAATAATATCGCTGTTATCCCTAAGTACCGCAGACTCGGTGTCGGCCAGGCGCTGCTAAGCCACGGCATTAAAGCCTGCGACGGCTGCTCGGTCATCACTCTCGAAGTGCGCCCCTCAAACACGGCGGCAGTCGCTTTCTATGAGAAAAACTGCTTCAAGCTCGTCGGCTACCGTAAAGCCTTCTATGAAAAGCCTACGGAAGATGCCGCAATGTATAAAAAAGTGTTGGTGAAATAAGAATGTATGACGATATAACAACAGAGATGCTCGGCGATAAGATAGAGATATTCATAAGTAAAGAGCACCGCTTCGGCACAGACGCTTTCCTGCTCTCAGACTTCGCAGGCGGCAGACATAAGGACTATGTGTGTGACTTCTGTACCGGCAGCGGCATAGTCGCCCTGCTTACAATAAAAAACTTCGCCCCTGCGCATATCGACGCTGTCGAGATACAGCCTAAGGCGCATGACCTCCTTAAAATGACAAAGCAAAAAAACTCTCTCGATACCCTCACCCCCCTCCTTTGTGACCTTAAGGACTATAAGTCAGAAAAGGAACTCGACCTTATCACCTGTAACCCTCCCTATAAGATAAGCGGTACAGGCGCTAAGAACGACGAGCAGGCTGTGAGTATCGCACGTCATGAGGTCATGTGTACGATAGACGATGTCTGTAAAGCCGCCGCTAAGAACCTTAAATTCGGCGGCCGGCTCTGCCTTTGCCAGCGCCCCGAGCGCCTTGCTGATATCTTCTCATCAATGCGTGCAGCAGGGATAGAACCTAAGCGCCTGCGTACAGTGCATAAAAACCCCGAGGGCGCACCCTGGCTTGTGCTTGTCGAGGGTAAAAAGGGCGCAAAGCCGTTCCTCACAATAGAAAAGCCCCTCTATGTCTGCGGCGAGGGAAATGAGCCCTCAAAAGAAATGCAGAGAATATATGGCTTTGCTTGACAGCAAAGCCAAATGCAGAATTAAGAATGCATAATGCATAATTATTGTGCGCCTGCGGCGAATGATCAGAAACAAGAATAAAAAGACAAAAAGGTTTTTTGTCAAACTTTTTTCCTCAAAAAAAGTTTGCGGGTCAAGGGCAGAGCCCTTGCGTGGTTTGGAGCAGAGCTCCATATCGGGCGTAAGCCCGACTAAGGCGGCGAACACAGTTAAAAAACGCTCTAAACTCTGGTTACGAAACACCATAACGAAGGAAAATGTTCGCCGCCCACCGCCGCAAACAGGGAGCCGTGCCAAAGGCACGGTGCGACCGCCTTTGCGGTAAGCCGATGCCGAAAGGCGAGGCCGTACCGTAGCGAAACGAGAGTGTCCCTTTGAAATAAGTATTCTGTCATTAGACCCAATAAAAAATAAGCGAGGTAACCGATATGTATGTTTTAGGAATAGAAAGCTCCTGCGACGAAACAGCCGCAGCAGTAGTCAAGGACGGCCGTGAGGTCGTATCAAACGTCGTCGCAACACAGATAGCCGAGCATAGACTCTATGGCGGCGTCGTTCCCGAGATAGCGTCAAGACGCCACTGTGAGAATGTCTATCAGGTGGTGCAGAAGGCTCTCGACGATGCGAAGCTCTCGCTGTCGGAGATAGATGCGATAGGCGTAACCTATGCCCCCGGGCTTATAGGTGCGCTGCTCGTCGGTGTCAGCTTTGCAAAGGGGCTCTCTCTTACATCCGGCGTGCCGCTTGTCAATGTCCACCATATCGCCGGTCATATAGCATCAAACTATATCTCCCACCCCGAGCTTGAGCCGCCCTACCTCTGCCTTGTTGCCTCCGGCGGCCATTCGCATATAATCGAAGTCACTGACTATACCCACTATAAGGTCATAGGCCGTACAAGAGACGACGCAGCCGGCGAGTGCTTTGATAAGGCAGCCCGTACCCTCGGCTTTGAATACCCGGGAGGAAAGTTTATCGACGATGCATCAAAACGAGGAGATGCCCACGCTTTCGACCTCCCCCACCCCCGTGTCCAGGGCAGTGAGTATGATTTCTCCTTCTCAGGCCTTAAAACGGCAGTGATAAACCTCGTCCATAACGCCTCGCAAAAGGGTCAGCAATTAAACCGTGACGATGTCGCAGCATCTTTCCAGCGTACAGTCTGTGAGATACTTGTCGGTAATACGATAAAGGCAGCCGTAAACGGCGGATATAAGACGATAGCCGTTGCCGGCGGCGTGTCTGCAAACTCCGGCCTGCGTGCCGCAATGCAGAAAGCCTGCGATGAGCATGGCTTCAGACTCTATGTTCCCGAGCTTAAATACTGCGGCGATAATGCCGCTATGATAGCAAGCCAGGGCTGCTATGACTTTATCTCCGGTAAACGTGCCGGTATGGATCTAAATGGTGTAGCCACCCTCTCCCTCGATACCCTCTCCGCCCAGACCCCGGCAGTCTGAAGACCCATCTTCCCTATACTATTCACTATTCATTCTTCACTATTCACTATTCACTGTTCCCGAACCACCCCGGCAGCATCAATAAACACAATGCCCCGAAGCGTTTCATATCGCTCCGGGGCATTGTGTTTGTTTTGTTTCGGTCTGTGTGCGGTGTTGCCTCAGGTATTCTTTCGCAGCCTCATCTGCCAATTCATTTCGCTCCCCGTCAGTAGGGTGTTCTGCGATCCTTCTTATCTCAGTGATCGTTCTGATGTCGTCCGGATAATAAGGCCATTCTGTAAGCAGATGCGCTATAATGTTTCTTTTCCATTCATCGTCTTTCTGCTCAGGCCTTAACAGATCAGGTAAGTATTTCTCGACAACACCCCGGTGACACGCAAGGACCTTTATCATGTATGCAGATACCACCCAGTTCATGTCCTGTATCCATTCAAGCAACTCGGGAACTATCGTATCTATCTCATTATCACTTAAGGCAACACCGCACGAAGATTGTGCGCAAATTGCGCAGTCAGCTTTTTCGTCAGATTGCACAGATTTTCCGAAGGAATACTACCGTATTTCAAGGAAAAAATGTGTAATATGACGGAAAAGATGCAAGCAAGTTGCGTACAAAGCCTTCAGGCGGTCTTTGTGCGGTGTTGCCTTAAAGACATCAGCATATTGAAAGAAGACGTGTCAGATCTGTCTTTCGGTATCAGATCGTTTATCACCATTTGTATGTCACCGTTTTTTGTATTGCCTTAATTGTATAGCTCGCCTCTGATAGTCCAGTAGACTTCAAGATCTGTGATATCAAGGTTGTCTGTGTCTTCCGCTCCGTTTAGGAACAGCGGCACTTTGCAGCCTGTGCAGCTGCTGTATTTCAGATCGGGAACACCGTTTTCGTCTGCCCATTCCTCGTAGAATGCTGCGGCAAGAAAGCCGTCAGGGTCATCAACGATCTCGTCAAGGAATGTCTCAAAGGGCATATCGGTGGCATAGGATTCGCAGTCAAAAGCATCGACCATTTTCACGTTGTTGGTAGCGCTGTCCACAAAATAAAGCCTGCCGAGCCAGTCATAGCCAAAGAATGCAAGCTCCTCTTTCAGCGCCGGGAAGACCTCTCTGAATATTCCCTTCCTTAACGTCCTCTTTCCTGAAAAACGTGAACAATCCGCCCACGAAGCTGTTGCCTGCCGCAAGCCCGAGGAATTCCTCTTTGTCTGCGCAGGCGGCCGTGCCGATATTCTCCGATGTGCTCAGTATCTTTTCAAACATTTTTCAAGTCTCCATTTGGCATTCTTGATCATGCATTATAAAGCATACCCTCTGCTCGTTTTTGTCAAAATCCCAGCTGTGATAAGAGCCTCCCTCGCAGAAGTCACGCTCTGCGCAGTCACGGCATTTCTCGCTTTTTTGCCATAACGGCGTGCGGAATATCTCAAACCGCTCTTTCCATACCTGCGTAAAATCGTCACGCAGAATGTTTCCCTGTATCGTCTCAGGCCGCCTCTCTATGTCAAGACAGGCAGCGATGTTGCCGTTTGCCATAATGCTTGCCGTGTATACTCCCGCATTGCATAAAAAGTACCAGTCTCTTACCTCACGCTCGTATTCAAGCCCTAAGTAGTGTGAGCAGCCGTACATCACAGGCCACCCCTCATACCTTTTAGTGCGTATAAAGTCGAGCATCTGCCGCTGCTGCGCCATGTCAAGCGTGTATCCGTCAAGCTCTAACGCCCTGCCTATCGGCTCTATCCCGATGACACGCCACGAGTCAACATCAAGCTCCTTCATCAGCTCAAAAAGCTCCTCCAGCTCGCCTATGTTTTTCCTCGTGACAACAGTCGTCACCTGTACTTCCTTGAATCCGCCCTGCATCAGCAGCTTTATTCCTCTCACCGCTTCGTCAAAGCCGCCCTTGCGCCTGCGGAAAGCATCGTGTGTTTCCCGAAGCCCGTCAATGCTCACAGATATCGTGGCAAGCCCTGTCTCTTTGAGCATACCCAGCTTGTCCTCGTCTATCAGTGTCGCATTGCTCGTCATTCCCCAGCGAAACCCCAGCTTGTGTGCATAGCCCATTATCTCTGCAAAGTCGCTCCTGAGCAGCGGCTCGCCGCCCGTTATGCAAAGCATCGGCAGCTTCGGCGAGAAATCCTTCTTCACCTTGTCTAAAAACTCAAAGTAGACTTCCTTCGGCATCTCCTCGGATACGACATCATTGCACCTGCTGCCGCAGTGCAGGCATTTTTCGTTGCACCTCAGCGTCAGCTCTAAGAAAAGCCTTCTTAGTTGCGGTTTTTTTCTCAGCTCCTGCCTGTATTCGTGGAGCTGCCTGAGGTGAGTGCATTTTATGCTTTCCATTCTCACTTGCCCTCGCTGCTGTCATCAAACCACTCCGGCGGCCCGTAAACGCACTCGTTGAAGTTATCGTCCGGGTCGTAATCGGTGTCCTTTGTAGTCTTTGCTGTCGTAGTAGTCTTCGGCTTTGCGGCGGTCGTCTCAGCCGGCTCCTCCTCGCTGCTGTCATCAAACCACTCGGGCGGCCCGTAAACGTCCTCGTTTAGGTTATCATTCGGGTCAAATTCCGTCTCAGTGGTCGTCTTCTTAGCAGCAGTCGTAGTCGTAGTAGTGGTAGTCGTCGTCTCGTCAGTCGTTATCTCAGAAGACTCATTCTGAGAGTTATCATACACCTTTATCTCGCTGCTCGGTGCAACGCTGTCCGGCGGCGGTCCATATGTGCAGGCGTGCATATTACTCATCGCAGTAAAAATCGTTCCTGCGATAACACCCTTCTTAAATCTTCTGAACATTAAAAGCACATCCTTTCGTCAACAGATGCATACTATGTTTTCAGCTCACGGCAAGTGCTTGCCGCCCGGGGGGCGAACCTCACCCCCCTGCCCCCTCTCCTTAGAAAGGAGAGGGGGGGTGGCGACCTCGCCATTCGGCATCGGTCGCCTGCGGCCTCGCCCTTCGGCTTCGGCCGCCGGCGCTTCGCTCGGCTGTCGCCTCGCTTCGCTTGCCGCCGCCTCCGGCGGCGGCTGGCCGCAAAAGCGGTCGCTTCGCTCCCTGTTTGCGGCTTGGGCGGCGAACATATCTGTTCCTTTGTGGGCTTTATGACTCAAAGTTTAGAGCGTTTCTATACTGTGTTCGCCGCCTGGTCGGCTCCGCCGATATGGAGCTCTGCTCCAAACCACGCCGGGGCCAGCCCCGGACCCCGCAAACTTTTTTTGAGGAAAAAAGTTTGACAAAAAACCTTTTTGCCCTTTTTTCTTTATTACTGTTTGCTCTTTTTACTGTTTGCTTTCCAGCAATATTTTCGTTTTCAGCAATGCTATCTGCGTCTTTGAATCAAGTATCTCGCCGTTCATCGTCATCTCAACAGCCCTTTCAAACGGCACCCTGAACACATCAAGGAATTCATCATCATCGAGCTTCTGCTCCCCGAAGTGCAGTCCTCTCGCAAGATACATATGTATTATCTCGCTGTCATAAGCCACAGTCGGATACAGCTTTCCAAGGTACACAAACTCGTCGCACTCAGCACCTGTCTCCTCTTTGAGCTCTCTCAGTCCGCACTGCCTGTGGTCTTCACCGTATTCGAGCTTTCCTGCCGGTATCTCAACAAGCTCCGTCTGGAAAGGATATCTGAACTGCTTGACAAGATATACGTTCCCCTCGTTATCTATCGGCACAACGCATACTCCGCCCGGGTGCTTTATAAGCTCTCTGTTTACGATGCTCCCGTCTTCAAGCCTTGCCTCGTCCTTGTATAGCTTGACCACCTTGCCGTCAAATATCAGCTCTGATCTTACGGTCTCCTCTCTCAGATGCATCATTATGCCTCCTTTTTCTTTGCCTTTTTCTTGCCGTTGTCTTTTTTGTCGTCAGGGTCATTCTTGCTTTTCTTGCTGAGATAGATGTATTCAGCAAGTGCCACAGCACTCACCCCTGTCATCACAGCACCGGCTCTTATCCCCGGTGTCACATAATGGAATACTATCTCGTTCTCCCCTGCCTTGCACCTTACCGCCATAAAGCCGTATGATGCTTTTACTATGTCAGCCTTTTCACCGTTCACCTCAGCGCTCCAGCCCTTAGTGTAGGGTACGCTGAAAAATACCAGCGATTCCTTGTCGAGCGTGTTCTTGGCAGTGAAGCCGTTCGTGTCGTATTCAAAGCTCTGGCATGAGCTCTCTGCCTTTTTCTTCGCAGTCGTCTCGTAATCGAGCTTTGTCAGTATATTCGATTCTGTGGAAGATCTTGCCAGTATGTCGGAATTCTTTTCTATCTCTTCCTCATCGAGCACCACTGCGTGCATTAAAATGTTTGTCTTCTTTAATGTCGGCAGCTCCTCAAACTCCTCCTCGGTTATGTATTCGTCGTATACAAAACCCATAGGCACGAAGTTTTCATTCTTGTAGATGTTGAAGCCGTTCTGTGTGCCGACGTACTTAAAGCCCGGCAGCTCCTCGTGCTCCTCGTTTAAAGCCGGCTCTTTCTTTTCCTTGTCCGAGCTGTACATATCTACCTGCTCGTCAAAGTAATACTTTACCGAGAAAAGCCCCCTGTACGCATAGTATTTCGGCTCGATACGGGAAGCGACGTTTCTTTCCTGCCCTGCCGTCTCGTAGAATTCCATTATCGAGGAAGGCACAACGCTCTGGAAGCACCTCATCGAGCTCAAGCCCCATATCATGCACCAGTTGTCTACATTGGGCGATGTGTCTATCCTGTAGAAGCTGTTGCTGCTTGCCTTTTCCTCGTCCGTTTCAAATTCCGTCAGGTCTATATTGTCACGCCCTCTTATAGCGTGCTCTATGTAGTAGTCATTGTAAGGCCCCTGCGCAACACCGTACCATACGCATACAGCCATGCTCACTATGCAGGCGCCTGCCGTGAAGAATGAAGCCACCCTCAGGAAGTTCTCCCTCTTTGCGAAATTAAAGAGCACCACCGCAAGCAGTATCGTCATAACGATAGCCGCTCCTGCCTGAATGTAATACAGCTCAGGATACTGCGCATTCTTGAACCATACTATCTTGTCGTCCTCTTTCTTAGGCAGCAGTCCGCATATCACAAAGAACATCGTTATCCCTGCCACCGGCCAGAAAGCTCTCTTTACCTCTCCGGGGTCTTCTTCGAGCATCTGTGCGGTCATCATAGCCATTATCAGAATTGGCATATAATACCACCTTGCGTAGTATGTCGATGTCATCATCTGATATACAGCATTGAGCCCTGGTATCACCATCATCACAAAGCTGGTGTATACTACCCTCTTTGCCCAGCTTTTCTGCTTTGTCCTTACAAATGCCAGTACGCCCGTCATCGAGAACAGCGGCATATAACCTGCAATAGATGCCCACCTTGCGGTGTCCGAATTGAATATGTTGTTTCTTGCAGGCATATCCGGCAGCATGAAGAAGCACTGTATTATCCTGAGTATCCTGAACTTGTCGTTGTATGCTATCAGGTCAGGCCCCCAGAAGCGCTCGGTAAGCCTTGGGTTGTTTATCGTGTCAAGACACGCCGGCAGGAATATGATAGCTGCGAGCATCACACCTGCTATCGACTCAAACGCAAGCTCCAACAGCTTTTTCGGGGTGATGTCGTAATCTCCGCCTATCATTCTTATAATAAAGTATATCGTAACGAATACTACCTCGTCAAAGAAGAAGTAGTAGCTTATGCAGGCGCATAAAGCCACAGCAAGAGCAAAAGCCCCACGCTTGTTCTGCCTGATGTTTAGCTCCATGCCTATCAGCAGCAGCGGAAAAACAGCCGTTGCATCGTGGAAGTGGTTGAAGAATACGTTGTACGCCTGAAATCCCGAGAATGCATACAGCATGGCACCTATAAACGCTGCGTCCTTGTTTTTTACAAACATTCTTATGTATGCATATGAGAACATCGCCGCACAGGCAGTCTTAACGCCGAGCATTACAGGTATCAGGTATACCTCCCACGACGGCGGGAAGATGACCGTCACCCAGAAAAACGGCGACCCGAGCAGATAGAACGAGTATGAGCCAATAAAGCTCGACCCGAGGTCAGTCCCCCAGTCCCAGCCGAAGGCACCGTTTTTTATCATCTCATTCGAGTGGTAGTAAAACATCTCCTGCTGCGAGTTGAAGTCGCCGTAGTAAAGGAATACGCCCTTGTTTACTATCAGCGACGGCAGAAAGCATATAAGCATCCCCACCATAGACAGGACAAACAGCAGTAAATATCTTTCCTTGTCATTTTTTGCCGGGAAAAGGTATTTTTTTATGTCCTTCCCCGTTAGTTTCGGTTTTGTCATTGCTATCCCCTTAGCTTATTTTATTATGCAGGCAATATTCCGCCCTGAAAAATCAATGCGCTGCTTGTATCCCTTTTCGTTTTGCAGACAGAAGAATATCAGCCCTATCTCGTCGGGGTCTTCATTTTTCATGCAGAAGTATGCGTAGACATAGTATTCCTCCCCGTCTATCTCGACCTTTAACGATTCGTTGTAATAACGGTTCTCATAAGTGTCTTTATATCTGTTTTCGTAATCTACGCCCTTGGCCGCATATTCAGATGATACCTTGGCCTCGCCCTTCGGCAGCGCTTTCAGAAACCGGTCAAGCTCACTTTCATAGCTCCTGCTCTCCCTTGCACTTTTGGCAAAGAGCTTGCCTATAAGCTCTCTGTCACCGCTTTGTGCAGCGTCTAAAAGCTGTCCGGTCACATCTCTTGCCGCCTTTTCGTAGGAAACAGTGTGCGCTCTCCATTCATCGGTCACTACCTCGTAATCCCTGTGAGATATCACATAGTCCTTTATCAGCGCACCGCCTATAAGCACCCCCGACCCTACCGACGGCAGCAAATACAGTATTCCCAGTATGATGCATACTACCGGTGATACCTTGCCTTTGTTTTTGTTATTTTTTCCGGTTGCACTGTTATGAATAGATAATGTCGGGTAGATAATTAACGGCAATAGACATCATCACCAATATGAGCAGTACAATAAATACCACACGGGTCGTAACAGAATCATTCGGTGCCGACTCTGACGTATCCTGAGTTTTTTTCTTTTTTATAATACCTCTTGTCAGCAGAATGATCCCTATAAGACAAGCAATGATGAGCACGATCTGCACAAAATGCTGCATATCGATCAATGTGACCATAAAGAATAAGAATGCTATGATCGATTCCATTTATACTATCTCTTATTTAGCGCATTTCTCCAGCTTGTCCTTGCCGCCCATGTACATTCTTAAAGGCTCGGGTATCCTTACGCTGCCGTCTGCCTGGAGATTGTTTTCCAAAAATGCGATAAGCATTCTCGGCGGTGCAACGACTGTGTTGTTTAATGTGTGTGCAAAGTACTTCTGACCGTCTGCGCCTGCTATCCTTATCTTAAGTCTTCTTGCCTGAGCATCGCCTAAGTTCGAGCAGGAGCCTACCTCGAAATACTTCTTCTGTCTCGGGCTCCATGCCTCAACGTCGCAGCTCTTTACCTTAAGGTCTGCAAGGTCGCCCGAACAGCATTCAAGTGTCCTTACCGGGATATCTAATGAGCGGAAGAAATCAACGCTGTTCTGCCAGAGCTTGTCGTACCACTTCATAGAATCCTCAGGCTTGCAGACAACTATCATCTCCTGCTTTTCAAACTGGTGTATGCGGTAAACGCCCCTCTCCTCGATGCCGTGAGCGCCGACTTCCTTTCTGAAGCAGGGGCTGTAGCTTGTAAGTGTCTTGGGAAGCTCTGCTTCGGGTGTGATAGTGTCTATGAACTTGCCTATCATCGAGTGCTCAGATGTGCCTATCAGGTAAAGGTCTTCGCCCTCTATCTTGTACATCATGTTCTCCATTTCAGCAAAGCTCATAACGCCTGTAACAACGTCAGAACGTATCATAAAAGGCGGAACGTAGTATGTGAACCCTCTGTCTATCATGAAATCTCTTGCGTAAGAAAGTATAGCTGAGTGAAGTCTTGCGATGTCGCCGCTTAAATAATAGAAGCCGTTGCCGCTTGTTCTTCTTGCAGCATCAAGGTCGATGCCGTTTAAGCTCTCCATGATGTCAACATGATAAGGCACCTCAAAATCAGGCACTACAGGCTCGCCGAAACGCTCTATCTCAACGTTCTCGCTGTCGTCCTTGCCTATCGGCACGCTTGCATCAATGATGTTCGGGATAACGAGCATTCTCTTTCTTATCTCAGCTTCATACTCAGTCTCCTTGACTTCGAGCTCCTCAAGCTCTGCACCGAAAGCCTTGACTTCTTCCTTTACCTTTTCTGCCTCGTCCTTCTGACCCTTGGCCATAAGGCCGCCTATCTGCTTGCTCTTGGAATTTCTTAAAGCTCTGAGCTCGTCGCAGCGTGTCTTTGCAGCTCTGAATTTTGCATCAAGGTCTATTACCTCGTCAACTAAAACGAGCTTGTCGTCCTGGAATTTCTTCTTGATGTTCTCCTTTACAACGTCAGGGTTTGTCCTTAAAAATTTGATGTCCAACATATAATTTTCCTCCTAAAATAAACTCTTTATGCAAATTGTTCCACGTGGAACATTTTTGTTTTGATAGCTTTAGCTCTGGCTCTCGGTGAGCTTTTTCATAAGCTCCCGGAAGGCTTCCTCGTTCTTGCACTCTATCGTGAGCTTTGTCTTGCCGCCCTTTGCCTGCTCGACTTTTACCGGCTGGCCGAAGGTCTGTTTGAGCGCAAGCTCCGCCTCCACAAGGAAGGTGGGCTTTTTAGGTCTAGGCTTGGGTGAGGCTTTTTTCATTTTCTTTTGTGCCTCGATAAGGTCGCTCAGCTGCTTTACGCTCAGCTGCTCGGTCGATGTCAGGTCTGCAAGCTCGAGCTGCCTTTTTTCATCGAGCGGTGCGAGCAGCTTTGCGTGTCCTGTCGAGATAACGCCGTTTATCAGCATATTCCTCACATCAACATCAAGGCTCAGCAGGCGCAGGCTGTTTGCGATGCTCGACCTTGGCTTGCCGACTACGTCTGCGACCTCCTGCTGGGTCATGCCGTAGTTATCCATAAGGCTCTGATAGCCCATTGCCTCGTCTATCGGGTTTAAGTCTTCCCTTTGCAGGTTTTCTATCAGCGCAAACTGTGCGACCTGCTTATCATCAAGCTCTCTGACAACTGCCGGCACCTCGGTCAGCTCTGCGACCCTTGCTGCACGCCAGCGGCGCTCACCTGCGACTATCTGATAGCCGCCGTTTGAGAGCGGCCGCACGAGCAGCGGCTGCAATATGCCGTGCTGTCTTATCGAATCTGCGAGCTCGGATATCTTCTCCTCGTCGAATTCCTTTCTCGGCTGGTCGGGGTTTGGCTCTACGAGCGACAGGCGGATAGTCTCAACGCCTTTTCTCGCCATGCCGCCCTCCCCTTCTGCGGACGGCTCGCCGTCTGAGTTTTCGTCGAGCTCCTCGTCCGGCTCGTCGTCGAAGAAGTGGTCGTTGAACAGGTCGTCAAGACCCGACTGCTGTTTCTTTGCTTTTTTTCTTCCCATGGCTCTTTCCTTTCAGCAATGTTCCACGTGGAACATTTTAGTTTTTCTTAGGTTTTACGGACTTTTTACGGTCCCTCTTTATCATTTCCTTTGCAAGCTCCTCATAAGCTCTGGCGCCCTTTGACTTTTTGTCGTAGTAGATCACCGGCTCGCCGTAGCTGGGGGCTTCGGATATCGCAACGTTTCTCGGGATAACTGTATCGAACACGAGCTTGCCGAATTTCTTCCTCACCTGCCCTGTTACCTGTGCGGTGAGCTTATAGCGTTCGACATACATCGTAAACAGTATGCCCTCGACTTCGAGTGTGGGGTTATAGCTCTGGCGGACTCTCTTTATCGTATCCGAAAGCTCGACAAGGCCTTCGAGCGACAGGAACTCGCACTGGAGCGGTATGAGCACCGAGTCGGCTGCTGCGAGAGCGTTTATCGTGAGCATATCGAGTGTCGGCGGACAATCGATGAACACATAGTCATAAAACCCCCGTGCGTTCTCGAGCTTTGAGCGAAGGCGTGTCGCACGGTTTTGCTGGCTTATGAGCTTTACCGCAGCGCCCGACAGATCCTGCGTTGTCGGCACGACTGATACGCCTGTGAACTCTGTAGCTGTTATTGATTCGAGCAGGTCGCACTTATCTGTTATGACCTCGTAGATCGTATTTCTGATACGGCTCTTTTTTATTGCAAAGCTCGTGGTCGTATTGCCCTGCGGGTCAAAATCGACTATGAGCACCTTTTTACCATTCTTACCGAGGACTGCCGCAAGGTTGACCACTGTTGTGGATTTTCCCACGCCGCCCTTCTGGTTTGAAACGGCTATGACCTTTCCCATTTGATTACTCCTTTATGTTAAATGTATAAATCAACTATCAAGGCAACACTCCTTATTACGGAGCATACCTATACATTATCTATTATACTACAATTTTTGCGTTTTGAAAAGGGGTATTGGGTAAAAAATTTATTTTTTGGCGGTGGAGGGTGACATCTTCCGCCGGCACGACAACTGCACCTGTTCTGTAACTTACGAGTGCGGCAGGCAGCGGCAGGACGTTTGGAGCAAGAAGACCTGGCAGGCATCAGAGGACGAGGTGAAAGCCCGAAAGGAAGCCGAGGCGGCGTCTAAGCCTGTGGTGAATAGTAAGGAGCAGGCGAAGGAGCTGGAGGCAAGGGTGCTTGACAAAACGGGGGAAAGTGGTATAATGTCTTTAGGAAGTGATAATATGGCTGAGTTTAACAAGCTGGGGAGAATCAATACTCAGCCACTTGAAAAGGAATTTGGAAAGCTAAAGACTGATGAGATAGTTGTTACTGATGAAAGGCTTGAACATATTCGCAATCGTCATCCAGAAGATTTTGAGTTATTTGAGCAATATGGAATTTCAACTGTTGATACTCCGGATTTAATTATTAAGGACGAAAAAAGCGAAAATACTGTTTTTATGGTAAAAAGACTTGATACTACAAATTTAAATGTTGTTGCAAAGTTGATTCTTGACACTGATAATAATGACTATAAAAATTCTGTGATGACATTTTATCGTATAAGAGATAAAAACCTTAAAAAAATAGAAAAAAGGAATAAAACTCTTTACAAAAGAGAATAAATATGGTATAATATGAGTAGGATAAGAACAGGCATTTTGAAGTAGAGATTGTGCTGCTACGCACCCTTTGGGTCAAAAGAAATGTGGGAAGGGGCACACCCACCAAAATGCCGTTTTTGAACCGCTTCGAGTAATCGGAGCGGTTTTCTTATACCCAAAAACAGAAAGGACTTGAAATTATGGACTTAAAAGACACTATCGACCTTATGACATCAGAAGACTACAAAGAGCACATCGAACTATAATATCACCCACAAGCACTTGCTAAGGACATAAATGTCCCTGGCAGGTGCTGTTTTTATACCCATTTTTATTTCCCGGCGGCAGGATTCGACTTGATATTTGCAGGGGGAGGTATATTATATAGTTACACCCGGGCGGTCGATCGCCGGGGGACACTACAAAGAAAAGGAGCTTTAAAATGAAAATGGGAATACTAAGCAAGGCAAGAGACATGGAATTATTCGGGTTTGATACGGACAAGACCGGGGCGGTGCTCGATATACCGGTGGGGGCGATAAAGCCTAACCCCAGGCAGCCGAGAAAGGTCTTTGATGCTAATGATCTGACATCGCTTTCACGGAGCATTGCGCAGGACGGGGTGATACAGCCGCTCACTGTAAGAGACAAGGACGGCTATTACGAGCTTGTTTCGGGGGAGAGGAGGCTAAGAGCTGCGAAGATAGCAGGGCTCAACACCGTTCCGTGCATAATCACTGACATATCGGACGAGCGCTCGGCGGTATATGCGCTCATTGAGAACATACAGCGCTGCGACCTTAATTTTTTTGAGCAGGCGCAGGCGATAAGCGAGCTGATAGGGAAATACGGCTTCACGCAGGAGGAAGCGGCGCTGAGGTTAGGCTTAAGTCAGCCGGCGGTGGCGAACAAGCTGCGGCTTTTACGGCTTGGGGAGGACGAGAGGACGCTCATCATGACAAACGGGCTTTCGGAGCGGCACGCAAGGGCTCTGCTTCGGTGCGAGAGCAAGGAGCAGCGCAGGGAAGTGACAGAGCGGATAGTCAGCTGCTCGATGAATGCGCTTCAGACCGAGAAATACATAAAGAGCTTACAAAAGGCCGAGAAGATAAAGCGCAGCTATCAGAAGCGTGCGCCGATACTGCGTGATGTGAGGTTATTTGTAAACACGATGAACAAGGCAGTGAGGGTGATGCAGCTGGCAGGAGTAAAGGCGAACACAAAAAAGGTCGAGCACGAGGGGTATGTGGATTACATTGTGAGCATACCGGTATAGAGCAACGGCACCTTTGTCGGATACATGACAAGGGTGCCGCTTTTTATATTTTATCAGTATGGTCGAACCAGCGAAGCTGCCATGTGTCGGGGTCGTTAAGGTCGATATCTTCCTTTTTCTTTGAGGTGTCGATACAAAGAGCGCCTGCATAAAAAATAATAAAGAAAAAAGAATAATGAATAATGAATAATGAATAATAAAGGTATCGCCTTCGGCGATGATATTTTAAATCATCGACCGCTTACTCGATACCTTTATTTTTATTTCTTATTTATTCTTTCTTCTTTATGCTTTTAGCAGGTGCTGCCAAAAGCACCTGCGCTTTATACTACAAGCTCTTTTATAGCTGATATCATTTTATCCGTCTGCTCGTCGGTGCCGACGGTGATACGCAGGAAGTTATCTATCCTCGGTTTATCGAAAAATCTTACGAATATACCCTTATCTCTGAGGTATGAGAATATCTCCTTAGCGGTATACTTGTTATGCGATGCAAAGAGGAAGTTGGCGCTGCTCTTTGCGACTGTGAAGCCCATATCTTCAAGAGCTTTTGTCAGGCGGTCACGGGTGGAGACTATCTTAGCTATAGTATCCTTGAAATACTTATCGTCATCAACTGCGGCGCAGCCGGCTGCTATAGCTACTGCGTCAACGGGGTAGGAGTTATAGGAATCCTTGACGGCGTTCATATAGCTGATAAGCTCTTCACTTGCCATTGCAAAGCCTAAGCGCATACCGGCAAGCGAGCGTGATTTTGAAAAGGTTCGTGTGATGACGAGGTTTTCATATTCAGGCAGCAGGTCGATACAGCTCTCGCCGCCGAAGTCGATATACGTTTCATCTATCACGACTATAACGTCCCTGTTTGCATCGAGGAGCTTTTTTATCTCGCTCTTATCAAGGGCGATGCTCGTGGGGGCGTTGGGGTTGGGGAAGATGATACCGCCGTTTGGCTGAGTATAGTCGTTCACATTCATTGTGAAGTCCTCCTTAAGGGGGAGGGTCTTATAGGGTATCTTTAAGATATCGCACCACACGGGGTAGAATGAATAGGTCACATCGGGGTAGAGGATAGGTCTATCGGAATTAAAGAATGCCCTGAATGCTGCTGCGAGCACATCGTCAGAGCCGTTGCCGACGAAGACCTGCGAGGGCTTTAAGCCATAATACTCTGCGAGCTTTGACTTTAGCGGCTCGGAAGAAAAATCGGGGTAGAGGCGCAGCTTTTCTGCGTCAAATGCTGAGATAGCCTTCTGCACCCCGGGGGAAGGGGGATAGGCGTTCTCGTTAGCGTTAAGTTTGATGATATCGGCCGTCTTGGGCTGCTCGCCTGCGACATAGGGCTCGATATTTATAAGATTTTTACGAAAGCCTTGTTTTTCCATTGGTGTGTGTCTCCTTAAATATTTTATCGGCTGCCCCTTTATAAGAGGCAGCCTGAGTGTTTGTGTCAGGGGGTATAGAACAGCTGCTCCCAGTAGGTGAAATCATCGCCGTTATCGTCGGTATAGGAATAGCAGCCTATAGCCATATACTTATAGTCGGGGTTTAGCATATTGTCAAGGTGCCTCGGCGAGTTCTTCCAGTTATCAAATGCTTCGGCAACGGTATAGGTCTTATTCATGCCGTAGGTGATATTCTCGGCTATTGCGTGGTAGCTAAGGCCGACCTCGGCAAAGACTGTCTTATACTTATCGCCGCTGGGGCGGTCATGCTTAAAGAGCTTGCCGAGCTCCTTTGCCCTGATAGTCGCTGCGTTATCGAGGACTTCATAGCCTTCGAGGGGGGCAACGCCGTATTCCTTACGCAGAGCGTTTATAAGGGTGAGCATCTCCTTGGTATATTTATTGATATTGCCTTTCTTTATCTCGGGGGCTTTAGTGGTGATTATCAGTGAATTCGGGTCATCAGAGAAGTCAGACTTGGGAGCGTAGAGAGTATAGCCGTTGACGACGAGGCGGTAATAGCCGTTGCTCGTTTCACCTGTACAGGCGGCGTTATAATACTTCTCATAGCTGCCACGGTTTGCTGAGGTGAGGTCAGGCTGCTCATAGAGGATACCTGCCTTTACAGCGTAGATAGTCTTACTGTATTCCTTGACGGTAAATCTCGGCAGGGTGGTGGTGGCGACTGTGACGACAGGGCGCTGGGCGGTAGTTGTTACCGGGGCCTGGGTCTGAGCCTGAGTCTGCGGAGGCAGAGTCTCTGCTGCTGTAGTCGTGGTAGCAGTGGTAGTCTTTTTCTTAGTCTTCTTTTTGGTGGTGGTAGTAGTTTTCTTAGTTGTAGTAGTGGTTTTCTTTGTGGTCGTGGTCGTTTCTGTTGACTCAGGGTCCTGCTTATCGGTGCCGCTGTCGGGAGTTTCGACAGGGATACCCTTTTGTTCGAGGGTATTATTAAGCACGCTTGTGAGGATAATGAGCTTATTCATATTAAGCTCGGGGCCTGAGCCCTGAGAGGGGGGCTGGGTATTGACTGCGACTGTCATTTCCTCGAGCTGGGCGGCGACGGCCTGGAGCTTTTCCTTGACATCGTCGTCGCTATAGCTGCTGATATAGCCGGAGTAGCCGTCTATCTCAAGATAGGTGGAGTTTACTTCCGAAACGAGCTCCTCGGGGGAGGAGAAGTCCGAGCCTTCGAGTGTGCCGCCGTTTACGAGCTCATCTATCAGCTTGAAGTTATTTGTATCCTTTTCAAAGAGCTGCACGAGCTCGCCGACCGACTGCTCCTTGGGGACTTCGGTGTTTCTGCGGAGAACGCCGAGAGGCGTATGGATATCGCCGTAGGTATCGTATATTATCTGCTGCCCCTGGATAGTGAAATTAGTCACGACTGCGCCGTATTCATCGGTGAAGGTGAGCTTGCCGTCTTCGACTGTGGCTGTGAGCACTCTGCCGGTATCGTCAGCAAAGGAATAGCTATCGACTGTACGGTCGCCTGAACGGAGGACATAGCCGTTATTCTCGGCGGACACCGACACGCCGGCAGAGCCGTTATACGGGGGCAGGGAGATACTTTCAAGCTCGTTTATATGGTTGACGACTGCCTCGGGGACATAGGTATCGTTTGTACCCTCGAAGACCATGCCCGACTGTTTATCGAGGTTATGTGTTATATCAGGCATATAGTTCCCGGAAACGCCCACTGCTGCAAAGCAGGCAGCAAGAGCTACCGTGAAAAACTGTTTACTCTGCATAACAACACCACCTTTGACGTTTTAATATTATAATATAGTATACTTTCAAAAGAGTATAGTGACCTATGATAGTCTATTATACCACAGAATATGGTAAAGGTCAACACAAAACGCTCTTTTCATAGTTAAAGAATTGTGAAAGAAGTCAAATGTTTTAAGAAATGCTTTGCAAGGGAGAGGGGAGGGGGAGCTGCATTGCACAGGTATCATATATTTCGCAGTATGAACGATGTTCATTCGTTATTTTTCACAAAATTTTTAATTAAATTGCGAAAGCAAGCTGTTTCGGGTGCTTTTTAATGCTCTGAGCTTGAAAAGGGTCTTGAAATTATTAAAAGTGTGTGGTATAATATCCTTTGATTGGTGTAATATTTTAAGGCAACACCGCACAAAGACCGCCTGAAGGCTTTGTACGCAACTTACTTGCATCTTTTCCGTCATATTACACATTTTTTCCTTGAAATACGGTAGTATTCCTTCGGAAAATCTGTGCAATCTGACGAAAAAGCTGACTGCGCAATTTGCGCACAATCTTCGTGCGGTGTTGCCTTAATTACAGAAACAGATATCCAGAATAAAAATGCTGCACCGGTCAGACCTATTACAGAAAGGAAGAGACACATGAAAACTAAAAAGCTGAACCGTGGCCTTGTGCTCGGCGGCGCACTTCTTGTGGGGCTTGCAGGCTTTGTGACCTTTGATTACTTCAATTTCAAAAGCAACAAGGATGAGATAAAGACCACTGTCGAAGAATACTTTGACAAATGCGCCAGAGCAAGCGTTTCCGAGGACGGCGATTGCAGGGAGGCGTTAGAGAAGGTCATAACCGACAGCTGGGGCTACAACAGCTTCTACAGCAAGTCGTATCTGTCAAGCTACACCACGGCTGAGGACATCACATCCGGCATAGACCGATACACAGATGATGAATACAAGCAGGGGCATCTGACCGACTGCACGGCTATAGTATCTGACCTTAAGGTATCAAAGGCAGGCCCTAATCTTGCACAGGCAGATCTTGATCTCACAATAAGATTCAAGGGTATCGGCCAGGCACATATGCTGGGTTACGACGATGCATACAACACCATATTTGACAGCTACAATTACACAGATCACAATGTCGAGATACCCACGACCTCGAAGGTATTTGACGGGCTTGAATACGAGGGCACTATGGATTACGAGGGAACGGTGAGCGTTTACCTTGAATACGAGGGCGGCGAATGGAAGATAGTCGGCGTTGACGGATTTTGCAATTATATACTTGATCTTTGTGACAAGGACGGCGAAGAGATAGATCTTACAGAATATGCAAACGGCAGCAGCGGCAAGAGCGAAGACGGCAAGGACAGTAAGGGAAGTGAAGCAGGCTTCAAGATAAAGATGCCTGACGGAACTCTGACAGACATACCCGAAAATGCGAGCATAGCCGATCTTAACGATCTGCCGGAGGGTGCTGAGATAATCCGTGTCGGCGGTGCAAAGGGCGCTGACGGCAAGGCTGATGAGAGCAGCCCGGAAAAGTCAGGGGGTGAGGGTTAATGGCTGAAACAGTACTTAAGATAGAGAAGCTCAACAAGACCCTCGGAAAGAGGCACATTCTTCACGACATATCGTTTGAGGCGTATGCAGGCGAGGTATTCGGCTTCTTAGGGCCTAACGGTGCAGGCAAGACGACGACGATAAAGTGTGCGGTGGGTCTTATCTCGACAGACGACGGCGTTATAGAGATATGCGGCCACAATGTAAACAAGGAATTTGAGGCTGCTATGGCAAACGTCGGCGGTATAGTTGAGAACCCCGAGATGTACAAATACCTCACGGCAAGGCAGAACTTAGAGCAGTATGCAAGAATGAGGGACGGCGTGACTGCCGAGAGGATAGACAAGGTGGTAGAGCTTGTAGGGCTTACCAACAGAATGAACGAGAAGATAATGAAATACTCGCTCGGTATGAGGCAGAGGATAGGTGTGGCGCAGGCGCTTTTACATAACCCCAGGCTGCTTATACTTGACGAGCCGACCAACGGTCTTGACCCGGCAGGCATAAAGGAGCTGCGTGACATACTCAAAAAGCTAGCACACGAGGAGGGCGTATGCGTTATCGTATCGTCGCACCTTATGAGCGAGATGGAGCTGATGTGCGACAGGGTAGGCATCATAGCAAACGGGCATATGCTGGGCGTATACACTCTTGAGGAGATGATAAGCTCATCGAACGGCTCGACTACTGACTATCTCATAAAGTGCTCTGACGTGAACAGGGCTTACGAGATAGTTGACATTGAGGGCATTGAGAAGAAGATAGTAAACGAGGAGCTTGAAGTTATAGTTCCCAACGAAAATGCACATGACATAATATCGGCCATCAACAAGCAGATAGTGATGAATGACATCGGGCTCTTTGAAGTTACCATGAGAGAGAAGAAGAAGCTCGAAGAAGTATTCATTGAGATGACAAACAACGGAGGTGGTCAGATTGAGTAAGTTTATGGGGCTTTTGAAAAACGAATACATAAAGCAGCTCAAAAAGAAATCCACCCTGTTCATCTTTGTGCTTGTGGCTGTATTTGCGTTCGGTCTGGCAGGGCTTGTAAAGCTGACTTTGCTGATCGACGGCGATCTGGACGAGACAAAGAGCAGATTCACAAGCTACAATTACACTGATGAGATAGAGGCGGCAAAGGAAAACAAAAACGACAAGCACCTTGAATACCTGACATATCTACAGGACAACAAGATAAACATCACCAACTGGAAGGTAGAGCTTGCACAGGTGAAGTTTGACGAGGAATTATACAGCAAGACTTCACTTGCGTACAGGGCTTCGGAGGGGTATGACGGCGACATAAAGACGCTTTACGGCGGATTTATAGAGAACAACGACTGGAAGGGCTATTACGAATTCTTAAAGACAAGGATAGACAATGAAGACCTTATCTGGGCGATAGACTACCGTCTTGACAAGGATATAGCGCCTGAGGAGAACTCCTATGCAGACGATGCTGACTGGCGCAACTCTGTACTTGACACATATGTTGAGTGCATGATGCAGAAGGAGGCGTCATTCTCCGACCAGCAGAAGCAGGCATACGAAGACGAGGCGCTGACTGCAAAATACAGGCTTGAAAACGACATAACGGTAAACATTGCAGGCTCGTCGCTTACAGAAATGGTGAGCGAGGACGGCGGAGCGCAGTACGAGACAGGCGGCATTGAGAAGCAGACATTATGGAACTCGTTTACATCGAGCACGAGTGTGGTATCATTTATCGGAATGCTGATAATAGTTATCGCTGGCGGCATAATCGCTTCCGAGTTCTCAAACGGCACGATAAAGTTCTTACTCATAAACCCGAGGACGAGGGGCAAGATACTGATATCGAAATATGTGACCGTTATCTCGATAGGCTACATCATGATGATACTCTGCTACATATTCTCGCTGATATCGTCTATCATATTCTTCGGCACATCGGACATGGGTGCTATGTACATAAAGACCTCGGCCGGCGTTACAAAGGCTGTTTCGGGCTTTACATACATATTCGAGCAGTATATGCTTTCAAGTGTATACGTTGTAGTAATGGCGACATTTGCATTTGCGATATCCTCTGTTGTAAAGAGCTCATCGCTGGCGATAGGTCTTGGCATATTTGCCATGAGCATGGGCGAGAATGCCGTACAGATACTCAAAATGGCGTTCAATGTTGATGCCGGCAGATACACGATATTTGCAAACTCAAATCTCCAGACGATAGCTCAGGGGCAGACACTTTTCCCCGGGCAGACGCTCGGCTTTGCGATAGCTGTTATAGTTATCCACATGGCAGTATTCCTACTCACTGCGTGGGACGGATTTGTAAGGAGAGATGTATAAGGAAAGCCCGCAGGAGACTGCGGGCTTTCTTAATGCATAATGCATAATGAAGGTGCGCCTGACGGCGATGTTATGGCCATTCGGCCTGTCGGTCGGACGGTTTCGGCTAAACCGTAGGACTTGCGCCCTGAAAGGGGCTGTCTTCGTCTTCTTCGTCCTCAACTCAGCGTGTGGGGGTGAACCCGAAGGGGGTGGCGTAGGCGCAGCCGGAGCAGGGGGGCGACCGGAAAGCCCCCCTACCGTAGCGTAATGATAGCGAGAAACTACCCTTTTAGCTAAATAGTGAGGGCAGCTTACCTTCAAGGGAACGCTCTCGTCCTCAGGGGGTACACGAGGGGCTTTCCGGTCGCCCCTCGACCCTTCGGTTCGCCGCCTTCGGCGGCTCTGCCCGAATGGGCATATCGTCCTGCGTGAGCAGGACACCTTCATTATGCATTATGCATTATGCATTATGCATTGAAAAAAGCGCCCGGCGGGCGCTTTTGGGGGTGAGGTCATTTTGCTTCTGCTCTGATGTGCTTTGCAGCACCGGATCTGTCGAGTGCTGTGCCTACAAGGATGAACACGATACTGCTTGCGGCAATCTGAACGGTGTTTGCTGCTGCGTCTGCAAAGCCTGCGGCTATGCTGTTATAGATAACAAGTCCGCTATAGAGGCCGTAGCCGCCTACGCAGAGGATAAGCGCAGGTATCAGTGCGAACAGGTTTCTCTTAGAAACGATACCGGAGCTCTTGCCGGAGAAAGCGACTGTCGTGAGAGCCTTGATGATGATAGTTGCAGGCACCCAGATAAAGTAGCCTGAGAGCGCATCGGAAAGGCCTGCGCCTATTGCTGCGGCTGCGGCTGCGTAGGGTGTCGGAAGTATCGACGCTGCCAGGAACACTGCACTGTCGCCTATATGGACATAGCCCTTGATAGTTGGCACCTGTATGAACGCTGTGAGCACATAGATGAGTGCTGCGAACACTGCGGTGAGTGTGATGAGTCTGAGTTTGTTGTCTTGTTTCATTTTGACCGTCCCCCTTGTGGTTTTTGTCTGACTATATTCTACACCCGTTTTTTACAAAATGCAAATCGGGCGATGAGGGGCGCTTCGGGGTGGTGTTTAGTATGTGTTGCACTAAGCGGCGGTGCGGCGGTGTGTTATATATGTATAAAATAAACATACAAATTCACTGGCGATTTTTAACTGGGAATGGACGGCCGGCATTTTGTACAATGGGGGGCTTTACAGGGGCAGGGCGGCTGTGCATTAGGTAGAAAAGAAATCATTCTATTCCTTGCGGATTAGTAGGTATTGATGGAGCGGCGCCGGGTTTATTAAAATTCTTGACAATACCCTGATGCTGTGTTATAATATATATGTATAGCTATTTGGTTAAGGAGATCGTTAAAGTTGTTTGACGGGATATTTGATTCGCACTGCCATTATGACGACCACGCCTTTGACGGCGACAGGCAGGCGGTAATTGAAGGCTTGTTTGCAGGCAGGGTGGAATATCTGATGCACGCAAGCACAGATGAGGCATCAGCGCTCTACGGCATAGAGGCTGCAAAAAAATATGAGAATTACTACACATCTATTGGCTTTCACCCGGAAAACAGCGACACCACACCTGATGACTTTATAGCCGTGCTCGAGCGGCTGCTGCAAATGAGCGGCAAGATAAAGGCGGTGGGTGAGATAGGGCTTGACTACCACTACGAGGGCTATGACAGGGAAAGGCAGATATACATTTTCAAGCAGCAGGTGCTGTTTGCAAATGAGCACGGGCTGCCTGTTATAGTTCACAGCAGGAATGCCACCGAGGACACCATGGAGATACTTTCAGGGCTCAGGCCGAGGGGGGTCATGCACTGTTTTTCGGGCTCTGCCGAGACGGCGGCTGAGGTGGTAAAGCTCGGTATGTACATAGGCTTCACGGGTGTGCTTACCTTCAAGAACTCAAAGAAAGCAAAGAAAGCCTGCGCACAGGCAGGACTTGACCGGATACTTATCGAGACGGACTGTCCGTACATGGCGCCCGAGCCGTTTCGTGGGCAGCGCTCTGACAGCTCGATGTGCGAGCAGACGGCGGCTGCGGCGGCGGAGATCTTCGGGGTCGATACGCAGACGGTGATAGAAAAAACTAACGAGAACGCACGCATTCTCTTTGGGATAGGAGGATAAAGGCGTGGCAAGTGTTTTATACATAGTAGTTCCATGCTACAACGAGGAGGAGATGCTGCCGATAACGGCGCAGGCGCTTCTCAAAAAGCTCGACTCGCTTATCGCTCTGGGCAGAGTGAGCAAGCAGAGCAGGATAATGTTTGTCGATGACGGCTCGAAGGACAAGACCTGGGAGATCATCGAGAAGCTGAGTAATGCAGCCCCGGCATTTGTGGGCATAAAGCTCTCACGAAACAGAGGGCATCAGAACGCACTTTTGGCAGGGCTTATGACAGCCAAGGACAGGTGCGACATAACTGTTTCGATGGACGCTGATCTTCAGGACGATGTCGATGCAGTTGACAGGTTCCTTGATGAGTATGAAAAGGGCGCACAGATAGTTTACGGGGTGCGTTCATCAAGAGACAAGGACACGGCGTTCAAGAGAAACACCGCAAGGATGTATTACCGCACGCTTGAACATTTAGGCGTTGAGATAACCTACGATCACGCAGACTACAGGCTGATGAGCAAAGAGGCGCTCGAAGGGCTTGCAAGGTTCAAAGAGGTAAATCTCTTTTTGCGGGGGCTCGTGCCTATGGTGGGCTACAAGAGCGCAACAGTCAAATATGTAAGGAACGAACGTGAGAAGGGCGAATCGAAATATCCTCTCAAAAAGATGATATCATTTGCGATAGAGGGCATAACCTCGCTCTCGGTAAAGCCGATACGGTTCATAACCTTTCTCGGGATATTCGTTTTTCTTGTCAGCATAATACTGCTGATAAGGTTTTTCGTCATATGGTGCATGGGAAAGGCGGTCGCCGGCTGGGCAACTATCGTCATATCCATATGGGGCATTGGCGGCTTACAGCTTTTAGCTATAGGCATTATAGGTGAATACATCGGCAAGATCTACCTTGAAACGAAGCAGCGGCCACGCTACATCATTGAAAAGGATCTTGAACTGTAGTATCACACACAGCACAACACAGCAACAAAAATTCATTATAAAGGAGATAATCATTATGGCAGATCAGCAGGTAACAAACCCCAAGCTCATTGAAGCAATAGAGAACATGAGAAAGGACTTCACACCCGACACACAGAATGCAACTATTAATGCTGCACTCCGTTCGACCTTCTATGTTCCGGCTATCATCGAGAAGAAGAAAGAGATCGTTGCAAACGCTAACAACGAGGTAAAGTTCGAGGAGAAGCCCAAGGCACGCTTCCTCCTTATAAGAAAGAAGGACGGCGACAAGGACGAGACATACTTCCCGGCATTCACTGATGCTGAGGAGCTTGCCAAGTTCAACTCCAAAGAGCCCTTCCAGAGAGTAAAGATGAAGTTCGGCGACCTTGCTATGCTGGTCGAGCAGGTATCCACCATCAAGGGCTTTGTAATAAACCCGATGTCACACAATCTTCCCTTTACAAGAAGTATGCTTGAAGGCATCAAGCAGGTGCTCATAAAGAGAAGGAACGAGCAGCAGGCTGATGCTGCAAAGGCTGAGCCGGCAGCTGAGACTGCTGAGGAATAAGGCAGAAGCTAATACATAAGTTTTGCCCCCGAGTGTTAAAAAGCGCTCGGGGGCCTTTATATTAATGCAAAATGCATAATGCATAATGCATAATTGAGGTGCGCCGCAGGCGCTTATTGCAAGTTTCGCAAAGCGAAACTTGGCTGTGAAGCGTAAGCAGACGAGCCCCATATCGGGCGGTAACGCTGCGCTTAGTGAATAGTGAACAGTGAAGAGTGAATAGTGAATTGTCGGCTTGCGCCGACGTATGGCCATTCGGCCGTTCCGACTTGACGGTTTCAGCTAAGCCGCAGGCTTTGCACCCCGAAGGGGGTGGCGGCAGCTTCGCTGCCGCAGGGGGGCGCATGAGCTGTCTGCGACAGCTCGAAAGCCCCCCTACCGCAGCGTGAGAAGAATGAGAGACTACCCTCGAAGCTATACTGTAGGAGAGTTTTTCCTTCAAGACAACGCTCTCGCTCCCATAGGGTACATTGTGGGGGCTTTGCGGTCGCCCCCACGCCCCTTCGCAGCAACGGCTTTGCCGCTGCGGACTCCGATCTATATTAGTGATGATAATACCGCAATTACGCTGTAATGCAAACACAAAAACGCCGCAGGGTCTTATGTGCTGACCTTGCGGCGTTGTGCTATTTAGTTATTTGCAGGGAGGGGGTTATCAGTACATTCCGCCGCCCATGCCGCCTGCTGCTGCGGCTGCCATTGCTGCGTCTGCGGCAGGATCCTTGATATCTGCTACAAGGCTCTCTGTTGTGAGCACCATAGATGCTACTGATGCAGCGTTCTGGAGTGCGGAACGTGTGACCTTGGTCGGGTCAACGATACCGGCAGGGATCATATCCTTATACTCCTCGTTATATGCATCGAAGCCGTAGCCCTTCTTGCCGGAGGAAACTATCTTATCTATTATTACAGAGCCTTCAAGGCCTGCGTTGAGAGCTATCTGACGAACAGGCTCTTCAAGTGCCTTAAGAACTATTGCAGCACCTGTCTTCTCATCGCCTGCGAGAGACTCAACGAGTGCTTCAACTGCCGGCATAGCGTTGATAAGAGCTGTACCGCCGCCTGCAACGATGCCTTCCTCGACTGCTGCCTTTGTAGCTGCGAGAGCGTCCTCTATTCTGAGCTTCTTTTCCTTCATCTCTATCTCTGTAGCAGCACCTACCTTGATGACTGCAACGCCGCCGGAGAGCTTAGCAAGGCGCTCCTGGAGCTTTTCTCTGTCGAAATCAGATGTGGTGTTCTCGATAGCAGCCTTTATCTGAGCAATTCTGCTCTTGATAGCGTCAGACTCGCCTGCGCCGTCAACGATGATCGTGTTCTCCTTCTGAACGACTATCTGACGTGCGGAACCGAGCTGGTCAAGAGTTGCTTCTGAAAGCTCCATACCGAGCTCGGAAGAAATTACCTCGCCGCCTGTGAGGATAGCGATATCCTGGAGCATTTCCTTTCTTCTGTCGCCAAAGCCGGGAGCCTTTACTGCAACGCAGGTGAACACGCCTCTGAGCTTATTGAGGATAAGTGACGAAAGTGCCTCGCCCTCAACGTCCTCGGCGATGATAAGGAGCTTCTTGCCCATTTTAACTATCTGCTCGAGGAGAGGGAGAAGATCCTGCATATTGGAGACCTTCTTATCTGTGATAAGAACGAGAGCGTCGTCCAAAACTGCCTCCATCTTATCTGTATCTGTTACCATATAGGGGGAGAGGTAGCCTCTGTCAAACTGCATACCCTCGACTACCTCTGAGTATGTCTCGGCAGTCTTTGATTCTTCTATTGTGATAACGCCGTCGGAAGTTACCTTCTCCATAGCCTCAGCTATGAGCTTGCCGACATTCTCATCAGCGGAAGAAACTGTAGCGACTCTTGCGATATCGTCAGAGCCCTCTACCTTCTTGGAGTTCTCGATTATTGTCTTGACTGCTGCGTCAACAGCCTTTGCCATACCCTTTCTTACTACCATAGGGTTAGCGCCTGCTGCGATATTCTTCATACCCTCTCTTACAAGTGCCTGAGCAAGGAGAGTAGCTGTTGTTGTACCGTCGCCTGCTGCGTCGTTTGTCTTTGTAGCGACTTCCTTGACGAGCTGTGCGCCCATATTCTCGAATGCGTCTTCAAGCTCTATCTCCTTAGCGATAGTTACGCCGTCGTTTGTGATAAGGGGAGCGCCGAATTTCTTATCTAAAACTACGTTTCTGCCCTTGGGGCCTAATGTTATCTTTACTGTGTCAGCGAGCTTATCAATGCCTGCCTGGAGAGCCTTTCTTGCAGCTTCGCTGTAAATTATCTGCTTTGCCATTGTTTATTACCTCCGATTGTTAATACTTTTCAAAAAGGGTTTATTCTACTACTGCGAGGATATCTTCCATTTTAACGATGGTGTATTCCTGGCCGTCTACCTTGACGTCTGTGCCGCTGTACTTGCTGATGAGCACCTTATCGCCTGTCTTGACTGTCATTGTGACGTCCTTCTTGCCTTCGCCGACTGCAACGACCTCAGCGACCTGCGGCTTTTCCTTAGCTGTACCTGCGAGGATTATTCCGCTCTTTGTTGTTTCCTCTGCTTCTGTCATCTTAATAACTACTCTGTCCTGTAACGGTTTGATGGTCATTATATATTCCTCCTTATTCAGACCGCACCCTTAATTCAGTTAACAGTTAACAGTTAATAGTTAATAGTTTTGGTATCGCCCTACGGGCGATGATGCCCATTCGGGCTTTCACCCGGACGTTTTAATATCCATGCGCCGCAGGCGCATACCATAGCTGTTAACTGTTCACTGTTAACTCTTAACTGCAAAAGGCCGGTGTTAGTTACATGGATTAGCACTCTTATGCCCCGAGTGCTAAATACTATTTTATCACACTTTCCCAAAAATTCAAGTGATTACACGAGCTTTACACAAAATTTGTATATCTGCACAAACGGGCGTGCTTTTGCTATGTAAGATATAGGCACAACGCACAGCAAATGTGGCTTTCTTACCTTTATACATTATATATGCCGTGCAGGCTGTGGTTATGAATTAGTTAATGCTGAGTATGAAGGGAATTTTGATAAAATCATATAGCTAATTCTGGAAGTTGAAATGACAGCAATCGTGCATTTATGACAAAATTTTATGGCAACAATAGGTGTGGTTTTTTAACAAATTGTGTAAGTTAACAAATAGTTCACACAAAATCTGAAAATATCTATTGACTTTTGAGTGTTAATTTGTTATAATTTTACTATCAATTAGAATTAATCTTTGATTTTGTTTAAAATTGGGGAGAGGCACTTAGAACGGGCGGTGCCCCGTGATAACAGACGGGCGGTCTCAGGTGTGAAGAAAGCCTGCAATGACCCGTGAACTATATCTAAAAGTAAGAAAGGATGAGTAATTATGTCTATGGGAAGAGTGCTCGTAGTAGATGACGACAAGAACATATGTGAGCTGTTAAGGCTTTATCTTGAAAAGGACAATTACGGTGTGATACTTGCACATGACGGTGAGGAGGCTATCGTTAAGTTCAACGCCTTAAAGCCGGACATAATCCTGCTTGACGTAATGCTCCCCGGCATTGACGGCTGGCAGGTATGCAGAGAGATAAGAAAGAAGTCTAACGTTCCGATAATCATGATAACCGCTAAGAGCGAGACATTTGACAAGGTGCTCGGTCTTGAGCTCGGCGCTGATGACTATGTTACAAAGCCCTTCGATACCAAGGAAGTAATCGCAAGAATAAAGGCTGTTTACAGACGTGCAGGCCAGGGCAGCGGCGACAATGAGATAAAGGAAGTAAAATACGACAAGCTCTCTGTCAACATGACAAGGTACGAGCTGAGGGTCAACGGTGTTGTTGTTGACACGCCGCCCAAGGAGCTCGAGCTTCTTTTCCACCTTGCTTCAAACCCGAACAGAGTTTACACCAGAGACCAGCTTCTTGACGAGGTATGGGGCTTTGAGTATTACGGTGACTCCAGAACTATCGACGTTCATGTTAAGAGGCTCCGTGAAAAGCTCGACGGCGTTTCGGATAAGTGGAGCTTAAAGACCGTATGGGGCGTAGGCTACAAGTTCGAGGCAGAGGAAAAGCAGGCTCAGGCAGCGCAGGGTCAGCAGCCGGCAAATGAATAAAGGAAAAAGCATATTTTCCAAATATTTTGTGATCTGTTCAGCAGTAATACTCATAAGCTTCATTTGCTTAGGCGCAGTATTACTGCTTGTTTCTTCACGGTACTTTATTGAAGACAGAAAGGCGCTGCTGAAAAAGAACTGTGACGGTGCAGCTTACGAAGTAAAAGAGGTCATGCTGGACACCCCTTCTGACTGGAAGGCGCAGGCCAGCGAGATCATGAAGGAATATGCAATGGGCTGCAATGCCCACTTTATACTGGCAGACAAAAACGGAAGGATACTTGAAAAGACCTACGGCTCGGACAAGATAGGCACTGAGGTGTCTGAAGACCTGCTGGAGAGCATAGACGAGGACAACTACTACGTCTACGACAACTTCGGCGGACTGACGAGCGAGAGCAGCCATGTATGCGGCGTGAAATTTTCGGCGAACGGGCCGGATTACTATATGCTCAGTACTGCTGCTACGAGCGAGGACAACGACTACGTCTACAACCTGCTCGAGGTATTCGGCATATCGGCTGTGATAGTGCTTATCATTGCGCTTTTCATAGTATACTTTGCGACGATGAAGCTGACAGAGCCGGTAAAGGAGATAGCCGGGCTGTCAAAGAAGATAGGTAAGGGCGACTTTGATGTTACCTTCCCGGATTACGACATTGCGGAGTTCAAGCAGCTGAGTGTCGCCTTCAACGAAATGGCGGCATCTCTCAAGAGCTACGACACGATGAGAAACTCCTTCGTGGCAAACGTTTCGCACGAGCTGAGAACGCCTATGACATCTATCGGCGGCTTTGTGGACGGGCTTCTTGACGGGACGATACCCGAGGGCAAGAGAGAGGAATACTTAAGGATAATATCCTCTGAGGTACACAGGCTGACGAGGCTTGTCAAGAGTATGCTCAATCTTGCGAAGATAGAGGCAGGCGAGCTTGAACCAAAAATGGAGAAGTTCTCTGTCATCGAGCTGATAGTCGAGACGCTGATGACCTTTGAGAACAGGATAGAGGAAAAAGAGATAGAGATAAGAGGTCTTGATGCGCCGAGGATATGGCTGTATGCTGACGAAGGCCTTGTTCATCAGGTGATATACAACCTGATAGAGAATGCGATAAAGTTTGTAAACAAGGGCGGATACATAGAGTTCGGCTTCAACCCGATAGGTGACAGGACTGTTATCTCGATAAGAAACAGCGGCGAGGGTCTTAGTGAAGAAGAAATGCCGCTGGTATTCGACAGATTCTACAAGACCGACAAATCCCGTGGACTTGATGCGACGGGCGTAGGTTTAGGCCTTAACATAGTAAGCTCGATCATCAGGCTGCACGGCGGCAAGATAATGGTAAAGAGCGTCAAGGGCGAATACACGGAATTCTTATTCACGCTGGCTAATTCGGACAATGCGTGATACTCTTATAATGCAGAATGCATAATGCATAATGCATAATTAATTGTGTCGGCTGATACGGCGGCTGTTAGCTGAAACGGTGGTGATTTTTTGAGCTTTTTTGATGAAGATGTCTTTTTTGCTGATGACATAAAAATGGCAGAGGCGGAGGAAAATGTATTCTCCATGCCGAGCGGTGCTTCAAATGATGCGGCGGCCGGCAGTCTTCTTGCTGCAAAAGAGCGCAGAAGGTCGGGGAAGATCAAGATGATAACCTCGACGGTCGTCATCACGACTGTGCTGATAGCAGGAATGGCGATGCTCACTGTGCTCATAAAGGGCAGGGGCTGGGCGGCAAACCTCATTTTAGGGGGAAAGAACATAGAGTTCACGCTGCCGGTGGCGAAATACCCTGATGTTGACATTGCCGACAAGGACGAATACGGCCGCTACACGACTGAGGGGCTTGTGAAGGCTGTGGCTGACACGGTAGTCGAGATACAGATATTCAAAAGCGGCAACGGCATAGCGCCTTCGAGCCAGGGCAGCGGCATAATAATCTCGGAAAACGGCTACATCGTGACTAATGCGCACGTTGTAAGCGAGGCGACGCTCGGCATAAGAGTAGTGCTCGCAGACGGGGCGGTATACGATGCTGTTGTGATAGGCAGCGACGACGGCACGGACATTGCCGTTATCAAGATAAACGCCTCAGGGCTCAATTTCGCATCTTTTGCTGACTCGGACGGGGTGAGCTTAGGCGAGGACGTATGCGCAATAGGCGCACCGGGCGGCTTTGCAAACTCGGTGACAAAGGGAATAGTTTCCGGCAAGGACAGGCACATTGCTGCACAGAGCGCTGATGTGAAAATGGAGTGCTTACAGCTTGATGCTGCGATAAACCCGGGCAGCTCGGGCGGTGCGGTATTCAATATGTACGGACAGGTGATAGCTATATCCTCCTCGAAGCTGGCATCGAAAAATTACGACGGCATAGGCTTTGCGATAACCACAAATGCTGCTAAGCCCATTATCGAGAGCTTAATGGAGCACGGATATGTGGCAGGCAGGATAAAGGTCGGGATAACCTTTTACGGGATAAGCGAGAAGGCGGCCGACAATGCCAAGGTGGAGATAAAGCCGGGGCTTTACATAGTGGCTATAGACGAGAGTGCTGACATATCAAACACAAAGCTGAGTGTTGACGATGTTATCACGAGCATTGAGGGCAAGGCTGTGACGTGCTTAGACGAGCTCAAGTCAGTGCTTGAAGACTACTCGCCCGGCGACGAGGTGACGGCGCACGTTTTCAGGCCGGCGATAACCGGCAAAGGCGAGGAGTTTGACATCAGCTTCAGGCTGATGGAGGACAACGGTGGGTTCGTGGAGAACTCGCTCGGGAAGAATGCGTAACAGACTATAAAAAAGAGGCAGGAGACTGTCTCTTTTTTTATTGAGCCGGGCAATTTAAGAATGCACAATGCATAATGCATAATGCATAATGCATAATTGAGGTGTCATGTCCTTTTCGCCTTCGGCTCAAAGGACTCAAGTTTTGCTTCGCATAACTTGGCTTGCGCAGGACAGATGCCCATTCGGGCTGTCAGTCGGACTGATAGACTTCAAGGCGGCGTTCTCGTTACCGCAGGGTACATTGTGGGGGCTTTGCGGTCGCCCCCACACCCCTTCGCAGCCGGCATAATAGTTAACAGTATACAGTTTACAGGTAATAGTTATGGTGTCCTGCTTGCGCAGGACAGATGCCCATTCGGGCTGTCAGTCGGACTGATCAGCTTCAAGGTGGCTCTCTCGTTACCGTGGGGTACATTGTGGGGGCTTTGCGGTCGCGCCCACACCCCTTCGCAGACGGCATAATAGTTAACAGTATACAGTTTACAGGTAACAGTTATGGTGTCCTGCTTGCGCAGGACAGATGCCCATTCGGGCTGTCAGTCGGACTGATAGACTTCAAGGCGGCGTTCTCGTTACCGCAGGGTACATTGTGGGGGCTTTGCGGTCGCCCCCACGCCCCTTCGCAGCCGGCATAATAGTTAACAGTTTACAGTTAACAGGTAACAGTTATGGTGTGCGGCAAAGCCGCACGATATGGCCATTCGGCCTGTCGGTCGGCATATTCTCTTTCGCAAATGCGCTCTCCATATAACTGCCGAAAAATTAATCGTCCGACACCGCCGCATAATGTGCTATCCTTTCGCACGCAGTAGGTGCGGCGGTAGACAGCCCACCCGGCGAGGGCGGCGGTACACGGCCCGTCCGGCCCTAGGACCCCGCCCGGCCCTAGGGCACGAAAACCTTTTAGTTTATGAAAAGAAACTAATTTGTAATAATTCTGTTATTTAATTCCCGGGAAAGCTGCCGATATATAATTCATAAGGCGATGAGAAAGGGGGCGTTGGCGGTATGAGGATAGAGGCTGTCAATGCGTTTACCTACACGGCTGAGACAAAGGAAAAGGTAAAGATACAGCTGACCGGCAGCGAGGCGAGGCAGGCGGCAAGCGAGGGCAGGGCGGACGTGCTGACGCTCTCGGACGAAGCGAAAGCGGCGCTTGACAAGCTCGGCAGACAGGTTGAGAAGCAAAACGATCTGTCAGGTCAGATATATTACATGAAAACAGAGCTTGAAAACAGCAAGAAGGCCGCCGAGGCGCAGGCTGACGAGGCAACACACAAGCTCAAGATGCTTGAAATAGCAAGGCGCTTGCAGCACGGCGACAAGGTGCCGTCTCAGGACGAGCGGGCGCTTATGGAATATGACGACAAGCTGTATCAGGTGTCAAAGCAGATAGGGCTTATGAAGGAGCCCAAAGAACGAAAAGAGTATGATTCATTATTAGACGACGATGAGGGAACGGAGGAGGATATCAAGTCAACAGCTGACAGGCCGGCAGAGCTCGGCGTACAGATAGAAGGAGTGGCAGATGCGGAGGCAGCGGCAGATGATGTAAGTGAGGTTCAGCTCGAGTGAGAGGAGTTGATAAAAAATGCAAAAAGTGAATAAGTCGAATGGCGATGCAGGGGCAGGCGATGCGGGAGTAGTAGGGTCGCAGATCCGAGGACAAGAGGCAGACAGCTTGCCGCTTGCACAGGCCATTATATCGGCTTTATATAAAAGAAAAAAATAGGGGCGTTTTCACCGTCGGTGAAGGCGCTTTTTTATTTAAGGAAAATTAACAAACCCTTATTATTAGTTGTATTGACAAATTGCATAAAAACGTGTATATTATTTATTTATAAAGACGAATAATATTGATGATAAGTGAAGAAACGGAGGTAAATCTTATGCTCAACACAAATGCCGGAGAAAAGTTTATCAAGGAAGCACTCACCTTTGACGATGTACTGCTCGTTCCGAGAGAGAGCGACTGCACACCTGACATGGTAGACCTTCACACACACCTTACAAAGGACATCGTGCTCAACACACCTATCCTCACATCTGCTATGGATACGGTAACTGAGTCGAAAATGGCTATTGCTATCGCAAGAGAGGGCGGCATAGGCATAATACATAAGAACATGACCATCGCTCAGCAGGCTGAGGAGGTTGACAAGGTAAAGAGGTCGGAAAACGGCGTTATCGTAAACCCCTTCTCGCTGACGGCAGACAAGACAGTTGCCGAGGCTGACAAGCTCATGGCAAAGTATAAGATCTCGGGCGTTCCGATAGTTGATGAGGACGGCAGGCTCGAGGGCATACTCACAAACAGAGACCTTCGCTTCATAACAGATTTCAGCATAAAGATAGGCTCGGTAATGACAAAGGACAACCTCGTTACCGCACCGGTAGACACAGATCTTGCAGGCGCTAAGAAGATACTCATGCAGCACAAGATCGAAAAGCTCCCTCTCGTTGACAAGAACGGCATATTAAAGGGTCTTATCACAATAAAGGACATTGAAAAGAGCGTACAGTACCCCAACTCTGCAAGAGACAAGAAGGGCAGGCTGCTCTGCGGCGCTACTATCGGCATGACACAGGACGTGCTTGAGCGTGCAGGCGCACTGATAGAAGCTCAGGTAGACATACTCGCACTTGACTCGGCACACGGCCACTCGAAGAACGTTGTTGACTGCTTAAAGAAGGTCAAGGACGCATTCCCGGAGATACCGGTGATCGCAGGCAACGTTGCTACTGCTGAGGGCGCTATCGCACTCTGCGAGGCAGGCGCTGACGCTATCAAGGTCGGCATCGGCCCCGGCTCTATCTGCACGACAAGAGTCGTAGCAGGCATAGGCGTTCCGCAGATAACAGCTGTTTACGATGCTGCGTGCGCTGCTTCAAAGTACGGCGTACCGGTAATTGCAGACGGCGGCATCAAGTATTCGGGCGACATCGTAAAGGCTCTTGCAGCAGGTGCAAGCTGCGTAATGCTCGGCTCGCTCCTTGCAGGCTGCGAGGAAGCACCCGGCGAGACAGAGATATATCAGGGCAGACAGTTCAAGGTATACAGAGGCATGGGCTCTCTCGCTGCAATGAACAAGGGCTCTAAGGACAGATACTTCCAGACGAACACCAAGAAGCTCGTTCCCGAGGGCGTTGAAGGCCGTGTGGCTTACAAGGGACCCGTTTCCGACACTATTTATCAGCTTGTCGGCGGTATGCGTGCAGGTCTTGGCTACTGCGGCTGCCGCACTATCGAGGAGCTTGCAGAGAAGGCACAGTTTGTAAAGATAACAGGTGCAGGTCTTAAGGAGTCACATCCTCACGACATCTACATCACAAAGGAAGCACCGAACTACTCGGCACAGATATAAGCGCAGGCGCAATAAAGAAGATATTTCAAGGCACTTTATTCAGGAGACTGGATAAAGTGCCTTTTTTGTTGGCTGAAAAACAGCGAACAACGGAGAAGACCGTCAGGCTTAGCCTGGCGGTCCTCCGGAAGTAAAAGAATATGAAAAAATTAGGAAAAAGCTGAGTTTATATGCCCCTCGGTGCCTCTTTATCAGAAGCCGAAGCCGCCGTAATATCTGCGGAACTCCTCATAGGGGTCGTAGGTGTCGCTTTCTGACTGGGTATCAGCGCCCTTGCCTGTCTCTGCGGCATCGCCGAGGACGAGGTCAACGCTGTTTATCTTATCGTCACGGTAGAAGGCAACGGTTATAGTATCGCCTGCCTTAAATTTTTCCACCTCGGCGTTTATCTCACTTCTTGTCTTGACTGTAACGCCGTTTATGCCGACGATGATATCGCCTATCTCTATACCTGCCTGTTCAGCAGGGCCGCCGCTTGTCATATCCGTGACAAGGTGTCCTTCAGGAACACGGTAATACTGAGAATATATCTCGGTGATATCCTTACCGGAGATACCCATTGTAGGTCTGCCGGTGACATAGCCGTATTCCATAAGGTCATTGATTATAGGAAGTGCTTCATCTATCGGGATAGCAAATCCGAGACCCTCGCCGTAGGTAGTGGAGACCTTGACAGAGGTTATACCTACCACCTGGCCGTACGCATTGATAAGGGGGCCGCCGGAGTTACCGTTATTGATAGATGCGTCAGTCTGTATGAGCTTCATCGTTCTGTCCTCGACGGTGAGTGTACGGTCGGTAGCGGAGATTATACCTGCCGTTACCGAGCCCTTGAGCTCGAAGCCTAAGGGATTGCCGATAACTATTGAAGCCTCGCCGACTCTCAGCTCGCTCGAAGTGCCGATAGTAGCGGCTTTTAGGCCTGTCCTGTCTATCTTAAGGACTGCGATATCCGACTGGGTATCACGGCCGACGAGCTCGGCGTCGATGAATTTCTTTTTATAGTCTGTAGAATCCGATGCAGCCGACGAGCTGTCGTCGCCGCTGTCGGTATCATAGCTGTCGTGCAGCATAACGCTTATGCCTGTGCCGTCGGTGCTCTTGCTGACGACGTGGGCATTTGTTATGATATAGCCGTCTTCACTGAGGATAATACCTGTGCCGGAAGAAGCGGAGCTGACACCCGAGCAGTATATACCCACGACGGAAGGTGACACGAGGTCAACTATCTCGGGGATAGTAAGTGCGTCCTCCGGGGTGGAGAGCTGCTGGATAGTCGGCAGGTCTGACCTGTCAACTGTCGAAGCAGGGGTGGATTTCTTCTGAGAGGGAGCGGCATTCTTAGCGCTCTGCGAGGTGGAGGACTCTTCGTTCTTAGCGCCGCCGGCGATAAGGTTATAGCCTGCCACCGAGCCTATACCGATAACGAACACGCAGGCAACAGCTATTATTGCCGGCATGACACGGTTCTTTTTTCTGTTCTGTTCAGAGGGGCGGTAGGAATACTCATTTGTATCGGCGGCGTTTGTGCCATACATCTGTCTGCCATAGCCCTCATTACGGCCGCCGTAGTAGCTGCCCTGAGCGCCGTTATAGTGGTAGAAGCCATTATTATAGCCATGCGACCCCTGGGGGGCACCGTTATAGCCCGACTGGCCGTTTGAGCCATAGGGGTTAGCGGAGTTATTATTATATCCGTAGTTATTATTTCCGAAGTTATCCATCAAAAGACCTTCCTTAAGGCGTTATACATTTTTTCATATTCTTACGACACGCTGAGTGTCTATATTTATATTATACCCAGCATTGTGATAATAATATGATAGTGCAGTGAATTTATTCATTAAGTGACGGAAAAGTATGGTATTATTGGCAATTTTCCGGAATATAATTGAATTGGGGGCTGGAGGGGCGGCTACGCCCCTCGACCCTATGCCGCAAATGCGGTCGCTCCGTGCCTATGGCACGGCTCCCTGTTTGCGGCGGTGGGCGGCGAACAATTTTCCTTCGTTATGGTGTTTCGTGACCACAGTGCGTGCCGCTTATTTACTGTGTTCGCCGCCTAAGTCGGCTCCGCCGATGTGGGGCCAGCCCCACACCCTGCTGGGCGCCGCCCAGACCCGCAAACTTTTTTTGAGGAAAAAAGTTTGACAAAAAACCTTTTTGTGTTTTGTTCTTTATTTTGGGTTATCTTTTTTATTCTTTTCTTTTTTCTTTTTGGAGGTTATTTTATGGCTCAGGTTCTTATCTTGGAAGACAGAAAAACGCTTCACATCAGTGGTGTGACTGACATCGACTGTTTCAACGATTACGAGATACGGCTCTACACCGAGCTTGGCACGCTGACGGTCAAAGGCAGTTGCTTACACATAAATGAGATAAGTGTCGAGACGGGTGATGCGCTCGTTGAGGGCGAGATAGCGTCGCTTGTCTACGGTGACAAGGTCACCCGAAAGCTCGGGCTGAAAGGCAGGTTATTCAAATGACAGGGTTTCTTCGCACGTTCCCGGGTATGCTGCCGATGCAGCTCGGGGTCGAGGGGGAGCTCTGGGTATTCCTGATATCCTGCATTACAGGCGGCATACTGGGACTTTGTTATCAGGTATTACGGATACTAAGGGTAGTGCTGCCGCATTTTCGGTGGGCGGTGTTTACAGAGGATCTGTTATTCGGGCTGTTTTGCGGAATGTGTTACTTTCTGTTATTCTCATACTACTCGCTGACGATGAGGTGGTTCATAGCCTTTGGAATGGGGGCGGTGGCTATCATCGTTCACATGACGGCAGGAAGGTTGTTACTTAAGGCGGTAAGGCGCACAGACCGCACGTTGAAGGAACTATTGGCTAAAACGGCTAAAAGAATAAGGCGCAAATTTGTGTAATGATACAAAAATATAATTATTTTAAAAAAAGAACCTCAAATCGCTTGAAACATATATACAAATAGGTGTATAATGATATGGTAAGTAGGCAGCTTCGGAAAGCTAAGGAGGTGGGCAGAATGGCCGATAAGAAGAAAAAGCGTTCAAAAGGCAAAAAGAGCGTTCTCATAACTATTATGGGCGTGTTTGCGGTCATATGCCTGACAGGTTATGCTCTGTGGACTATCATTGCACAGCAGACCGAGATAGCCCAGCTTGAAAAGGAGACTGATGAGCTCAGCGAAAAGATAACTGTTGCAAAGCAGCAGAACGACGAGTACACAAGGCTTCTTTCCGAGAACGACGAGGACACATACATGGAGCAGATAGCCATTGGCAAGCTCGGTTATGCATACCCCGACGAAAAGCGCTTCTTCATAATCAGCGGTGATTAAGACAATAAGGCAACACCGCACAAAGACCACCTGAAGGCTTTGTACGCAATTTGCGCACGATCTTCGTGCGGTGTTGCCTTAGTCTTAGCTTATATACAACGGAAGGAAAAATTAGGAATATGGAGCTTGAGGTAGGAAAGATCTACGAGGGCAAGGTCACAGGGATAACCAAGTTTGGTGCTTTTGTGGAGCTTGACAAGAACACGACGGGAATGGTACATATCTCGGAGGTGGCAAACACGTTTGTCAGCGAGATAAAGGATCATATCAACGAGGGGCAGACCGTTAAGGTAAAGGTGCTCTCTGTGGGCGACGACGGCAAGATAAGCCTTTCGATAAAGAAGGCGCTGCCTGCACCGCCGAAGAAGGATTTCAAGGGCGAGAAGCGCTTTGACAAAAAGCAGGGCGGCTTCAAGAAGGAGCGCACCCCGTTTGAGCATGGCAGCACTCCGCCTGTGGACTTTACCAAGACACCGCCGCCGGTATACGTTGGCAAGACGAGCGATGATGCGAGCTTTGAGGATATGCTCTCGAAGTTCAAGGCGACGAGCGAGGAGAAGTTCTCGGATCTCAAGCACGTTATGGACAACAAAAGGCGTGGTTCGTCAAGAAGAAAATAAAACACAAAGCCGCCTTGTGGCGGCTTTTATTTAGTTAACAGGTAACAGTTGACTGATTTGAAGCTGTATTATAAGGAGAGAGAAAATGAAAGGACTTAAAAGCACGCTGGCATTCATATTCTTTTTGGCAGCAGGGATAGTGCTGGGAGCATTCATCAGCTATCTTACGGCAGGCTCGGTGCTGGATTTTCTTGCGTGGGGCAAGGAGCTCGGGGTCGAGAACATAAACGTTGACCTCTATGTGGTGAGGTTAAACTTCGGGCTTATGATAAACTGCACAGTGGCTCAGCTGATCACCATTCCGGCAATGCTGATAGTATATGCCAAGACCTGCAAGAACCTCTGATACGAAGGAACATAAAATGAAAAGATACAGTATTACAGCGCTGCTCGTTGTGATGATCGCAATGCTGACGGGGTGTATATGGGATACGCCTGATGTCGAGGGCGGCGAGCTGATAAAAAAAGCAAGAGAAGCATATACCTCGCTTGACAGCGCAAGGGTGGTCATGACAAACACCGAGACGGGCGAGTGCGAGCAGGAATTCATCTTCAAATATGACGAAAAGGGTATACTGACCTATTCCTACAAGGGCAAGAGCGAAAAGTCGAGCTATGCGCAGTTCAATAACGGACTGGAGAGCTATACCGAGGAAAACGGCAAGGTGACACACCTCGTCAGGGGGGATAAGGACTTTGCGGCTTACTCTAAGGATGCAAAGCATCCGCAGGCTGATATGGGACTCATCATATACCAGCCGGCATCGGTAAAGACGGCAACGGTGACTGATGAGAGCGGAGAGACACATATACACCATGAGTATGACCTTGATAAGATATCGCCCGAGCTTGAGGAGGGAGAGGCAACGGCCTTTTATGCCGATTACTATTTTAAAGATGATGAGCTTTTGTATTTTACCGAGACGACAGAAGTGAAGATAGACGGGAAAGAGAAGAAGTATCAGTATAAGGTCGAGATAATGGATAAGAATAAGGTCGAGAGAGTAGAGAACCCGATCAAGATAGATTAAGGCAACACCGCACAAAGACCGCCTGAAGGCTTTGTACGCAACTTACTTGCATCTTTTCCGTCATATTACACATTTTTTCCTTGAAATACGGTAGTATTCCTTCGGAAAATCTGTGCGATCTGACGAAAAAGCTGACTGCGCAATTTGCGCACAATCTTCGTGCGGTGTTGCCTTAAAAAGGCAAAGACCTATAAAGAACATAAACACAAAAAGGTTTTTTGTCAAACTTTTTTCCTCAAAAAAAGTTTGCGGGTCAAGGGCGGAGCCCTTGCGTGGTTTGGAGCAGAGCTCCATATCGGGCGTAAGCCCGACCCGGGCGGCGAACACAGTAGTTAAACAGCAGACACTACGATAACGAGGTAGCGTAACGAAGGAATGTGTTCGCCGCCCAAATGCCGCAAACAGGGAGCCGTGCCGGAGGCACGGTGCGACCGCCTTTGCGGCACGCCGCCGCAGGCGGCGGCAGCGAAGCGAGGCGATAGCCGAGCGGAGCTGAGAAGGCCGAGCCGATAGGCGAGGCCGCCCCCCCGGGGAAGCCAGTAGTGGTATATTATAAAGGTATAGCCCCGAAAGCACAATATCTGCCCACAAAGGACGCAGAAAACACTATATGTAGTCAATGCTGCCCGAAAGGACGGGCTGTTGTGCAAAGTGAATAAAAATCAGCCGAAAACTTGTGAAAAATTCTCTGAGAGAAAAATAAAAAATCTCTTGCAAAATGCAGGAATATGCTGTATAATAATACTTGCGTGACTGCGAGGTATATATAAATGTGTATACCTTTCCGGCTATGATCGGCCGGGAACGCAATGATATGCGATGAAGTGAAAGGTTGCTGGCGGTTTGTCAGGGAATTTTCATGGAGTATGTCCGATTTTAAACCGGGCGGCTGGAATACTACACGGTATGTGCTTATGCTTCTTGCGAAGGGCGGCTTTGTGTCGCTTTTGGCGTAGGTGTGTACGGCCTTGTGTGTGAATTGCCTTCCGAAAATGAAAAATTTTCGGATTTTTTTATTGAAAGGCGAGGAACACCCGGCAGAGTGTAAAAGGTAATTCCTTAAACTGCCCCCTAAGTAACAAAATGCACAAGGAGGCGATTTAAATGGCAGTCAATGAAAAGATCAGGATCAAGATCAAGGGTTATGAGCACGCAGTTGTTGATGCTGCTGCTGCAAAGATAGTAGATGCTGCAAAGAGATCGGGTGCACAGGTTTCAGGCCCTATCCCGCTCCCTACAGATAAGGAGATCATCACTATCTTAAGAGCTGTACACAAGTACAAGGACAGCAGAGAGCAGTTCGAGCTCAGAACACACAAGAGACTTATCGATGTTATCCGTCCTACAAAGGAAACAACGGCAGCACTCGAGGGTCTTGAACTTCCTGCAGGCGTAAACATCGTCATGGAGATCAAGTAATACCTATGTCGCTGCTTTGCATCGGCAAAGGCGGAGTTTTGCTTCGACTTTTGAAAAAAGCCGATTTCGCAAGCGAAACCGCAAAACTCCAATAAGGAAAAGTTATTTCCAAATGATATCAGATATACATGATATCGCACACGATGACAACGTGCAGGTCATGTCAGCTGAGGCTGACCAATAACCGAAATAGGAGGAAAAAACAATGGTAAAGGGAATCATCGGCAAGAAGATCGGCATGACACAGATCTTCGATGAGGCAGGTAAAGTGATCCCTGTAACAGTCGTAGAAGCAGGCCCCTGCGTAGTCGTTCGCAAGAAGACGATCGAGAACGACGGCTATGAGGCAGTACAGCTTGGTTTCGGCGACATCAGGGCAAAGAGAGTAAACAAGCCGCTCACAGGTTATTTTGAGAAGGCAGGCGTTGCTCTTAAGAGAACTCTCAAGGAGTTCAGATTTGACGATACTTCGGCGCTCAACGTAGGCGACATAGTAAAGGCTGACACATTTGCTGAGGGCGACATCGTAGATGTTTCCGGCACAAGCAAGGGTCACGGCTTTACCGGCACTATCAAGCGTCACAACAATGCAAGACTTAAGGAAACACACGGTACAGGCCCTGTTCACAGACACGCTGGTTCAATGGGTGCCTGCTCGAGCCCTTCAAGAATATACAAGGGCAAGGGAATGCCTGGTCAGATGGGTAATGAGAAGGTCACAGTTCAGAACCTTACAGTAGTTAAGGTAGACGCTGAGAACAACCTCATCGCTGTAAAGGGTGCTATCCCCGGCCCGAAGAACGGCACAGTTATCCTTACAGATGCAATAAAGAAAAAGGCTTAGTGGAAGGAGGAATAGACAATGTCACAGGTTTCAGTATTTGATATGACAGGTAAAAAGGTTGCCGACACTGAGCTTAATGACGCTGTATTCGGTATCACACCGAACGTAAGCGTTATGCACGCAATGGTTGTAAACTACCTTGCAAATCAGAGACAGGGTACACAGTCAACTCTTACAAGAACAGAAGTAAGAGGCGGCGGCAGAAAGCCCTGGAGACAGAAGGGTACAGGCCACGCAAGACAGGGCTCCATCAGAGCTCCCCAGTGGACACACGGCGGTGTAGCTTTAGGCCCGAAGCCCAGAGATTACAGCTATTCGCTCAACAAGAAGGAAAAGAGACTTGCTATGAAGTCTGCACTTTCTTCTAAGGTGATCGATCAGGATCTTATAGTAGTAGATGCTATAAAGACTGAGGAATACAAGACAAAGACTATCGTAGAGATGCTCGGCGCTCTCGGCGCTGACAAGAAGGCACTCATCGTGCTCAACTCCAACGACAGCAAGGTTATAAAGAGCGCTGCTAATATCCCCGGCGTTAAGACTGCTCTCGTAAACACTCTTAACGTATACGATATCCTCAACAGCGATAAGTTCATCGTTGAGAAGGATGCAGTAGCTAAGATCGAGGAGGTTTATGCGTAATGACTAAGACAGCTCAGGACATAATCCTCAAGCCCATCATTACAGAGGATTCAATGGAAAGACTTCCCGACGGCAAGTACACCTTCCAGGTTGCCAAGGACGCTAACAAGATCGAGATAGCTAAGGCTATCGAGGAGCTTTTTGACGTTAAGGTAGCTAAGGTAAACACTATTTCCGTTAAGGGCAAGCAGAAGAGAATGGGCAGATATGTAGGCTTCAGACCCGACTGGAAGAAGGCAATAGTTACCCTTGAGGGCGAAAAGACTATTGAGTTCTTTGACGGTATGTACTAATAAAAAGGGAAGCCTTTGACCGCAGGGCAGCGTGAGCATAAGACCTGTGCGGGTAAGTATGGGGCGCTGTATAGAGGAAACACACGGGCAAGTGTAACGTGACCGTGCGGCCCTCAGGAAGAACGTATATGTAGTGCGCCTCGCAAAACAAAAACAAGGAGTGAAATACTAATGGCAATAAAGAGCTATAAGCCTACGACAGCCGGCAGACGTGGCATGACAGTCACTGACTATTCCGAGCTCTCGAAGGTAAAGCCGGAAAAGAGCCTTCTTGAACCCCTCAAGAAGAACTCCGGCAGAAACAGCTACGGCAGGATCACCGTTCGTCACAGAGGCGGCGGCGAGAGAAGAAAGTTCCGTATAATAGATTTCAAGAGAAACAAGCTCGACATGAATGCAACAGTACAGACTATCGAGTACGATCCTAACAGATCCGCATTCATCGCACTTGTACAGTATGAGGACGGCGAGAAGAGATACATCCTCGCTCCCAACGGCCTTAAGGTAGGCGACGTAGTAAGATCGAGCGCTGACGCTGACATCAAGCCCGGCAACGCACTTGCACTTGCAAACATACCTGTAGGTACATTCATCCACAACATCGAGCTTTATCCCGGCAAGGGCGCTCAGCTCGTTCGTTCCGCAGGCAACATGGCACAGCTCATGGGCAAAGAGGGCGGCTACGCTCTTATCAGACTTCCTTCGGGCGAGATGAGAAAGATCCCCGAGAACTGCATGGCTACTATCGGTCAGGTGGGCAACATCGACCACGTTAACGTAAACATCGGTAAGGCCGGCAGAAAGCGTCACATGGGTATAAGACCTCACGTAAGAGGTTCTGTCATGAACCCGAATGACCACCCGCACGGCGGTGGTGAGGGCAAGTCACCCGTTGGCCGCCCGAGCCCTGTTACCCCCTGGGGTAAGCCTACAATGGGCTACAAGACCCGTGCTAAGCACAATCGCTCCGATAAGTTTATCGTAAAGCGTAGAAACGGTAAATAATGAAGGGAGGCAGATGACTTATGGGTAGAAGTGTTAAGAAGGGCCCCTATGTGCAGGAGGCACTTTTAAAGAGAGTTATTGCAATGAACGAGGCAGGAGAGAAGAAGGTCCTCAAGACATGGAGCAGAGCTTCAACAATATTCCCTGATTTCGTTGGTCATACATTCGCTGTTCACGACGGCAGAAAGCACGTTCCGGTTTATGTTACCGAGGATATGGTAGGTCATAAGCTCGGCGAGTTTGCTCCGACAAGAACTTACAAGGGTCACGCAGGTTCAAAGACCTCGAACAACGGTAAGTAAGGCGGAAGGAGGAATATAAAGTGGAAGCAAAGGCTATTTTAAGAAATGCCAGAATTGCTCCTCGTAAGGTCTCCATCGTTTTAGACCTTATAAGAGGCAAGGATCTGGAGGTTGCACTTGCAACAGTCAACCACACACCCAAGGCTGCCAGCGAGTATCTGGTAAAGCTTCTTAAGTCCGCTGCTGCAAACGCTGAGAACAATCACAACATGGACAAGAACAATCTCTATGTTTCTGAGTGCTACGTTTGCCCCGGACCGATAATGAAAAGAATCATGCCCAGAGCGCAGGGCAGAGCATACAGGATCCTTAAGAGGACATCGCACATCACGGTAGTTCTCAAGGAAAAGGAATAAGCGCAAGAGGAGGTAAACTATGGGCCAGAAAGTAAATCCGCACGGTCTTCGTGTCGGAATAATCAAGGATTGGGATTCCCGTTGGTTTGCAGACAAGGCTACTTTCGGTGATACACTTGTTGAGGATTACAACATCAGAGAATATGTTATGAAGCTCCTCAACACAAGATCAAAGAGTCCCGACGTTAAGTCGGTTTACGCAGGCGTTCCCAAGGTTGAGATCGAGAGATTTGCAGCTAAGGACGGCGGCCAGAATGTCAAGATCCACATTCACTGCGCTAAGCCCGGTATCGTAATAGGCAGAGGCGGCGCTGAGATAGAGAAGCTCAGAGCAAGCATCGAGAAGATGATAGGCAAGCACGTTTCTGTAAACATCATAGAGGTAAGATCACCTGACATAAACTCACAGCTCGTTGCTGAGAAGATCGCTCATGATCTTGAGGACAGAATCTCCTTCAGAAGAGCTATGAAGCAGGCTATCGGCAGAGCTATGAAGCTCGGCGCAAAGGGTATCAAGGTACAGGTATCCGGCAGACTTGCAGGTGCTGAGATCGCAAGAAGCGAGACATACCACGAGGGTACTATCCCGCTGCAGACAATAAGAGCTGATATCGACTACGGTACAGCAGAGGCACACACAACATACGGCAGACTCGGCGTTAAGGTATGGGTATACCGTGGTGAGGTCCTCAAGGGTGAAGCTGCTCCCTCTGACAAGAGAGATGCAGGCGACAAGAACGACAGAAGACGCAAGCCCCGCAGAGACGACAACAGAGCAAGAGCTCCGAGACGTGACGGTGCTAAGGCAAAAAGAGAAGGAGGTAACGTATAATGCTGCTTCCGAAGAGAGTTAAATACAGAAGACAACAGCGTGGCCGTATGACTGGTAAGGCTACAAGAGGCAACAAGGTCACAAACGGTGATTTCGGCTTACAGGCACTTCAGCCTGCATGGATAACCTCGAGACAGATCGAGGCTGCCCGTATCGCTATGACAAGATACATCAAGCGTGGCGGTCAGGTTTGGATCAAGATATTCCCCGACAAGCCTATCACAGAGAAGCCGGCTGAGACACGAATGGGTTCCGGTAAGGGTTCTCCCGAGTACTGGGCAGCAGTTGTTAAGCCCGGCCGTGTAATGTTCGAGATCGCAGGCGTTCCCGAAGACACAGCAAGAGAGGCTATGCGTCTTGCGATGCATAAGCTCCCGATCAAGTGCAAGTTTATCAAAAAAGAAGAGGAAACGGGTGGTGAGCAGTAATGAAAGCAAATGAATTAAAGGAAATGTCACTCGCAGAGCTTAACGAAAAGCTCGCAGACCTCAAGCAGGAGTTATTCAATCTTCGTTTTCAGCACGCTGTTAACCAGCTCGACAATCCTAAGAGCATGACAGCAGTTAAGAAGGACATTGCTCGTGTAAAGACTTTTATACGTCAGCAAGAGTCCGCACAGTAAGCGAAGGGAGGACTGACTGTGGCAGAGAGAAATCTTAGAAAAACAAGAGTGGGAACAGTCGTTTCCAACAAGATGGACAAGACAATAGTCGTAGCTATCAAGGACAACGTTCAGCACCCGCTTTACAAGAAGATCATTAAGAGAACAGTTAAGCTCAAGGCACACGACGAGGCAAATGTCTGCAACATCGGCGATACAGTTGAGGTTATGGAGACACGCCCTCTTTCCAAGGACAAGAGATGGCGCCTTGTTAAGGTGATCGAGCAGGCTAAGTAATTTCAAAATTGAATGGGGAAGGCAGGCTTTTGCCGCCGCCCCGCTTAAATATCGAAAGGAGGACGCACTGTGATACAGATGCAGACTTACCTGAAGGTCGCAGACAACTCCGGCGCAAAGGAGCTTATGTGCATCAGGGTTCTCGGAGGCACACGCAGAAAGTACGCAAACATCGGCGACGTTGTAGTAGCTTCCGTTAAGAAGGCAACACCGGGCGGCGTTGTTAAGAAGGGCGATGTTGTTAAAGCAGTAATCGTTCGTTCAGCAAAGGGTCTCAGAAGAGCAGATGGTACTTACATCCGTTTTGATGAGAACGCAGCTGTTATAATAAGAGAAGACAAGAATCCGAGAGGTACCCGTATATTCGGGCCTGTCGCTAAGGAGCTCAGAGAAAAGGATTATCTTAAGATCCTCTCACTCGCTCCGGAAGTTCTTTAATGGAGGTGCAGTGGTATGAATAAGGTTCACGTTAAAACCGGCGATACTGTTGTAATACTCTCCGGCAAGGACAAGGGCAAGCAGGGCAAGGTGCTCCAGGTAAGCCCCAAGGAAGGTAAGGTCATCGTTGAAGGCCTTAACATAGTAACAAAGCACGTTAAGCCCCGCAGACAGGGCGAAGCAGGCGGCATCGTAAAGGCTGAGGGTGCTATGTATGCATCCAAGGTACAGGCTGTATGCCCCAAGTGCGGCAAGGCTACAAGGATCGGTCACAAGATCCTTGAGGACGGAACTAAGGTCAGAGTTTGCAAAAACGAAGGCTGCGGCGAAGAGTTTTAATTAGGAGGGTAACTACAAATGGCTGCAAGATTAAAAGAATACTATGTTAGCGACGTAGCTCCCGCTATGATGAAGAAATTCCAGTACGCTAACGTTATGCAGATACCGAAGCTCGATAAGGTAGTTATCAATGTAGGCTGCGGTGCTGACAAGGACAACAAGAAGGTCATCGACGCTATCATGGCTGACCTTGCTGCTATCACAGGTCAGAGACCTGTAGAGTGCAAGGCTAAGAAGTCTGTAGCTAACTTCAAGCTCAGAGACGGCCAGGTGATCGGTGTAAAGGTAACACTCAGAGCAGAGAGAATGTATGAATTCGTTGACAGACTTTTCAACGTAGCATTCCCCCGTGTTCGTGACTTCAGAGGTATAAACCCCAACTCCTTCGACGGCAGAGGCAACTACTCTACCGGTATCAAGGAACAGCTTATATTCCCTGAGATCGAGTACGATAAGATCGATAAGGTACGTGGTATGGACATCAACTTCATCACTACCGCAAAGACAGACGAAGAGGCAAAAGAGCTGCTTTCACTTATGGGCGCTCCCTTTGCTAAGTAAGAAGAGGAGGAAATACTAAATGGCTAAGAAGTCTATGATAAACAAGCAGCAGGCACAGCCTAAATATTCCACTCGTGCTTACAACAGATGTAAGATCTGCGGAAGACCTCATGCATATCTCAGAAAGTTCGGCATCTGCCGTATATGCTTCAGAGAGCTTGCACATGACGGTCAGATCCCCGGAGTGAAGAAGGCAAGCTGGTAAAGTCAAGGAGGTACGATCAATGCAGATTACAGATACGATTGCAGATCTGCTTACGAGAATCCGTAATGCATCTACTGCAAAGCACGCAACAGTTGACGTTCCTGCTTCAAATATGAAGAAGTCCATCACTCAGATCCTTGTTGACGAAGGTTATGTAAAGGAATTTCAGGTGATCGAGGACGGCAAGCAGGGCATCATAAGAATAACACTCAAGTATGATGAGAACAGAAATCCCGTTATCACAGGCTTAAGAAGAGTATCCAAGCCCGGTCTTAGGATATACAAGAGCTGTGAGGATATGCCCAAGGTAATGAAGGGTCTCGGTGTTGCTATCGTTTCCACTTCCAAGGGCGTTATCACCGACAAGAAGGCAAGAGAGCTCGGCGTCGGCGGCGAGGTTTTAGCATTTGTCTGGTAAGGAGGACTAACATATGTCAAGAATAGGTTTAAAGCCGATTAGTGTTCCTGCCGGCGTTACAGTAACGATCGCTGACGGCAATCTTGTTACTGTAAAGGGTCCTAAGGGAACTCTTGAGAGAGCTTTCAATAAGGATATGATAATAAAGCAGGAGGGCACAGAGATAACAGTAGCTCGCCCCTCCGAGGATAAGATGCACAAGTCACTTCACGGACTTACAAGAACACTTATCAACAACATGATAGAGGGCGTTACAAACGGCTTCACAAAGAAGCTCGAGGTTGTAGGCGTCGGCTACAGAGCACAGAAGCAGGGCAAGAACCTCGTGCTCAACATTGGTTATTCACATCAGGTAATAATCCCTGAGACAGATACTATCAAGATCGAAGTTCCTGATGCAAACCACATCGTAGTATCAGGTGCTGACAAGCAGGAAGTCGGACAGTTTGCCTGCGAGATCAGGGAGAAGCGTCCTCCGGAGCCTTATAAGGGTAAGGGTATTCGCTATGAGGGCGAGTACGTTATCCATAAGGAAGGCAAGGCCGGTAAGGGTGCAAAGAAGTAAGGTAAAGGAGAGAACTGATTATGGTTAAAAAGCTTGACAGAGCAAAGGCAAGAGCCAAGAGACAGATCAGAGTTCGTGCTAAGATCTCCGGTACTCCCGATTGTCCCAGACTTAACGTATTCCGCTCCTCTAAGCATATATATGCTCAGCTTATAGATGACGTTAACGGCGTGACTCTCGCAGCTGCATCGTCGCTTTCAAAGGGCTTTGAGGGCAACGGCGGCAACAAGGAGGGTGCCCGCAAGGTCGGCCAGCTCATCGCAGAGGCTGCAAAGGCTAAGGGCATAGAGAATGTTGTATTTGACAGAGCCGGATATCTTTATCATGGCAGAGTACAGGAGCTTGCAGACGGCGCTCGTGAGAGCGGCCTCAAGTTCTGATCACAAGGAGGGAATACTTTGGCTTTAATAGATGCTTCAAACATGGAACTTAAAGAGACCGTTGTAGCCATTAACAGAGTATCAAAGACTGTTAAGGGCGGCCGTATAATGAAGTTCGCAGCTTTAGTAGTTGTAGGCGACGGCAACGGTACAGTAGGCTTTGGTACAGGTAAGAGCAGCGAAGTTCCGGACGCTATCCGCAAGGGTATCGAGGACGCTAAGAAAAACCTTATCAAGGTATCGCTCAGGGGAACAACTATTCCCCACGAGATCATAGGTAAATTCGGCGCAGGTGAGGTTCTTCTCAAGCCGGCTGCACCCGGTACGGGCGTTATCGCAGGCGGTACAGTAAGAGCAGTAGTAGAGGCAGCCGGTATCAAGGATATCCGTGCTAAGAGCCTCCGCTCAAACAACCCCTGCAACGTTGTAAGAGCAGCAGTCAACGGCCTTGCATCTGTAAGATCTCTTGACGAGGTCGCAGCTAAGAGAGGCAAGACTGCTAAGGAGATAATAGGCTAAGGAGGAGACTTAAAGTGGCAAACTTAAAGGTAGAGCTTGTCAAGAGCCTTAACTCTAAGGTTCAGAAGCAGGTTTTAACGGCTAATTCACTTGGCCTGAGAAAGATCGGAGATGTGACTGTGCAGCCTGACAACGCACAGACACAGGGCAAAATAAAGGTGATTTCTCATCTTGTAAAAGTAACCGAAGCGTAAAGCAAGGAGGTGGGCAGATAAATGAAACTGCACGAATTAACACCTGCTGCCGGCTCGACTAAGGAAGTTAAGCGCAAGGGCAGAGGTCACGGCTCGGGCAATGGCAAGACCGCAGGTAAGGGTCACAAGGGTCAGAACGCACGTTCTGGCGGCGGTGTAAGACCCGGCTTTGAAGGCGGCCAGACAATGCTCGCAAGAAGAATCCCTAAGAGGGGCTTCAACAATATATTCGCTACAAAGTATGCTGTAGTAAACGTAGCAGATCTTGAAAGATTTGTTGACGGTACAGTAGTAGATACAGAGCTTCTCAAGGCTTCCGGCCTTGTAACAAAGGAGCTTGACGGCGTTAAGATCCTCGGCAACGGCGATCTTACAAAGAACCTTACCGTTAAGGCTGCAAAATTCTCGGCTGCGGCTAAAGAAAAAATCGAAAAGGCAGGCGGGAAGGCAGAGGTGATGTAAACGTGATAGAAACATTTCGTAACGCATGGAAAGTTCCGGAGTTAAGAAAGAAGTTACTCTATACACTTCTCATCATTGTAGTCTACAGAGCGCTCGGTACTATACCGGTACCGTATCTTGATGCTGAGGCTATCAAGACATGGTTCAGCGCTTCTGAAAATTCGGGCGACTTTTTCAGCTATCTGAATGTTCTTTCAGGTGACAACTTCTCAAAGGCAACACTGTTGGCATTATCAGTCGGCCCGTACATCAACGCACAGATCATTATACAGCTTCTTACCTATGCACTTCCTCCTCTGGAGAGACTTGCTAAGGAAGGCCCTGAGGGCAAGAAGAAGCTCGACAAGATCACAAAATGGGCAGCACTCGCAATATCGCTCTTCCAGGCGTGGGCATATTACCTCACACTTGACAAGGCAGGCGCTACCATACACTCTGGCTCAGGCTTTGAGAAATGGTTCGCAGAGGCTGTTATCATAGCCGCTTTCACGGCTGGTTCTTCACTCACTATATGGCTCGGAAACCTCATCAGCGAGAAGGGTATCGGAAACGGTATCTCGATGCTGCTCTTTGCAGGTATCATCGCAAGAGGTCCTTCGGCAGTGCTCTCACTTATAGCACTTATGAAGACGGGCGAGGCTAAGTACATGATACTTGTGCCGATAATCATAGTGATATTCGTATTCATGATCGGCTTCATCGTATTTATGAATGATTCCGAGAGAAGGATACCGATACAGTACGCTAAGCGTGTTGTAGGAAGAAAGCAGTACGGCGGTCAGAGCACATACATCCCGATCAAGATAGCAATGAGCGGCGTTCTGCCGATCATCTTCGCTATGGCATTCATGTCGATACCCCAGACTCTCAAGATGTTCATAACACCGAGAGAGGACGGCACGGGCTTCTACAACACAGTGCTCAGACTGTTCAGCTACACACACCCGTTCTACGGCTGTCTGTACTTCGTACTTATCATAGCATTCAACTACTTCTATGTTTCAATGCAGTACAACCCCATTGAGATAGCTAACAACTTAAGACAGAACAACGGCGGTATACCCGGTATCAGACCCGGTAAGCCCACCTCTGACTACATTCAGAGGATACTGTCGAAGATCACACTCGTTGGTGCGTTCTTCCTCGGCGTTATCGCTATCTTCCCGATAATCTTCGGTGCTATCACCAAGGTCAACATCGCAATGGGCGGTACTTCGATACTCATCGTAGTAAGCGTTGCACTTGAAACAGCAAGAACAATGGAATCCCAGATGATAGCACGTCATCACAAGGGCTTCCTCGAATAATAACAGTTTAAGGATAAGCTTGAAAGGAGAATGAAAATGAATCTGATCTTACTCGGAGCTCCCGGTGCAGGCAAGGGCACACAGGCAGAGGTCATCAGCAAGGAATTTGGTATCCCTACTATCTCAACAGGCAATATGTTGAGGGCTGCTGTTAAGGCAGGCACAGAGTATGGCCTTAAGGCCAAGGCTGCAATGGATGCAGGCGATCTTGTTTCTGATGATATCGTAATTGGTATCCTAAAGGACAGGATCAAGGAGCCTGATGCTGCAAACGGCTTTATCCTTGACGGCTTCCCGAGGACAGTTCCTCAGGCTGAGGCGCTCGACAAGATGGGCGTAACAATAGACAAGGTCCTTGAGATATTCGTTCCTGATGAGACTATCAAGCAGAGAGTAAGCGGCAGAAGAGTTTGTCTCGACTGCGGCGCTACCTACCACGTAGACTTCAAGCCCAGCAAAGTTGAGGGCATATGCGATGTCTGCGGCAAGGAGCTTGTTATCAGAAAGGACGACAAGCCCGAAACAGTTATCAGCAGGCTTAAGACATACCACGAGCAGACAGCTCCTCTTAAGGGCTACTATGACAACCAGGGCAAGCTCGTAACAGTTGAGGGCCAGGACGCTCTTGAGGAAACAACAAAGCTTGTTCTCGAAGCATTAAAGGGCTGATAATAGAATCGAGGCTTTTTAAATGATCTATATCAAATCAAGCAAAGAGATCGAAAAGATGCGCCGTGCAGGACAGATCACGGCAGGCGCACTTATAGCAGCAGGTGAGGCTCTCAGACCGGGTATGACTACCCGTGAGCTTGACCATGTTGTGGAAAAATACATCACATCACACGGTGCTAAACCGGGGTTCAAGGGCTACGGCGGCTTTCCGGCTGCTGCCTGCATCTCGGTAAATGATGAAGTTATCCACGGGATACCGGGAAACAGGAGGATACTTGAGGGAGACATAGTTTCCGTTGATACAGGCGCCTACATAGACGGCTATCACGGCGACTCCTGCAAGACATTCGCCTGCGGAAAGATATCCGACGAGGCTCAGGCACTGCTCGATTCGACTGAGGAGAGCTTATACATGGCTATCGAAATGGTCAAGCCGGGCGTGAGGATAGGTGATATCGGCGCAGCTATACAGAAATACAACGAGGACAGGGGCTTCTCTGTAGTAAGAGAGTTTGTAGGCCACGGCCTCGGCAAGGGTCTTCACGAAGAGCCTGAGGTGCCGAACTTCGGCAAGGCAGGTCACGGTATAAGACTCAGAGCCGGTATGGTAATATGCATCGAGCCGATGATAAATATGGGTACGGCGGCAATAAAGATAATGCCCGATCAGTGGACTGTCAAAACACAGGACGGCAAATGGTCGGCACACTTTGAGCACGCTGTTGCAGTAACTCAGGACGGTTGCGTTATATTAAGCAAGCCGTGATGAGCAGCATTACAGTTAGAGCCGGTGAGCTCGTAAGGTCACTTGCAGGCCGTGACAAAGGCAGATACTTCGTTGCTGTGTCTGTTCACGGCGGTCGGGTATATATAGCTGACGGAAGGAAGAGAAAGCTCTCCTCTCCCAAAGCTAAAAACCCGAAACACATTTCACCTGCGGGAAAGACCATTGATATGAGCGAGCTGAGTGATAAAAGTTTAAGAAGGCTTATCTCCGAGTTTAAGACCCAAAACGAGGAAGAGCCGGTAAACACCGTCCCTTAAAGACGGGTGAGCATTTTAAGAAATGGAGAGCGTTTTATGTCAAAAGAAGATGTAATCGAAGTTGAAGGTACGGTTCAGGAGGCACTGCCAAATGCCACCTTTAAGGTCGAGCTCGCAAACGGTCACATAATTCTTGCCCATGTATCGGGTAAGCTCAGAATGAACTATATTCGTATAGTGCCCGGTGATAAGGTTACGGTGGAAATGTCACCTTATGACCTTTCTAAGGGAAGGATCACATGGAGAGCCAAGTAAGGCTACCCCAGACATAAGAGTAACGGAAAAAAAGATTTCCTGTAAGTTTTAAAGGAGGTATTTCGATGAAAGTAAGACCTTCAGTTAAGCCGATCTGCGAAAAGTGCAAGGTTATCAAGAGAAAGGGCAAGATCATGGTCATCTGCCAGAACCCCAAGCACAAGCAGCGTCAGGGCTAACAAACCAAAAATGGAGGTGCAAACTTAATATGGCACGTATTGCTGGTATAGACCTGCCTAAGGATAAGAGAATAGAGATCGCTCTTACTTATGTTTACGGTATAGGTCGTAATATTGCAAAGGATATTCTTGCAAACACGGGTGTTGACCCGGATATAAGAGTTAAGGATCTTTCCGATGAGGATACAGACAAGATCCGTGAGTATATCGACAAGAACGTAATCGTTGAGGGTGACCTCAGAAGAAACGTAGCTCTTAACATCAAGAGACTTGTCGAGATAGGCTGCTACAGAGGCGTTCGTCACCGCAAGGGTCTGCCTGTAAGAGGTCAGAGAACTAAGACAAACGCAAGAACTCGCAAGGGTCCTGTAAAGACTATCGCTAATAAGAAGAAGTAAGGAGGGTGTGAACAAATGGCTCAGCAGAAGAAAACAACAGTTCGTCGTCGTCGTGAGAGAAAGAACATTGAACAGGGACAGGTTCATATCCAGTCTACTTTCAATAACACTATCGTAACTATCACAGATATGCAGGGCAATGCTATATCATGGGCATCTGCAGGCGGTCTCGGCTTCAGAGGCTCCAAGAAGAGCACTCCCTTCGCTGCTCAGACAGCAGCAGAGACAGCTGCAAGAGCTGCTAAGGAGCACGGCCTTAAGATAGTTGAGGTATACGTTAAGGGCCCGGGCGCTGGCAGAGAGGCTGCTATCAGAGCACTCCAGAGTGAGGAGCTCGAGGTAAGAATGATCAAGGATGTAACTCCTATTCCTCACAACGGCTGCCGTCCGCCTAAGAGAAGACGTGTATAATTTTAAGACAATTTGAGTTACAAGTTTACTCAAAGTCGGGTAAAGCATTCGGCTTAAGACCCGATACGACATCAAAAACGGAGGTTATTAAAATGGCTGTAAACAGAGAACCTATTTTAAAGAGATGCAGATATTTAGGCATCAGCCCTATGGTTATGGGCGTTGCTAAGGAAGCAACATTCCGTAACCCCGACGCTAACAAGAGGAAGAAGGTTTCCGAGTACGGCGTTCAGCTTAAGGAAAAGCAGAAGCTCAAGTTCATCTACGGTATGCTCGAGAAGCAGTTCAGACACTACTTCGAGCTCGCTGAGAAGATGGAGGGTCAGGCCGGTGAAAACCTTATCACACTTCTTGAGTCAAGACTTGACAACGTAGTATTCAGAATGGGCCTTGCTTCTACAAGAAGAGAGAGCCGTCAGCTCGTTTCCCACGGTCACTTCGATGTGAACGGCAGAAGAGTTGATATCCCTTCTTACAGAGTTAAGCCGGGCGATGTAATCACTCTCAGAGAGAACTCCAAGAAGAGCGAGAAGTTCAAGCAGGTAATCGAACTCACAAACGGCAGGCTTGTTCCTACATGGATCGATATGAATAAGGAAGAGTCAACAGGTAAGATCACTCGTCTCCCCGTTAAGGCTGACCTTGACTACGAGATCGAAGAGCACCTTATCGTCGAGCTCTACTCCAAATAATAGGTTCCGGGCTTTTGCCCGCCTATTACATGGATCCGTTATACGTTTACAATATTCGAGTTTTGAAAACAGGAGGGTTTTAAATGCTTGAAAAAATAGAAAAGCCTGAAATAGAAACAGCCGAACTCAAAAGCAACGGAACGTACGGAAAATTCGTTCTCGAGCCGCTTGAGAGAGGCTATGGTATCACCCTCGGTAACAGCCTGAGGCGTGTACTGCTCTCCTCATTGCCGGGTGTAGCCGTTACAAGCGTAAAAATAGACGGCGTACATCACGAATTATCAACGATCCCCGGAGTTAAGGAAGACGTAACTGAGATAATCCTTAACCTTAAGGGACTTACAGCAAAGCTCTACGGCGAAGGCCCTAAGACAGTCTATATCGAGGCTGAGGGCGAGTGCGAGGTGACTGCCGGCGATATCAAGACCGATTCTGAGGTCGATATCCTTGTGCCTGATATGCACATCGCTACTCTCGGTGCAGGCGCTAAGCTCTACATGGAGATCGTTATAGACAGAGGCAGAGGCTATGTTTCTGCCGAAAAGAACAAGCAGCTTACACCTAACGCTCCTATCGGCGTTATAGCAGTTGACAGTATTTACACACCGGTGCTTAAGGTAAACTATACGGTGGATAATACCCGTGTAGGCCAGATCACCGATTTCGATAAGCTCACCCTTGAGGTTTGGACAGACGGAACTATTTCCGCCAAGGAAGCTGTATCAATGGCAGCCAAGCTACTCAACGAGCATCTGAATCTCTTCGTAGACCTCTCTGAGGAAACTACTGTAGTGGAGATCATGGCTGAAAAGGACGATAAGGGCAAGGAAAAGATCCTTGAGATGACCATTGAGGAGCTTGACTTATCTGTACGTTCCTTCAACTGTCTGAAGCGTGCAGGTATAAACACTGTCAATGACCTGATAGAGAAGTCTGAGGAAGAAATGATGAAGGTCAGAAACCTTGGTAAGAAATCATTTGATGAGGTCAAGGAGAAGCTCCATTCTCTCGGCTACGACCTCAGTTCCGAAGAAGAATAACGTAAGACTATAAATTAAGGAGTTGAACATCTATGCCAGGAAAGAGAAAGCTCGGAAGGCCTACCGACTCGAGAAAAGCAATGCTCAGAGCTATGGTAACATACCTTCTTGAGAACGGTAAGATCGAAACAACTGTAACAAGAGCTAAGGAAGTTTCCGCTATGACTGAGAAAATGATCACTCTCGGCAAGACAGGAGACCTTCATTCCAAGAGACAGGCACTCGCTTATGTAACTAAGGAGTCTGTTGTTAAGAAGCTTTTTGACGAGATCGCTCCCTCTTACGAGGGCAGACAGGGTGGTTACACAAAGATCGTTAAGATCGGCCCCCGTCGTGGCGATGCAGCTGAGATGGCTATAATCTCACTCGTTTGATTACAGATCGACACATAATAAAAATGCCGCTTCCCCTATCGGGAGGCGGTTTTTTATATATGAAAACGCTTTGATCGGTTAAGGCAACACCGCACAAAGACCGCCTGACGGCTTTGTACGCATCTTACTTGCATCTTTTCCGTCATATCACCCAAATCCACCTTGAAATACGGTAGTATTCCTGCGGCGGATATGGGTGATCTGACTAAAAATCTGACTGCGTAATCTGCGCACAATCTTCGTGCGGTATTGCCTTAATATTTTTATATTTTCCGGGGTCTTGCTTTTGTATAATGATAAAATTATATCAATTGTGTTAATTACCTATTGCATTTGAGAGAATAATATGGTATAATACTTATAACTATACTGAGGTTGAAACGAGGTGAAAATATATGCTTTTCGGACACAAAATAATAGCCTTATGTACATCTCGTGTTTACGATGCAGGGCAGCACAGGTTTATAAGAGTTCTCAATGATGAGCTTACAAGGCAGGGCTACAGGCTGTTTATTTATACCCTCAACACCGACCTCTACTGGAGCGAGGAGACAAGGATTGCTGAAAAGTGTGTATTTGAGCTGATACCATATGACAAGATAGACGGCGTCATTTTAATGGACGAGAAGATAAAGAGCGTCACGATAGCTGAAAGCATCGTCAAGGGCGCTCTCAACGCAGGCGTGCCTGTGATATCCGTTGACGGCGAGCATGAGGGAGCGCTGACTGTAAAGTTTGACTACGAAAAGGGCTTTGAGCAGATAGTGCGCCATGTTATCGAGCACCACAAGGTAAGGCGGCCGCATTTCGTTGCAGGCATAAAGGGCAACCCCTTCTCTGACAGCAGGATAGCAGTATTCAAGAAAGTGCTTGCTGAGAACAACATAGAGTATGATGACTCGATGCTAAGCTACGGCGAGTTCTGGGCCAAGCCTGCCCGTGAGGCTGCCGAGGCGCTCTGCCAGCGTGACGAGCTGCCTGAGGCTGTGCTTGCTGCAAATGATGTAATGGCTATAAACATAAACGACGTATTCCTAAAGCACGGCATAAAGGTGCCCGAGCAGGTGATAATCACCGGATTTGACGGTATTGACGAAGCGCAGTACAACGTGCCCAAGCTCTCTACCGTGAGCACTGACTGGTCGGTGCTGGCTGTTGAGATAAGCAAGGCCGTGTTCGAATACTTCGGCAAGAAAAAGACAGAGGGCTGCATCGCTGTGATGCCGCTGCTGACACCCAACGAATCCTGCGGGTGCGAGAGCTATTACGGGTCGATAGACACATATCTGAGCAAGCTGAACGACAGCTTCTACCGCTATCAGGACGACATAAGAAACCTTTACGACATAAGCGTAGAGATGCAGATGAGCACAACGCCCGAGCAGGCAATAAAGTATATGTACGACGGGCTGCTGCACGATATGTGCGTAGTGGTGAAAAAGGAGATATTTGAAAGAGAGCACAACTTCATTCTTGAAGACATACCGGCTATGGGGAATGCGCTCGTATACGACTCCTACCATGCATACTCGCCGATAAGGGATTTTGATGATAATGATATCGTACCTGACCTTGAAAGCAAGATAGAGGATAAGCACCCGCTGATTTTCAATGCGCTTGACTACATGGGCAGGAACTTAGGCTTTATCTGCTACAGCTTCAAGAGCTACGACATCACCGACTACACGAAGACGGCTGAGATAAACAACACCGTGAGCATGGGCTTCGGCGGCTACATCAATATGCAGTATCAGCTATACCTTGCCGAGACTGTTGAGAAAATGTACAAAAACGACAAGCTGACGGGGCTTTACACAAGAACGGGGTATGAGAAATACTTCGCAAAGCTGGTGGCGGCCAATGTTAACAAGGACACTGAGCTGACTGTAATAATGTCAGACCTCAACAACTTAAAGCAGATAAACGACACCTTCGGCCACACGGCAGGTGACATTGCCATATCGGCTGTGGCGGAGGCGCTTAAGAAGACCACCCCTGAGGGAACGGTATGCGTGCGCTACGGCGGCGACGAGATGGTGGCGCTTATAGCAGGAGATGCAGATGTTGACAAGATAATCGCCGACATAGACAAATTCCTGACCGAATACAACAGAAGCTCGGGGCTGATATTCAACATATCGACAAGCTGCGGCGCTTACACCGACAAGCTGACGGCGAATTTTGACCTGCAATACGCCCTAAGTCAGGCAGACAGGCGAATGTACGAGGCCAAGAAGCTCAAAAAGAGCATGGCTGACAACAACAGGATATAAAAGCAAAGGCTGCAAGGATTACTCCTTGCAGCCTTGATTATTTTACTGTTTGCTGCCGCTTTTGTTCGTCAAGGAAGCGGCATATCTCGGCGGTGAAGTCTTTAGCATACTTGCGGCACTTGGCCTCGCCGACGCCTGATATGTACATAAACTCCTCCTCGGTCCTGGGGAGCTTTTCGCACATATCCCGGAGTGATGAGTCGTTGAAGATAATATAGGCAGGCAGCTTTTCTTCCTGCGCCTTGCGGTTGCGAAGGCTCCTGAGTCGCCAGAAAAGCTCAGGGCGTGTTGTGCTGCGCTCGATGTTCCTGCCGGCCTTTGAGGTCCCTAACGCCTTGACGGGCGTTTTCTTAGGCACCTTCATCTTAACAGGCTTGCGCTCGATAAGCACTGCCCTTGCCCGTGAGGTGAGCTCATAAGAGCCGTAGGCGTTTTTGGCAAGGCACCCTTCTGTCTCCAAAAACCTGATTATGCGCTTGATGCTTACAAGCGTGCTGTCGGGCATGATGCCGAAGGTCGAGAGAGTTTCGAGCGAGAAGCCTGTCACCTTGGCCGTAGAGCGGCCTTTGAGTATATCGGCGATAACTGCCTCGCCGAAGGACAGCTTTCGTTGTGCGAGCCTGTAGACGCACGAGAGCACCTTCTGCGACTCGATAGTGATATCCATATCCTCAAACTCGCCGTCGCAGTTGGAGCAGCCGCCCTTATTGCTGCAGGTGCATCTGTCGGGAGCCTTCTCGCCGAAATAGCGCAGGATATACCCACGCAGGCAGTCGGTGGTCTGGCAGTAGCGCTGCATCTTATCAAGTCTGGCGAGCTGGCCTTTCTTTACTATGGCGAGAGTTTGCTCATCAAGGCCGTTATCGCCGCTGTCGTGCTCTATCATATAGCGGCAGGTCCTGACATCACGCTGGCTGAAAAGCAGTATACACTCACCAAACGAGCCGTCTCTGCCGCAGCGGCCGGCCTCCTGATAATAGCTCTCGATATCGAGCGGCATATTGAAGTGTATGACAAAGGAGACATTTGATTTATCTATACCCATACCGAATGCATTGGTGGCGACCATGATACGCTTTCTGTCGTAGAGGAAGTCGTCCTGGTTGCGGTGCTTTTCAACGTCGTCAAGGCCTGCGTGGTAGCGTGTGACGCTGTAGCCGTCGTGAGACAGCCGCTCGCAGAGCTCCTCGACGTTTTTGCGTGAGGTGGCGTAGATTATGCCGCTTTTGTCAGTATTGCGTTCGAGGATGCCGCAGAGCCTTTCGTACTTGTCAGGCGGGCTCTCGACTCCGAAGTAGAGGTTCTGTCTGTCAAAGCTCGTGACGACCTGTTCGGGGGAGTTAAGGCGGAGCATCGAGATTATGTCTTCCTTGACCCTTTGAGTGGCTGTGGCTGTGAAAGCCGAGACTATCGGGCGGCGTCTGAGCCTTGATATAAATTCCGGTATACGCAGATATGACGGCCTGAAATCCTGCCCCCACTGGGATACGCAGTGAGCCTCATCGACCGTCACCATAGCTATATCGGCATTCTCTGCAAAGGAAAGGAAGGACGGTGTTAGCAGTCTTTCAGGGGCGCAGTAGATAAGCGAGAAAGCCCCCTGTGATGCAAGCGTCAGCGCACGGCCATACTGCTCGGCAGAGAGCGAGCTGTTAAGGTATGCCGCACGCACGCCGCAGCCTATAAGGGCGTTGACCTGATCCTTCATGAGCGATATGAGCGGAGAGACAACGATAGTTATCCCCCGCATGAGCAGCGCCGGCACCTGATAGCAGATGCTCTTGCCGGCACCTGTAGGCATGATGCCGAGTGCATCGTGGCCGCTTAGTATCGCATCTACGAGCACCTCCTGCCCCTCACGGAAGCTGTCGTGCCCGAAGTACCCTTTGAGTACCGAGTGTTTATCCATTTACTGTTTCACCTTACAGATCAAGCATTCCGAGCTTTCGCATAGACGAGAGCTCGTTTTCATAGACGACGAAATGGTCTATGAGCACAACACCTATCGGGTCCAACATCTGCCGAAAGCGTCTTGTGATGACGATGTCGTTATCAGACGGGGCAGACGAGCCCTTTGAATGGCTGTGTGCTATTATAATATTCTTTGCAGAGGAGTTTGATATGATATTCATAGTCTTTTTGAACTGGAAGACCGAGCTGTTTTCAAGGCCACGGCCTATCTCCTGCGGAGCGCCGACCTTGCCGTTGTCATCGACTAAAAACAGCTTTGCACACTCAGACGATTCGCCGGAGAACTGATATATCATATAGTCATAGAGCGACTCTGCATTTGAAACGCTCAGGCTGCGCTGCATCTCAAGGTTATACTTGGCGCACAGGCGCATGAGGACTTTGAGATATATAGCGCTCTGCTCGCCGAGGCCTGTTACGGCGCAAAGCTCTGCGTAGGGTGCATTGAGCACCTGTGCAAAGCCGCCGAAGGTACGCAGCAGCTTATGCGAGAGCTCGTTTACATCGACTCTCGGCACGCTGTAAAAGAGCAGAAGCTCGATTATCTCGTGGTCGGAGAGCCCCTGAAAGCTCATATTATCTGCAAACTTCCGGCGAAGGCGCTCTCTGTGCCCCTCGTGGACAGGAGAGGAAGGCTTGCTTGTCTCTCCTGATGAAGACACGCCGCTCAGGTCATCAAGCAGCTCATCGAGCACGTTGCCCGAATAGGAGAAATCCTCCTCCTGGTTCTTTTTACTCATTATATACTCCCATCATTGCATCAACAAGCTCCTGAGGATCCCAGACACCTGTGAAGCTGTCGTTTATAACACTGGTCCTTGAAAGCAGGCCGAAGTTCTCGCCGTTGCCGACAAATGCATTATTATCCCACCATACGCAGGGAACGCCGGCTTCCTTGGCAGCGTTTAAGTAATACTCGGCGCATTCTATTCTTTCATCAACGTTGAAGTTCTTATTGAGCGTGCCGAACTCACCTATGATGACCGGTATCTCCTTTGACAGGAACAGGTCATTGAGGGTGATAAAGAGGTTATCTATAACGCCGCCGTCGCTTGCTGCATCGAAGGTATCTGTGCCGTTTACGTCAAGTGCGAAGGAGTAGGGGAGATATGCGTGAACTGAAACGATGAGGTTCTTGTCGTTCTCATCGGGGAGCTTGAGGTCTTTGAGCACGTTGCGGTCGCTCGATGCGGCGTAGGGGGTTATCATAAGGCAGCGCTTGTCGTTGTTGCCGCCCGAGGCTCTTACTGTCTCGTAGAATGCCTTCTCGTACTCGTTGACTATCTCTCTTGCTGCCTGTGTGCCGCCTGTCCACTCCTGCGGTGTGTCACGGAGTCGGGGCTCGTTTAAGCCTTCAAAGATAAGGTGCTCGTCATAGCCCTTGAATTCCTCTGCTATCTGCGACCAGAGAGCTTTCAGCTGCTCGATATCCTGCTCCTTGTCCTCCTCCTTGGGGAAATACCAGTCCTCGTGGTGTGTGTCGAGGATAACATACATATCGTTGTCGATACCGTAGTCAACGACCTCTCTTACCCTGTCCATCCACGCCTGGTCTACCTGATACTGGTCGTCCATATGCGTGCCCCAGGAAACGGGTATCCTGAACACGTTGAAGCCTGCGGCCTTTACTGCGTCTACCATGAGCTTGGTAGTGGTGGGCTGCCCCCACGAAGTCTCGGCGCTGACACCGCTGCCGCCTGTTGCGTCAAAGGTGTTGCCAAGGTTCCAGCCTATCTTCATTTCCTTGACGAGCTCCCACGCTGTGATATCACGCATGGGGTGGATAGTGTTGTCCTTTTCCTTCTTTTCAGCTGTGCTGTCGTCTGTCTGAGAATCTGATGATGAGCTGTTCTGTGAGTCTGATGATGAGCTGCTGTCGCTGCTGCCGCAGCCGGCTGTCATGCCGCAGACTGCTGCTGCGAGTATTGCTGCGAGTATTCTTTTTAATTTCATAAGCTATTTCTCCGTTTCTGGTTTGTACGCCCCGGGGTATATAACGCTTACCCTGCCGGCGGTTATCATATCCATGCAGTCATGTATGCTGTCAAACGGCGTATCTGAGGATATGCCGCTTATCTTTTCTGCGGTGAGGTGGTGGTTGTCTGTGCCGCCTGTCATTACAAAGCCGTATTGTTTGGCATACCAGTAGGCACGGTCGTTGTATTTATCGTCGTAATTGCCGCTGTTATACACCTCTACCCCGTCTACCCACTGGGGCACGAGCCTTATCTCACGCAGATAATTTGCCTCACGGAAGGGGTGTGCGTGTATTATCACAGCACCGTCCTTATGTGCGAGCTGTGCAAAGTCAAAGAAGCTCATCTGCACACACTCGGGGTGGTCATAGAGCCACTGCTTATCGAGCCCGTAGACGAGCATATCAGCGCCCTCGTAGCAGTACTCAAAGCCGAAGAACACCTTAAGGCCTATCTTGTCGCCCTCGGCCTTTGCGTTCTCAAAGCCCTTGCAGAACATATCTACCTTCTGCTTCCAGTCGCTGCACTGATGTATCTCGGGCAGGCAGTTGCCGTTAAAGAAATGGTCGGTGATGATGATGCCGTCATAGCCGAGCTCCTTATAGCGTCTTGCCTGCTGTGCGCCTGTTGCTGTGGCGCAGGCACTTGTTTCAGCGGTGTGCATATGTGTTTCGTATTTATACATTTATATCGCTACACCCCTTGTTATTACCTCTAAGCACATTCTGCCGTTGTGGTAGGGACATTTCCACGGGCCTACCTGCTCCTTGTACTCGTGAGGTGTATCGTCAGGCTCAAGCTCTGAGAACCATTCGCCGCCCTCTCGCTTGTCGATGACCTTATCTGCGATATAATCCCACACGCCTGCGGCTGTATCGAGGAAGCTCTTGTCGCCGCTGTTCTGATAAGCGTTTATAAAGCCGACAACGGCCTCTGCCTGCACCCACCATACACGGGTACGGTTTATCTCAGTCTTGTCACGCTCGTTGTTCATAGCACCGTTTTTATCAACGGCTATCGACTGGATATTCTTTGCTATCTTTATATTTATCTGCCTGAATTTTTCACAAAGCTCCTTGTCATCGAGCTCTCTGCACGCACGGTCAACAAGCCATGTGGCTTCGATATCATGGCCGTATGAGTGAACGTCGCCCACAAGGCCGAATTTCTCATCAAAGAAGACCTTAAGAGCGTTTGTCTCGGGGTCATAGATGATATCCGACATCTGCGAGAGCAGGAAGCGAAGCCTGTCCTCAACGGGCTTTATATGCCTTGCACGCAAAAGCTCGGTATAGCCCTCTATCAGGTGGAGCACTGTGTTCATCGTCTTGTCAGCCTTAAGGCCGTTCTCGCTGAGGGCTTCGTTGTCTATCGGCTGCCAGTCCCTGGAGAATGCTTCGCCGTAGCCGTAGTCATCAAGGGTGTTCTGCTCGATATCCGAGAACAGCTTGGTGGCAAGGTCGAGCGCAAAGCTGTCGCCAAAGGCGTTGTAGTAAGCCGAAAGGGCATATATGCAGAATGCTATGTTGTATGTGTGCTTCATAGTGTCGGTGGGGTTGCCCTTATAGTCGCACATCCAGTAAACGCCGCCGTTGTCGTAGTCGATACAGTGGTTTTTGATAAACTCGAATGCGTGGAAGGCAAGGGGGCGCAGGCTCTCGTCCTTCAGCACTTCAAAAGCGTGCGAGAAGAACCAGAGAATGCGTGCGTGGAGTATAACGCCCTTGTCGGCCTTTTTATCGAGCACGAGGCTGTTGCTCATAAAGCCGTAGAAGCCGCCGTTTTCCTCGTCCTTAAGTGCTGACCAGAAGGGGATTATGTGGTCTGTAAGTTCTTTTTTTATCTGCTCGTTTCTCATAGAATATGCTCCTTTAGTCTGTTATGCGTCTTGCTTCGATGTAGTAGCGCTTGTCCCATGCGTGACCCATAGAGAAGGTCTTTCGAGGCAGTGCGCCGTCTGCTATGACTGTCGGGAAGAGCTCGTTCTTGCCCATATCGGGAAGGATAAAGCCGACAGAGCCGTTGTCCATAGACAGCTTCTCTACGACCTCTGTGCCGTGGATATAGTCTATCCCTGCGCCGTTTTCCTTGCACCATGTATCAAGGAAATTCTGTAATGTGCCGACTGTCAGCTTGCTCGAAGTGTTTGCAGCGGTATACCACACCGTCTGGCCGCTGTTGACTATTCCGAAGCACTGTGCGCCGTCTGTCTTGCCCTCTGTAAGTCCGAGAGCGTTTGTTATATCGGCAAACAGCTGGTTTTCGTCAGCGCCTGTGACTATGCGGTGGATAGCCTCAAATTCAAGTGCGGGGGAGTGAAGGTTCACTATCTCGCAGAGCGCATATCTTGCAGGGTGGTTTGACATATCCTTGCCGGGGTTTGCAGCTTTGAGCTCCTCATAATAAGCCTTTGCTGTGGCAAGAGAATGGTTGCCGTCGCCCATAGCGTAGAGCAGCACGGGGGTGTCGGTCAGGCCGTAGCGCTTTTCAAAGCCTTCCTTTTCGCCGAGCTTGTCAAGAGCTGCGAGAACGTCAGCTTTGCTCTGCTCATCGAGCAGCCAGCCTGTTATGCTGCCGCCCTTTTTGAGGAGGGGTGTGTCGTAGAGCTTTTCAAAGCCCTGCTTTTTGGCATAAAGCGGCTCGATAACGCTGCCTGATCCATCGTCTATGAGTATCATAATATGTGTAAGCTCGATATCTGCGCCACGTCTTACCTTAAGGCGAGGGGGTATCCTCTCAACTACTGTGGCTTCGGTAGCTCTTACAGGGGAAGACGAGCCCTTGCTGTAATCATATTCTTCAAGGTCGATACAGCCGACAAGGCCTGCACGCACCTTGCCGTCGTCCTGAACTCTTTCAATGTATATCAGTGCGTCCTTATACTCTGTGAAGATGCCGTCTGCGATGTATTTTTCCATGTTTTTATGTATCGTGTCGATACGTGCCTGCTCATTGCCGCTGCCGAGATATACCTCGGGAAGAATCAGGTTAAGAGCTGACGGAGCAGCACCTATAAGCTGTTCGAGCTCTGCCCAGTAGCCGGGCTCTGAGGTGTACTGGTCGCAGGCGACTACTGCCCACTTTTCCATATCCGTATTTGCAGGCAGAAGTATATCTGCCGGTCTGAATGCTGTCATAGCTTTACCTCCGCAATCGTTTTCATTATCCATATCCCAAAATAGGACGGCAAAAGCCGTCCTATCTATGCTTGTGTATTATCAGATGAGGGGTGTCTCGTCGGGGTCATAGTCAGGGCCTATGTTTTCCTTTACGGGTCTTTTTATCCTGACAGGCTTTTCCTCCACGACAGCGTTCTCGTTGTCGTTGACAGCGTCCTCGTTGTCGTTGACAGCGTCCTCGTTGTCGTTGATGGCCTCCTCGGTGTCGTTGACAGCCTCAGCCTCTGCCTCGCTTGTCTGAACAGGAGCAGTCTCCGGCTCGGGCTCTGAAATGGCCTCTGCCTCCTCGTCCTCATCAGCAGGCTTTGTCTGCTCGTCTATCTTCTGCTGTGCTTCCTCGTTGAAGTTAGGAGAGCCGTGGCACTTCTTATACTTCTTGCCGCTGCCGCAGGGGCAGGGATCGTTCGGGCCTATCTTCTTGGCCTTTCTTCTTATGACTGTGTGGTTGGAGCGGCTCTCGTTGAGCACCTGCTCACGCTGAGGAGCCTGACCCTCACGTCTTACCTGAATGGTGAAGAGCGTTCTTACGGTATCCTCTCTGATAGAGTCTACCATAGCGTCGAACATCTCGAAGCCTTCCATTCTGTATTCAACAACAGGGTTTCTCTGACCGTATGACCTGAGCACGATACCACGCTTGAGCTCGTCCATATCATCTATATGAGCCATCCACTTGGTATCAACTACCTTAAGAAGAACGACACGCTCTATCTCACGCAGCAGATCATGGCCGAGGTCTTCCTCACGCTTCTCGTAGATAGCGAGAGCTCTTTCCTGGAGCATATTGAGGATATCTTCCTTGCTGGTATCATCAAGCTCCTGGCTGGTGTAGTTGAAGTCATCATCTACTGTGATAAGACCCATGAGCTGATCCTTAAGGCCTTCGAGGTTCCAGTTATCCTTGATATCTTCCTCGCCGATGTACATATTTACCGTAGTCTCAACGAAGTCTTTTATCATATTAAGGATATAGTCGTGGATATCCTCGCCGTCGAGCACCTTGCTACGCTGGCCGTAGATTATCTCACGCTGGGTATTCATAACGTCGTCGTAGTTGAGGACGTTCTTTCTGATATTGAAGTTCCTGCCCTCTATCTTCTTCTGCGAGGAAGCTATAACGCTTGTCAGCAGCTTTGATTCGATAGGCATATTCTCGTCTACCTTAAGAGAATCCATCATACCGGTTACTCTGTCGCCGCCGAATATTCTCATAAGGTCGTCTTCAAGAGAGAGGTAGAAGCGGCTCTCGCCCGGGTCGCCCTGTCTGCCGGAACGGCCGCGGAGCTGGTTGTCGATACGTCTTGACTCATGTCTCTCGGTACCGATGATGAAAAGACCGCCTGCTTCCTTTACAGCCTCTGCCTTTTCCTTTACCTGAGCGTTATACTTGTCATAGAATTCCTTATACTTTTCTCTTGCTTCCACTATTACCGGGTCTTCTGTCTCGGCAAAGCCGGTAGCATCAACTATCACCTGCTCCTCATAGCCGAGCTTTCTCATCTCAGCCATTGCGAGGTACTCAGCGTTACCGCCGAGAATGATATCGGTACCTCTACCTGCCATGTTGGTAGCTATGGTAACGGAGCCGTACTTACCTGCCTGAGCAACTATCTGAGCTTCCTTCTCGTGGTACTTAGCGTTGAGCACCTCATGCTTTATGCCCTTATTCTTGAGCAGGCGGGAGAGGTATTCACTCTTTTCGATAGAAACTGTACCCACGAGCACCGGCTGGCCCTTCTTGTTGCACTCGATTATCTGCTCGATAACTGCGTTATACTTGCCCTTTTCTGTCTTGAAGACAACGTCGTGGTGATCTTTTCTGATAACGGGGCGGTTTGTAGGTATCTCGATAACGTCGAGCTTATATATCTCTCTGAACTCGTCTTCCTCGGTAAGCGCTGTACCTGTCATACCCGAGAGCTTTTCATAGAGACGGAAGTAGTTCTGATATGTTATGGTAGCGATAGTCTTAGACTCACGCATTACCTTAACGCCTTCCTTGGCTTCTATCGCCTGGTGCAGGCCGTCGTTGAAACGTCTGCCGACCATTATACGGCCTGTGAACTCGTCAACGATGAGCACCTCGCCGTCCTTTACAACGTAGTCTACCTCGTTGGTCATTACGCCGTTAGCCTTGATAGCCTGGTTGATATGGTGGAGAAGCGTCATATTGTCAGCGTCCATAAGATTGATAACGCCGAAGTGCTTTTCTGCCTTCTTTACGCCCTGCTTTGTGAGGGTGGCTGTTCTTGCCTTTTCGTCGATTATGTAATCGCCGTCGTAGATAGTATCTGTATCCTGCTTATCGTCTATCTCAACTACCTTGGTGGGCTTAAGGGTCTTTGCAAAGGCATCTGCCTTCTGATAAAGGTCGGTAGATTTATCGCCCTGGCCGGAGATGATAAGAGGGGTTCTTGCTTCGTCTATGAGTATAGAGTCTACCTCATCGACTACTGCGAAGGAGTGACCTCTCTGCACCTTATCTTTCTTATAGATGACCATGTTATCACGCAGGTAGTCAAAGCCGAACTCGCTGTTTGTACCGTAGGTGATATCTGCGTTATATGCCTCACGCTTTTCTTCCTTTTCCATGCCGTTGAGAACGCAGCCTATAGTACAGCCGAGGAAGCGGAATACTCTGCCCATTTCCTCCGACTGGAACTTAGCGAGGTAGTCATTTACCGTTACAACGTGAACGCCCTTGCCGTCGAGGCAGTTGGCATAAGCTGCAAGGCAGGCAACGAGAGTTTTACCTTCACCGGTCTTCATCTCGGCTATACGGCCCTGATGAAGAACTATAGCACCGATTATCTGAACAGGGTAAGGCTTTTTGCCGAGAACTCTGAATGCAGCTTCACGGCAGACCGCAAGTGCATCGGGCAGAGTGTCATCAAGAGTGGAGAGCCCGTCTGAGAGCTTGTCCTTCATGATCTGTGTCTGCTCCCTGAGCTCGTGGTCGCTCATAGGCTGATACTTAGCCTCGAGCTCGAGAACCTTATTTTTGATAGGCTCTATCCTTGCAAGCTCCTTTTTGGAGTAGTTGCCGAACATTTTATCAAATAAACCCATATGATCTAACCGTCCTTACTTATCTTTGATTATAAAAATACACTATATATTATACCGCAGCAGGGCGTTTTTGTCAATGATTTTTCACAGCTTTTTCACTATAAACAGGGCATTTATATTGTATTCCACACACTTTTGTGAAAGGTAATATACCGCAGGGAAAAAAGCAGGGGCAATTTGGTCAAAATATACTATTGATTATATATTGATAAAATGATATAATTAAAGAAAATCCGGGGGAATGAGGTATACATCAATGAACGGGCTTACAAAAGCGCTGCTCATAATAGGCATAATGGCGGCGATAATAGGGGCTATAGGTCTTCCGGATGCGATAACGCTCTGGACGGACGATGCGAGCGGTCTTGACAGCCTTACACCCGGCAGTATTGAAGAAGGCGATGTGTTTCGGGGCGAGGTGCCGGTCTCTGTTGACCTGATAGCAGAGGAAGTGACTGTTAAGAAATACGGCTTTGTAAAGATAGGCGAGACGAAAACGCCCTTTTACCTTGTCAAGCTCGAAAACGGGTATGCTCTGGTGAATGTCACCTTTGCAAAGAAGCAGGAGGCCTTCAAGGAGCTTACAAGAGATTCGCATTCCTATTACAGAGGGGGCTCGGGCGACAAGCCGGAGGGCGTTGAGATAACGGCTGTTTCAGAGCGAATGCCGGCCAACTTAAAGGAGTATCTCAAAGATTACTGCGAGTCGGGCGGATTGACAGAGCAGGAATACTCGGAGATGGTCGAGAATACATACTGTCTCAGGACGATAAACTACGACTACGCAAAATACACTCCGCCGATATGCTTTGGCGTGGCGGGTCTATGTGCAATTATAATCGTTATAGGAAAACTCACAGGGTCAAAGGCTGTGAGCATATGATCTGTTAAAGGAGAAATGAAATGAGCAGGCTTACTAAAATACTGCTCTGCGTGATGCTCGCAGGGCTTTTCGTCGGCGGCATAGGTGTTGCCGATGCGATAAAGGTATGGAAAAACGACATAAGCGACACCGAGAAGATAGAAGTCGGCAGTCTTGAAAAGGGCGATCTGTACGAGGGGAACATTGCGGCCTCGATAGACATGGTAGCCGAGCAGACGACCACCTCGACATACGGCTTTATGCCGGTGAGCAAGACTACCTCGCCATATTATCTTATCGAGAACGAGAACTGCTATATGCTGATATGCGTGACCGACGTGGACAAGCAGGAGGAGTTCAAGGAGCTGACCACACAGACGAGGGGCTATATGTACGGCGGTTACGACAAGCTGCCCGACGGCGTGAATGTTACCGCACAGGTCGTGGAGATGCCTGACGATGCCAAGAAATACCTCAAAGAATACTGCGATAAATGGGGTATGCCCGAAACTGAGTATGCGGCTATCGTTGAGGACGCATACTGTCTTAAAACCGTAAGGTTCAGCGGCATGAAGTTTGCGCCGCTGATAGGCTTTGGGCTGGCACTTATATGTGCGGTCATTCTTATAATAAGGAAGGCAAAGGCGCCGAAGATAGTCAATCTCTGACATAAAAATAACGCTCACATACACGGGGTATGTGGGCGTTTTAGTTTTATCTGTGCGATTTGAATATCAGCGTCGGCTGGTAGTCGCTGCCGAGCTTTCTCATCTTTCTTGCCTTGAAGAGCGAGAGCATCGTGTCGATAAAGAGCATCGCTGCAAAGATGAGCATAAGGATAAGGCCTACGTTTATCACGAGCGAGTCAAGGAACTCCTCGACCTTGGGCTCGATTATCGTAACGATAACGAAGCCTGCCGCTGCAAAGAAAAGCGTGTTGCGCAGGCATATGAGCCCCTTGTAATTGAAGCGCATATGCGAGTAATCCCACCACCTGGCGTGGAAGGCCTTTTCAAGCGCTGTGCCGACAAGCAGCTCGACACCCGTGCATAAAAGCATCGAAACGATGACCAGCAGGACATAGTTGCTGCTGAAGCCTTTGAGTATTATATTCAGTAAAAGCACACCCAGCCCGTATATCGGGCATAAGGGCAGATGCAGAAAGCCTCTGTTCTGAAACTCCCTTGCCTCTATCGCCATATCGGCGACCTCTACTACCCAGCCCATAACGCTCCAGAAGCAGAAGATGCCGAACATCTGATACAGGCTGTAGCCAACATAAGGAAGGTCTGTCAGAACACGCTCAAAGTATGTGTTGAGCATAAACATCCCTCTTGATATACAGCAGCACCGTTTATAAGGCGGCGCTGATAAAATTTGTGAAAACTCAAATATTTCCCTACTATGATGATATCAGAAATTATATGCATTTGTCAATGATTATTACAGAATTTACGCATTTAAAACAAAAACAATATGAAAAAACAGTGTCTTTTTTAGGCTATTTTACGATAGAGGTTACAATTTGGTTTCACGCTCTGTATGCCTGGTCATAAGATACACGCAGACGAGCATTATAACAGGGAAGATGCAGGCGCATAGAATGCCCTTGTGCAGGTCGTCACCGAACAGTCCTGACAGCCTGCCGGCAAGGGTCGGGCCGCCTCCGCAGCCGAGGTCGCCTGCAAGTGCAAAGAGCGCAAACATCAGCGTGCCGCCGTTTTTTATCCTGCCTGCTGCAAGGCTGAATGTTCCCGGCCAGAAGATGCCTACCGAGAATCCGCAGAGCATACACCCTGCAAGCCCTGCCGCTGCACTGTCGGTAAGGCCTATTAGCAGATAGCAGGCAATGCACGCCACGGCACTTGCCGCCATAAAGCGTGTGAGCGACAGCCGCTCGCCGAATTTGCCGAAAAGCGCCCTTGATGAACCCATAAACAGCGCAAAGCCCATAGGCCCCAGCAGGTCGCCTGTGGATTTGGAGACGTGCAGTCCGGCCTCGGCAAAGGCTGATGCCCACTGGCTGACGGTAAGCTCGCAGGCGCCTGCACAGAGCATCATCACCATGAATATGACAAAGCGCTTATCCCTTACAAGTGCGGGGAGTGTCATGCCGGTATCGTCATCGCCGGGCAGCGCCGGCATGGGGACTTTTATAAACATCACAAGCGTAACAAGCGGTATGACAGCCCAGAGAGAAGCCAGCACACGCCAGTGTGATACGCCGGCTACGGCAAAGAAAACTGTCGAGACGAGCACCGTGCCTGCCTGCCCCCAGCAGTAGAAGGAGTGAAGCAGCGCCATGGCAGTTTCTTTATTGTCGGTCGGGCAGGCCTCTACTATCGGGCTTACGAGCACTTCGAGCAGGCCGCCGCCTATCGCATATAGCGACACGCAGACCATAAGCCCCACAAACGCCGACGGCATGATATCCGGCAGGAATGAAAGCGAGACAAACCCTGCCGCAGAAACGGCAAAGGCCGATATCATGGCGGCTTTAGCACCTATGCGCCTTACAAAGAGCGGCGAGAGCGCATCGACTGTGAGCTGCACGCCGAAGTTTATCGTTATCAGCCAGGTTATCTGCTTAAGGGGTATGCAGAATTCCTGCCGGAAGGTGATAAACAGCAGAGGTGCGAAGTTATTGACTATCGCCTGCACCACATATCCGAGGAAGCAGGCGTATATCGTTTTATTATATGCATTTTTGTCTTTCAAGGCTAACCTCCGTCAATCATCGAGTATGCGCATGGGGCAGACGAGCATCATAACGCCTGCAAAGCCACGGATAAGCGTGCGGTATTCGCTCTTTTTTATCTTGCCGCCGATGCCGAGCAGGTCGTAGATGACGTATGCTTCCTGCAAGCGCTGGCCGAGCCGCTCAAAGCCTGCACGCATATAGAAATCCTGCCTTTTAAGGCGCTGGGGGTAGTTGGGGGCACTCTTGTCAAGCTGCTCTATAGCAAGGAAAAGCCGCCTGCCGTGGTATTTTCTCAGCAGTGCTCTGAGTATGGCTGTGCCGAAGCCTTTGCCCCGGTGAGCATCGTCAACTGCGAGGTAGAAGATATAGCTAAGGTCTTTATGGTTGAGCACATAGACAAAGCCCACCCACTCGTCACCGTCCATACAGGCGAAAAAGTTTATATTGCGCCTTCTGGCTTTTCTTACGAGCTTGTCAAACGGAGCACGCTCTGATTCGGGGAATGCGGTGAAATACAGGCGCTTTATCCTGTCAATATGAGAGCTGTCTCTTGCTATATTTACTAAGCGTATATTCATATGTTTGCATATCCTTTTATAATGGTGTGTAACCCCTGTCCGGTGAGCAGGCCAAGGGGGCTTTTCTAAATTATACATATTAACCAAAAGCAAGTCAAGCCCCTTGCAAAATATCTACGGTTAAAAAACTGTTAAATCCCCTGTATTTGCTTGACATTGCACTATTATTATGATATAATCTGAAATTGAAAATAACTCTCAAATTTAACGACAGGGGGCGTAATGGGTGGCGAAATACAACACATTGCAGAAAGAGGAGCTCAGATGCTTTCTTGCAAGGCACAAGACCGAGAGCTTTACGGTAAGGCAGATAGCTGACAGGATGAAGGCCGACCCTGAGGTGACAAAAGCCCCCGGCGAGAGCACCGTTTACAGGCTCGTCAAGGAGCTGGTCGAAAGCGGCGAGGTAAAGCGCACTGTCAAAGGCAACAGCCGCAATTTCGTTTATCAGCTGACAGAGGGCGAGGGGTGTCACCACCACCTGCACATGAAGTGCGTCGCCTGCGGCAAGCTCTACCACATGAACGATGAGGAGAGCAGGGAGATAGTTGAGAAGATATTCAAGGAGGAGAGCTTTGAGCTCGACCAGAGCGCTGTGCTGCCCGGAAAGTGCAGGGAGTGCAAGGGCAGCTGACATATTAAGGCAATGCCGCTGGGCCACCGGCTAACGCCATTGCGGTATCACCTTGAAAGGAGTGTGAGCAAAAATGAAAAGAACAAGATACATAGGCGCAATGCTCGCACTGATCTTTGCTTTGATGATGCTTGCAGCCATTGGCTATGAGACGGCCGAGTATGACCACGAATGCTCCGGCGAGGGCTGCGCAGTATGTGCGGTGTTGCAGGTATGCGACGATCTGCTCTCGGGCGGCGGTGCAGCGCTTAAGGCTGCGGCGGTCATCTTAGCAGTATGCGTGCTCGCTTACACGGCAGCCGTAAGTATAAAACTCAATGAAAACAATTATACACTTATATCGCTCAAAGTGAGGCTCGATGATTAGTTTCAAATATTCATTGAAGCAGATGATATTCACAACACAACGATATAAGAAAGGACAAAAGATAATGTTTATAAAGAAGATATCCGCAGCTCTGACAGCTGCTGCAATAATGACCACGACAATGAGCCTTGCAGGCTGCTCGGATTCAGGGAGCAGCAAGGAGGAGGGAAAGGTGAGCATCGTATGCACCATTTTCCCTGAGTATGACTGGGTAAAGAGCATAACAAACGGCCACGAGTGCGCCGAGATAACCTACCTGCTCGACAGCGGCGCAGACCTGCACTCATATCAGCCGACAGCAGAGGATATACTCAAGATATCCGACTGTGACCTGTTTATCTATGCAGGCGGCGAGTCTGACACATGGGTGCCGGAAGCACTTGAAAACAAGCGCAATGACGACATGAAGATAATCAATATGCTCGATGTCATAGGCGACAAGGCAAAGGAAGAGGAAGTCAAGGAGGGTATGCAGGAAGAAGACGAGCATGACCACGACCACGGCGACGAAGACCACGACCATGACCACGAGGAAGAGGAAAAGGAATACGACGAGCACACATGGCTCTCAGTCGAGAATGCAAAGACTATCTGCAAGGAGATAGCTGATGACCTTTGCGAGATAGACGAGGATCACAAGGACGTATACAAGAAGAACTTAGAGAGCTATCTCTCCGAGCTCGATGCGCTCGATTCCGACTTCAAGGCTTTTGCTGACAGCGCAAAGAACAAGACGCTCGTTTTCGGCGACAGATTCCCATTCAGGTATTTCACTGACGAATACGGCTTTGATTATTATGCTGCATTCGTAGGCTGCTCGGCTGAGACAGAGGCGAGCTTTGAGACTATCGCTTTCCTTGCTAACAAGGCAGACGAGCTTAATGCTAAGACGATATTCACGATAGAGAATTCCGACAACAAGATAGCTCAGGCTATAATCGACAACACAAAGAGCAAGGACGCAAAGATCGCAGCACTGCACTCGCTCCAGTCAGTCACAAAGGAGCAGCTCGATGCTGACCACACATATATAACACTCATGAGACAGAATTTAGAGACTCTCAAAACAGCACTTAACTGATACAGGGTCATAACGGAGGAAGCATTATGTCAGAGCAGATAGTTTGCCGTGAGGCGACACTCGGCTACGAGAATATGACAGTGGCGAGCGGTATAGACTTTACCGTGAGCGAGGGTGATTACCTTTGCATATTAGGTGAGAACGGCTCGGGAAAGAGCACGCTCATAAAGACTATACTCGGCCTTAAGCCTGTTGATTCCGGCTCTATCGACTGGCAGGGGCTCTCGCCAAAGGAGATAGGCTATCTGCCGCAGCAGACGGTGGTGCAGAAGGATTTCCCTGCATCGGTAAGAGAGATAGTGCTCTCGGGCTGTCTGTCAAAGACAGGGCTGCGCCCCTTTTACGGGCATGAGCTTAAGGCGCTTGCCAATGAGAACATGGAGCGCCTTGGCATAAGCGACCTCTCAAAGCGCTGCTACAGGGAGCTTTCGGGCGGCCAGCAGCAGAGGGTGCTGCTCGCAAGGGCATTATGCGCCACAAGCAAGGTGCTGCTGCTCGACGAGCCTGTGACAGGGCTTGACCCCAAAGCACAGAACGACCTTTACGAGCTTATAAAGACGCTGAACGACAGCGGCATCACAATAATCATGGTGTCGCACGATGTCAATGCAGCGGTGAGATATGCAAGCCACATACTGCACATAGGGCATCAGAAGCAGCTGTTTTTCGGCACAAAGGAGGACTATCTGCAAAGCCGCATAGGGCAGAGCTTCATAGTCACAGAAAACGGCGAGGATGACAGCTCTGACAGCACGCCAAAGCCGAAGGCAAAAAAAGAGCCTTCCGATGCAAAGGCACTGTTTGCACCTGCGGCAGCTATAGCGGCATCTGCGGCAGTGGGGGCTGCCATATCGGGCATATTAAAGCATGGAGGTAAGAAAAAATGGGCGAGATGATAGACAAGCTGTCGCTTTACTTTTCCTACCCGTTTGTAAGGTATGCGCTCATTGTCGGGCTTTTGATAGCGCTGTGCTCGTCGCTGCTCGGCGTCACACTGGTGCTGAAGCGCTTTTCGTTCATAGGCGACGGGCTTTCGCACGTTGCGTTCGGTGCTATGAGCTTAGCGGCCGTGCTGCCTGTGATGATAAAAGACATAGCAGCAGGCATATCTTCCTCGGGCGACGTGCCTGAGGGGGCAAGAACCATTGCCGACGCACTCTCAAAGGTAAGCAACAACTACATCGTGCTTCCGATAACGCTGCTTGCGGCCGTACTTCTGCTGCGTCCCGGAAAGAACGCCAAGATAAAGGGCGATGCGGCGGTGGCTATGATATCCGTGGGGGCTTTGGCGATAGGCTATATGCTCATGAACCGTTTCCCGACCTCGTCTAATATCTCGGGCGATGTATGCTCGACGCTTTTCGGCTCGACATCTATCCTGACGCTGAAAGAAGACGACGTGCGGCTCTGTCTTATAATGGCTGTAGTCGTGATACTGATATTCGTGCTGTTTTACAACAAGATATTCGCCGTCACCTTTGATGAGAACTTCTCAAAGGCCACAGGCGTAAAGGCAGACGGCTACAACCTGCTCATAGCTATAGTCACAGCGCTGATAATCGTGCTTGCGATGAATCTTGTGGGCTCGCTGCTTATCTCGGCACTGATAATCTTCCCGTCGCTGTCGGCGATGAGGGTGTTCAAGAGCTTCCGCTCGGTGATTATATGCTCGGCTGTCATATCTGTGATATGTGCAGCGGTGGGCATACTTGCATCGATCCTTCTCTCGACACCTGTCGGCTCGACTATCGTCACGGCGGATATTGCGGTGTTCTTTGTATTCTACATCACCGGCAAGATAACCAAAAGAGCGTAACGTCAGGTAACAGGTAACAGGTAACAGGTGAGGTATCGGCGATCTGCGCCGATGATATGCCCATTCGGGCTTTATGATCAAGGAGACAATAACGTGATAATACTTAAAAGGATTTTACCCGCAGCTTTGGCAGCTTTGATGCTGACAGCCTGCGGTGACACATCAAAGGTAGACAGTCTTATAAGCCAGAACGAAAAGGCAGGCACATCGTCTTCTGAAGCATCAGTCTCTGACAGCTCAGCTGACGGACAGACAACTGCTGCGGCCGATCCTATTGACATTGCAGGCATAGATGTATCAAACGGCGACATTGATGTTGACCTGACAGGGCTTGAATCAAACATCGTCTATGCGCAGGTGTTTGACATGGTAAACAACCCTGACAACTACACCGACAAGACGGTGAAGGCTCACGGCACCTTTGCTCACACGACAGACGAGTCGGGCGAGAAGGATTATTTTGCGGTGTTCATAGCTGATGCTTCCGCCTGCTGCCAGCAGGGCATAGAATTCGTCTGGGCAGGAGACCACAAATACCCCGACGATTACCCCGAGGAAGGCAAGGAGATAACCGTCGTAGGCAAGTTCGGCACATACACAGAAGGCGAGTACCAGTACTGCGAGCTGACCGATGCGCAGATGACAATAGGCAAAGCGTGAAACGCTTTGCCTGAATGCATAATGCATAATGCATAATGCACAATTAAGGTGTCCTGCTTACGCAGGACGGATCTAAAAGAATATCCCCGAAGTATGCGAAGACTTCGGGGAATTTTGTTTTTTGTTTGATTTATCCGAACAGGGATAACGTCAGTGCAAAGCGCCGGTACCACGTTCATGCGTTAGTCATGTGTCTGTCGATGATATCATTTATGCTCCTGTAGAGGTGGGGCTTGAGCTCGTCGAGCGAGACAGGCTCTTTGTAGAGTATCGCCGAATAGCAGGTCGAGCTTATCAGCTCTATTATCATAAACAGCATTATCTCAGGCTCGTTTATCTTTCTCGGAGCGTCTTCGAGCATCTCGTTATATATGCTCAGAAAGTCTATCTCATCGGTGCCGCTGTGGGCTGTGAGGGCGTTTTTGAATATGCCCCAGCTTAAGTTTTTGGAGATGAATGTAAGCAGCGCCTGGTTTTCATTTAGCTGGTCGAGGATACTGTCTATTATGAAGATTATCTTTTCCTTGAAATCGAGCACACGGCCGCTTTTTTCAAGGTCAGCCATAGCTGTTTTGAAAAGCCTTGCCGAATGCTTTGCGACAAGCCTGTTTTTTAAGTCGTATTTGTCCTTGAAATAGAGGTAGAAGGTGCCCTTGCCGATGCCTGCCGACCTTGCGATATCAGACACTGACGTGCTGGTAACGCCCTTTGTGGTAAACAGCTTATACGCCGTCATCAGCAGCGAGTCTTCCTTGGCTTTTTTGTTGGTTTCGAGCTTGCCCATAGTTTTCACTTCCTTGCTGCAAATTAACGCACAATGCACAATTGAGGTGTCGTGTCTTATCGGCAAAGCCGATAAGAAGAAAGCTTTGCTTTGCAAAACTTGGCTGTGAAGCGCAAGCAGACGAGCCCCATACCCACCACCGACCTGCTGTCGGCGGTCCCCCTCTCCTTTCAGGGGAGGTGCCCCGAAGGGGCGGAGGGGTTTCACCCTTGCAAATCCCTTTTTTCCTTATATTTATTATAATCGAAACCATTGCCCCTTGTCAACGGTGAAAAATAGACAAATTGAAAAACTGACCGCCGGTCATATTGTGCATTCGTACAAAAATGTGACCGACGGTCAGTTTTATGTTGACTTTTTTAAAACGTGGTGCTATACTGGTAATATAAAGAAAATGACTGGCGGTCATTTTATATGAAATGATGCGGAGATGATATATATGAGAAAGATGAGCAGGGCGATAGTCAAGTTCAGAGTTCCTATACTTATCCTGTCGGTGCTGCTGCTGATACCGGCGTTTATAGGAATGGTAAACACAAGGATAAATTATGATATACTTTCCTACCTCCCGGGTGATATCGACTCGATGAAGGGGCAGGACATAATGCTTGAAGACTTCGGCAAGGGCGGCTTTGCATATGTCATAGTCGAGGGCATGGACGACAAGAACGTCGCCGAGCTAAAAGCACAGTTTGAGCAGATAGATGTCGTGAGCGACGTTGTATGGTACGACAGCATAGCAGACCTCTCTATCCCTAAAGAAGTGCTGCCGGACGACGTTTATCAGATATTCAACAGCGACAAGGACGATTCGACGCTGATGATGGTCTTCTTTGCAAGCACAGGCTCGTCTGATGAATCGCTCGAAGCTATAGCTCAGATGAGAAAAATGGCCGACAAGCAGGTTTTCACCGCAGGCATGGGCGCAGTCGTTGAAGACATCAAGAACCTCACCATTGAGGAGATGACGATGTACGTCATCATAGCAGTTATACTTATGAGCATAGTGCTCGCAGTTGCTATGGATTCTTTCCTTATCCCGGTATTCTTTATGCTAAATATCGGTATGTCGATACTCTACAACTTAGGCACAAACCAGATACAGGGGCAGATATCATTCGTGACACAGGCACTGGCGGCTGTATTGCAGCTGGCAGTCACGGCTGACTACTCGATATTCCTCTGGCACAGCTACAAGGAGCAGAAGGAGCAGATACCCGGCAACAAGAACGAGGCTATGGCTATAGCGATAGGCCAGACCTTCACATCGGTCGTTTCAAGCTCGGTAACAACAGTTGCAGGCTTTTTGGCACTCTGCTTTATGACATTCACCTTAGGTCTTGACATAGGCATAGTAATGGCAAAGGGCGTCGTGCTCGGCGTTATATGCACGATAACGGTTCTCCCGGCGATGATACTCATTTTCGACAAGCCGCTTGAAAAGACGATGCACCGTGAGCTTATACCCTCGCTTGACAAGATATCTAACTTCATAGTAAAGCACAGCTGGGTGTTCCTTATAGTGTTCCTGGCACTGCTTCCTCCGGCTATATACGGCGAGACACATACTGACGTTTACTACAACCTTACCGATACACTTCCTACAGACCTCAACTCAGTAATGGCATCGTCAAAGCTCTCGGAGGACTACGGCATAACCTCCTCGCACATAATCATGGTCGATGAGGATATGAGCGCTGCCGATGCAAACATGATGATGAACGAGATGAAGAAGGTAGACGGCGTTAAAATGGCAGTCGGCCTTGACTCGGTGCTCGGCATGGTGCCTGATGAGGCTGTTCCCGAAAGGCTCACAAAGCTGCTCAAAAACGGCGGCTGGCAGATCATGGTCGTGGGCAGTGAATACAAGGTGGCTTCTCCCGAGGTCAACGCACAGGTAGATGCACTTTCTGACATACTTGAAAAGTATGACAAGAACGGCATGATAATCGGCGAGGCCGCAGCAACAAAAGACCTTATAAACATAACAGACCGTGACTTCAAGATAGTGAATGCGATCTCAATAGCAATGGTATTCGTTATCATTATTTTCGCACTAAAAAGCGTGTCGCTGCCGATAATCCTTGTTTCGGCGATCGAGTTTGCAGTATTTGTGAACATGGGGCTCTCGTGCTATCTCAACACAACTATTCCTTTCATAGCATCTGTAGTTATCGGCTGCATACAGCTCGGTGCGACAGTTGACTATGCGATACTCATGACAACAAGATACAAGAGCGAGCGTCTTGCCGGCAAGGACAAGAACGAGGCTGTTTCGATAGCGCTTTCGACATCGATAAAGTCGATACTCGTCTCGGCGGTAGGCTTCTTCGCTGCGACATTCGGTGTGGGCGTTTATTCAAGAGTAGACATGATATCGCAGATATGCACGCTTCTTTCAAGAGGTGCGCTGGTGAGCATGGTGACGGTAATATGCATACTTCCTGCTATGCTTCTGCTGCTTGACAAGGTGATAGTCTACACCACACACGACATGAAGTCATTAAGAAAGACCAAGGATACAAGATATTACAAGCTGCCCCCCGTACAGGCGACAGTAAATGAGCAGAACTGAAAGGGGATATAACTATGAAAACATGGACAAAGGTACTTGCAGGCGTGCTTGCGCTGCTTATATCGGCAGGCTCGACAGGGCTTTATGCATATGCAAACAAGGATAAGGAAAGTGACAGCACCACTAAAACAGTCTCTGCAAAGGCCGATGACAGTGACATAAACAAGACCGAAGGCTATTCTGACAGCGCAGTTCAGGCAAAGAAGGAGACAGTGTATGTGCTGACCGATGCAAAGGGCAACAGGACAGACACGATAGTTTCAAACTGGCTGCAGAACCCCGACGGGCTGACCTCGCTGCCGGACATATCAGACCTTACAAAGATAGAGAACGTAAAGACCAACGAGGATTTCACACAGAACGGTGATAGTATTACATGGAACACCAACGGCGGCGATATCTACTACAAGGGTCATTCCGACAAGGAGCTGCCTATCGAGATGAAGGTGTCCTACAAGCTCAACGGTGAGGATATCGAGCCCGAGCAGCTTTTAGGCAAGAGCGGCAAGGTGACTATCAGGTATGATTACAAGAACCTCTCCTCAAAGGAGGTCGAGATAGGCGGCAAGAAGGAGACGCTGTACACGCCTTTCGTTATGGCAACAGGGCTGATGCTCGACGGCGTTAAGTTCTCGAACGTTGAGGTCAAAAACGGCAGGCTCGTAACTGACGGCGCCAAGAAGATAATCGTAGGCTACGCTGTTCCCGGGCTTACCGAGAGCTTAGGGCTTCAGGACAAGGAGCTTGATTTTGAGATACCTGAGTATTTCGAGATAACAGCCGATGTCAAGGATTTTGAGATAGGCATGGCTATAACAGTCGGCACGAGCGACCTGTTCTCTGACACAAAGATAAACGGCGACAAGATAGGCGAGATAAAGGATAAGCTCGATGAGATAGCAGATGCCTGCGACCAGCTCGCAGACGGCACACAGCAGCTATATGACGGGCTCTCGGAGCTCAAGGACAAGTCGGGTGACCTGACAGACGGTATTGATGCTATAGACGACGGCGCAAACAAGCTCGATGACGGTGCTGCACAGCTTAATGAGGGTGTTAATACACTTAAGGAAAAGGCTGGCGACGGCATCAGCCAGCTCGCAGCAGGCGCTAAAAAGCTCGACGACGGCGTTTCGCAGTACACAGGCGGCGTAATGCAGGCTTCCGCAGGCGCTTCGACACTTGTATCAAACAACGAAGCTCTAACAAACGGCCTCGGCGAATACACAGGCGGCGTAGCACAGGCTTATGCAGGGGCAAAGAAGCTCACGGCAAACAACAGCACACTTGAAAAGGGCGTCGGTGACTACACAGACGGCGTTGCAAAGGCAGCTGCCGGCGCTGACAAGCTGACAGCAAACAACGAAAAGCTCAGCAAGGGCGTAAGCGACTACACAGGCGGCGTGGCTCAGGCTTACGAGGGGGCTAAGAAGCTGACCTCCAACAACGAAGCACTCGGCAAGGGTGTGGGCGATTACACGAGCGGCGTTGCACAGGCTTATGCAGGCGCACAGAAGCTGACCGCTAACAACGATGCTCTCGGTACAGGGCTCTCGCAGTACACAGCAGGCGTTTCGCAGCTCAATCAGGCAAGCGCTAAGGTGCTCGAAGCTGTCAAGGGCACATCGGCTGCACTCGGCGAGCAGCTGAGCGATGAGAACAAGGCAGGCATGAAGAAGCTCACCGATGGCTCTGATGCGCTCAACACAGGCATACAGCAGCTTGCAGCGGCAGTTGAGGCAATAGAGCTCCCTGACCTTACAGCAGCAGGGCAGACGCTCACGACATCTGCCACACAGATAGGCGCAGATGCACAGGGTATCGGCGCAGACACAAAGGACATGGGCGCAAGTCTCCAGGCACTCATAGCAGAGCACCCCGAGCTTGCAGAGGACGAGAATGTCAAGGCCATGATGGCATCGCTTGGCGACATAGGCGGCAAGACACAGGACATCGGCACACAGCTGGGCTCGATAAGCACAGCATCACAGGGGCTCTCGCAGCTTTCCGGCATGGGAGAACAGATGACGACCTTAAAGCAGAGCGTTTCTACTATCGCTGCAAACGCAGATGTATTGCTCCCGGCATCTGCTCAGACTATACAGAAGCTCGCAGGCGGTCTTGAAGCAGTCAAGCAGGGGCTTGACAAGCAGGGCAAGACGGCTGAGGACATGGGTCTTATCCAGGCGCTCGGCGCAGTAAACGGCGGCCTTGCACAGCTTGACGGCAGCAGCGCACAGCTAAAAGCAGGTGTCAGCGAATACACAAACGGCGTTGCACAGCTCACAGGCGGCTTAAAGAAGCTCGATGACAGCTCCGCAGCAGTTAAGAAGGGGCTTGATGATTACACGAACGGTGCATCGCAGCTCACATCAGGTCTTGAACAGATAAACAACAATTCAACTGCGCTCGCAGACGGTATAGACAGCTACACCGCAGGCGCACAGGCTCTTGCAGAGGGGCTTGACCTCATAAGCGCAAACAGCGAAAAGATAGTAACAGGTATCGGCAGCTACACAGCCGGTGCTGCACAGCTCACAGACGGCCTTGCCAAGATATACGGCGGCTCTGACAAGCTGACACAGGGCGTGACAGACTACACAGCAGGTGCTTCACAGCTTGCGGCAGGCCTTGCACAGCTCGGCGCTAATTCTTCGGCACTTTCAGACGGCGCTTCGCAGCTCGATAACGGTATGCAGACGCTCAGCACCTCGCTCGGCGACGGTGTAAAGCAGCTTACCGAGGGAACAAAGCAGCTCGCAGACGGTGCATCGGCTCTTGCAGACGGCGCTGACAAGCTGAGTGACGGCGGCAAGAAGCTCTCGGAGGGCATAAACAAGCTCGAAGACGGCGGCAAGGAGCTCAATGACGGTATGCAGGAGTTCCGCACTGAGGCTGTAGGCAAGATACTTGACCTCTACAGCGACGACATTCAGCCGCTCACTGAGAGGGTACAGGCACTCACAGACATGAGCGCTGAGTACAACAGCTTCTCAGGCCACGCAGAGGGCACAGTGAGCGAGGTCAAGTTCATTTACGAGACAGCAGCTATAAGAAAGAAGGACAAATAAGCTACAGACACCTTCGTTCATATATAACCTCTTTGTGAAAAGGCTCACACCGCTGCGGTGTGGGTCTTTTTGCGTCAGGCACTTGAAAGTCGGGGGAGTTTGTGGTAAAATATAAGCAACAAAGAATCCCACCGCAAAGGAGTGATGCTGTGTGCTTGAAAAGCTGCTGACTAAGGAGGACTGTGCAAAATGCAGGCTGTGCTGCAAATTTGACAGCTACGACCTGTGGCAGACACCTGTTATCTACAGATCTCTTGCGAGCCGGATATTGCAGGAGTATTCGCCAAAGATAAAATTTGTAAAGCGTGATGAGCACTTCCTCATGAAAATGGACAAAGAGGAGGGGGCTGACGTTTATTTCTGCCCGCTGCTCGACCACGAAAAGGGCTGCATAATGGGCGATGAAAAGCCGTTTGACTGCGAGATATGGCCGTTTATGGTAATGGAGTTATGCGGCAGAAAGGTGCTGACTCTTTCGCCTGCCTGCCCGGTAGTCAACTCCTTGAAGTTTGACGATGTATGCGTCACCGCCGCAGAGATAGCCCCCGGGGCATTCGCAATGGCAGACGAGCACCCCGAGCTTGTGCGCCCGTATCTTGAAGACCACCCGATACTTGCCGTGGAAAAGAGCAGGTACAAGACGACACTTGTATAGCAGGACGCAAAAAAGCCGCCATCACTGGCGGCTTTTTGCGTTATTTTTTCTTTGAGAATATGTGCTTTTTCAGTGCTTTTACCTCGGTGGAGGCGTTTTTGTGCTCACGCACGAGCCTGTATATCGGCAGCACGGGGATAAGCAGCTTGTGCTTGTAGAAGTAGGGGTAGTTTTTCCTTATCGCTTCCATAGGCAGGAACACACGCTGCAGGATATACCTTAACGTGCCGAGCTTTCCTGCGCTGTTTTGTATGCCACGCTGCCTTGTGCCGAAGACGCCTGCGGTGATGAAGTAATCAAGCATCTCCTCCTGCTTCTCGCTCAGCGGCGGCTTTCTTCTGCCGAATATCTTTACAGCGAGCGCACGGTTTTTCTTTTCAAAATCGGCTATGCCCATTTTTTTAAGCTCTGCGTCTATATACTCACGGTCGAGCGTTTTGCGGAATCTTTTGAGGAAGACATATATATCGAGCAGCGAGCGAACGCCCGTGCCGTTCCAGTAGTAGTGCTTGAACTCATGCGCTACCATGTATATGTAGAAATCCTCATCTGACAGGCGGCGCTCACAGCCGTTTACAGGTATCAGCTTGTCGGATATATCGTCGTAGTAGTTAAACAGCCTCTTGTCCGACTCGTTCGAGAAAAGCATCCTGTGCATCTCGAAGTTGCTCACAGGCGGTTTCTGATAGTCGTCCTGATGACCCTTGCCGTACTCCACAGTTGTAAAGCCGAGGTCTTCCATTATGCTTCTCACATCGTCGGCTCTGGAGGCGTCAAAGAGTATGTCGTTGTCGCTCATCTGGCGCATACCGATGCCGGGGTAGTATTCCTTAAGGATAATGCCTTTAAGGGGCATATACCATATGCCGTTCGCTTCGAGCTTAGGGGTCAGGCAGGATCTTTCATAGTCGAGTATCATGTTCTTTCTGATAGCTCTTGCCTGCTCCTCTGCAAACCGGTCGTCGCTTATGCCGGCAGAGTCAAGCGCTGTTGCGATAACAGCTGTCATCTGGTGGAACGAAGCGAGCCTGAACAGCGTATCCAAATCTATATCCTTTACGATCATCGGATCCGGCGCTGTCTGATTGACGGCGGCGGAAGCAAGTGATAAAAACACTTTTACCTGCTGATCCAAATATTATCACCTCTTGAAAAAAAGTTAAAATGCTAACATCTCTCAGCCCTTTTTGAGCAGCACCTTCTTTATCCTGTCTCTGTACTTATATACAAAGTATAGGAACACGCTGCCGTAGGCAAGCACGAGCGCATAGCGTATTATCGTGTAGCTGTAGAGAATATTCATCAGCCCTGCGAACACCATGATGCCACCGAGTATGCAGAGAATGAACTTTATGCTGTACACATGGTCCATCTTCATTCGTTTTACGATAAAGTAGTGGAGAATGAAAAGTATTATATACCCTGCAAGTGTCGTATAGGCAGCTATGACGAAGCTGTGCTCGGGGTCGAGCCGCAGGAAGATGAGGTTGAGTATCACGTTTGCCGAGGTGCCTATCATTGTAGCGACCGACACGCCGATAGTCTTTTTCTCGTAGAATTCGATATTCACATACATGGTGAATATAAACAAAAAAGAGCAGCTTGTCAGAAGTGCCGGCAGGCAGTAGATAGATGGCTTGTACTCGCTGCCGCCGAGGATAAGTATTATCTCAGGCACGAGCAGCAGAAGACCCACTATCAGGAATGCGAATATGAGGATATATATCTTCGAGACTTTTTTGATGTCCTTATAGTTCCTGGCGTGAAGGCTCTCTATGAGCCAGGGCGCCCAGGCCTTGTTCATAGCGTCAAACAGCACCGATGCTATATGGTAGGCGCTGTAGGCTATCGAATAGTAGGCGGTATATTCCTCGCCGCAAAGGCGGGTAATAAGAAGCACATCTGAAACGCCGAGGATATGCAGCGAAAGTGCGTGCGGCACGAGGGGGAGGCATATCTTTGTGGCGTAGGACCAGTATCTGGTCTTTATCCTCCTGCCCTTGAATGCAAGGAACACGAATATAGCGGCACCGAATACGATAAACGGCGAGTAGAAGCCGATTATCCTGCCGGCGAGCTTGTCCTGCATAAGCAGAACGAGCAGGAATGCGAGCAGCGTTCCCGACACGGCCATGATACCCGTGAGCAGCACGAAGCGCTTGTACTGATAGAAAGCACGCTGCTTGGTGATAAGCATGGTATAGGGCGGGGCTGCGAGCATATACCAGAAAAGTATGTGTATATACTTCCAGTCGATCTTAAGATAATCGCCGAAGAAGCCGGGGAACATCAGGAAAACGCCGTATACTATCAGCGTCCATATAGTAGACAGCGAGAGTATCGACCAGATGTAGGAATCCATATCCTTTTCGTGCTCGGCCTTTGAGCGTATGATAGACTGCGAAAGGTCAAACGAGGTTATGACAAGGAGGATCGACGCCACCGACGAGAAATCGGTGAAGCTGCCGAGCTCGGCCTTTGTCATATATCTCGCAAAGAACGGGGTAGTCAAAAACGCCATTGCCTTGAATATAAAGGTGCAGACGGTATACCACAGTCCTGCTTTTGCAACGACCGAAGCGTCCTGTCCTTTTTTCTGCGATGTCTCGCTCATGCTTTCTGCTCTCCTTTATATTTCACTGCGAATGGCGTTAGTTTTGTAATAATTATGCTCTGCGTGGCATACGCTTCATAACGGCAGGTGTAACGGGTCTTGCTGCCGTTGTCTGTTCGGGCTGTTCCACAGCGCCTTTCTTTTTGAGGGACTTGTATTTGAATGCGATAGCTGCTGCTGCCCAGAACTCCCATACATACCAGAAGGACATCGACAGCATAAGCTGGAATGATACCGAGAAGAATATGATATAAAGCTCACGCCATGCAGTAACCTTGCACAGGAATATCATTCTTACGGCGTCTAAAACGATATACACGCATATCGCCATACCTATGATACCGAGGCTTACTGTCATCTCAAGGAAAAGGTTATGCGAATAGCCGACGTAGTGGATAGGCGATACGAAGGGTCTGTCGCCCAGCACGCCGTAGCCGAAGGGGCCGCCGTTATTGATAGCGTTTATAACGGTGTTCCAGATGACCTCACGGCCGTTATCGTTTGACATATTGCCTGATATGAGCATCTCGATATTACGGGAGGATATGCCGTATTTCTTTACGAGCTTCAGTGCCTGGTCAAGCAGTGTCTGGCTGTACATCCACACGATGCCCATAGATATGAATATCGAGGCTATTTTCAGCGTCTTCTTTGAAACGCTGTCTTTGCCTATCATATAGCTTATGAGCATAAGGCCTATGAAGACTATCGGTATGATGAGCGCACCACGGTTGCCCTGCGTGAGAACGCACCAGAGGCCGCCTATAGCCAGTGCGAGGAAGTAGAGCTTCTTCTTTTTGATGAACAGGTAAATGAATACAACTGTCGGGAACATTATCATATAGCCGAAGCTGAGGGAGTATGCGAGGTGTATCTCACGGCCCTTGGGGTCGATATCTATCCAGTAGCCTCTTGAAAGCGCCGGCATGAGCTCAACGAAGATAAGGAACACAAAGTCGAAGAACGCATATATCGAGAGGTGTTTGAGCAGCTTTTCCGGGTCGTCCTGCAATGAGAAGAACAGGAATGCATACAGCGCACAGTTTGGCTGGAGTATTCGGTCAAAGCCGTAGTTTTTTCGGTCGAAGTAATACCACAGGTCGGGGTTCAGCAGTATCGACAGCAGAATCGCTATGATTATGAAGAAATACATCACAAAGAAGGGGATATATTTCTTTGAGTCGAGCCTGTGCATATTTATAAAGAATATTATCATAGGCACGGAAGCCACAAGAAAAAGCGTGACGCTTCGTACATAGCCTTCGTTGAAGCCCATACGGGAAAGTGTAAATCTGGCAACTGTCATTGCGAAGAGCTCACACAGCCAGAGATACAGCAGCTTTGTAGACAGGTCGAGCTTTTCACGGCCGCCGAGTTTAAGTTTAGTATCTTTCAATATTTATCTCTTCCATTCATTATCTCAAAAAACCAAAAGCGGATATTATATCAGGCGTTGTTCTTACGGGCTATCTTTTCTACCTCGGGTGCAAAGAGCGGCCACTTGCCTGTGCGGCAGGGCATCTGAGTAACGTCCGGGTCAGCGCCGTAGTTGCCTTCGATGAGCTGGGTGTTGCCATTGTCATCTATTGCCACGTCCCACCCGACATAGCGCACCTGCGGAACAGTCATTGCGGCCTTTGTCACTATATCAGTGACCTTATCCCACGAGGGAACGTTGTAGCCGATTATCTGCTCGCCGCTGTCGGGGTGGATGATATATCTCTTGAAGTTGCGGTCGATGCCGGGGGCATTGATTATACCTGTGGCGACATCTATCGTGGCAGCTATGCCGTAGTGGTGGAAATTATCCGCCGACTTGCCACGTCTGCCTATCCTTAAAACGCCTGCCATTATCCTGGGCGTTCCGTCAGCGCAGCGCAGGGTGACTATCCTTAAGGTGTTTACCGATGTGCTGTTGAAGGTACTGAGCGTCGGGTGCTGGGTTATCAGCTGCTCGATGATGCAGCCGTTACGGCGGAGCTTTTCAAAGAGCTGCTTAGTCTTTTCGGGGGTCATTGCCGGGTCGGTGTCGTACTTTTCGGCGTTTTTGCCGAACATTCCCGAGCGTGCCTTTGCAAAGAACGACGGGTGCTTTTTCACAAACTCCGAAAACTCGTCAAAGGTGCATTCCGTTACATCGAGCCAGTCTCTGTTTATATACTTGGCAAAGGTCTTGTTGAAAAGAGCCTTGTCATCGAATATGCTGCGCTTTGAAGGGTCATTGCACACGCTTATGGTATAGCGCAGCTTGGTAAATGTCATATACTTGCGGCGCTCACGGTTTTTCAGTTTATAAAAGCCGTACTGGAAGTAATCCTGTATCTCTGTGCCGTAGCGGATACGCTCCCAGAGAACGTCTGCCATGAGCCACAGCCGCAGACCGAGCGTCAGCGACTTGCCGAAGCAGAGCTTTGAAAGCCTGTTAAAGGTCTTAAGTCTACCCATATTTATGCTTCCTTTCAGACAGTGTGCTCACGAACGAACGCAGCCCACATTTCCTTTTCACAGTCGGAGGATATCTCCTGTTTAGCGTTGTTTGCGGTGTGTTCCACATGGAACTTTCGGCGCTTTGCAAGGTAATTGTCAAATGTCGATATCACCTTTGCCGGAACGCCCCCCACGACAGAGCCGGAAGGCACGTCCTTATTGACCACCGCACCTGCGGCGATTATCACGTTATCGCCTATCTTGACATCATAGAGGATCTTTGCATTGGCGCCGATGAAGACGTTATTGCCTATCTCGATGCAGCCTATCTTTTCCTTGTAGTCGTGGCCGTCCTTCATGCCGTTGAGCATATAGTGTGTGACATCGTGAGTTATAAACTCCACGCCCGATGCTATCCACACGTTATTGCCGATGCTTATGAGCTTTGAATAAAGGGGTATCTTGCGTGGGGTTATCATAACACGCTCGCCCATCGAGTGGAAAAGGTGCTTGCTTTTCATATACTGCGCCCTTTTCATAGGGGAGCGTATAGTCATAAGTTTTAAAGTATGCAAATGCCTCTGATTCATAGTTTTTCACCTCTGTCTGCCGGGCTGTGTGCCCGGACTGTCGGCGGTCAGATCTCTTTTCTGCCGCAGTCTCTGAGTATGAGCTCTATATTCTCCATGCCGAGCCCTTCGGGAGTTCTTCCCTCAGCACGCAGGTCTCTGCCGAGAGCCGCACTTGCTATGGCTATGATGCCCGACACGATAGGAGTCTCTACATCGAGCGCCTTGCCGAGAGCTTCGAGCATTACAAGACCCTGGGGGACATCCTCAGAGATATATCTCGAATCAACGACTGTCGGCCCCTTTGCTCTTGTATCCATCTCGGCGTAGTTTAAGAATACCTCCTTGGCATCTGTGCTGTCGTCGAGCGAGTTGCGGTACTTGCAGGCCTCGACATAGCTGAGCCTTTCAAAGCCGAGCTTGTCGAGAACGTTCATCTTCTCGTTGTCAAGGGCTTCGAGGACACGCCATGTTGCAGGATTGTCTCTTGTATATGCCTCGTGATACAGGCAGAACTCGCCCTTTGATTTTTCTATTCTCGGTATGCTCATAACAGAGCCTACCGTGTGTACTACGAGGTTGGGGTTATGAAGTGCTGCCTCGACTACCGAATCGAGGTATACAAATCTTTCACCTAACTTATCGAGCTTTTCAATTGCCTCAGCCTTGCGTGCAGAGGGGTATATGCCGATAGGGTTCCTTACATTTCTGAAACCCACACGGAAAAGCCCGGGCTCCATTATACGGCCGTCGATAAACGAGCTCTCAGCCTCGGCAACTATGATATTCTTGTCCTTGCAGTGCTTGAGCACATACGCTGTGGAAAGATAGCCGGGGTTTATAAGGAGTATCTGGTCGTCTTTCAGGTAGGGGGCAATACGCTCTATGAGCTGCTCGTGGAAGTTTGTCTGGATGTATATAATGATTATCTCAGCGTCCTTCACGTCAGCGACATCACGGCTGAGCTTGTGTATATTTGCGGTCTTTATCTCGCCGAACTCGTTAAGGGTCATCCTACCGTTATTTTCAAGCAGGAAGCTGAAATTATCATCATGCATGGCGTGCGAGGTCTTTATAAGAGTTACCTCATGGCCGTGCATCGTCAGGTCGGCCGAGACTGCGCAGCCTGCGTTGCCGGCACCAAGAATGGCTATTTTCATTTATATGGTTCCTTTCTCTATCAGGCGTTTATCAGTTCTGCGCCTTTGCAAGTGTTCTCTTGTTGAAGAATTCATCGAGCACACGGTCTGTCAGGTCGCCGAAGGTCGGGCCGCAGCTTACCTGGTTTGCGCCGGGGCAGGTGTTAAATTCTATAAGCACCGGCTGCGACTGGGTGTCAACTGTCATATCCCAGCCTATGAGCTTGAAGTGGGCAAGTCTCTTATGTGCGAACCTGACTGTCTCTATCACCTTGTCAAATTCGGGTATCTTTATATCGGCAAACTTAACGCCTGTGCTGTTCTCTGTCACCCACTGAGCCTTGCGGTTTACAGCCTTTGCCTTGAGCTGGCCGTCATCTAAAACAGGGCAGGCAAAGCCGCCGGCACCTACGTTATCTACCTTTGAATTGGGTGCGCCCACACGAAGTATGCAGGAAAGTATATGCACCTTGCCCTCAAAGAAGAAGGACACTACCCTTATCGTATTGAGCGAGGAGGGGTTGAGCTTTGCAAGGGTGGGGTGCTGCTTAACTGCTGCCTGCATGATGAAGTTTGCGCCTATCTCTCTGAAAGACTTCTCTATTCTCTTTTTTGTAGCAGAGGCAGGTGTGAAGAACTTTATGAGCCTTCCCTCGCCGCTGTCGATAGAGGGCTTTATAAGGCTCTCCTGCTTGTAGCTTGAAGCAAGCTCGACTGCCTGCTCAAAGGTTATAGGCTTCATATCAGCGTCGTAGTAAACGCCTGCGATGTTTTTGCATATAGTCTCAGGCCTTGTGACATCGGGGAACCACACATCGTGGTAGCACTTGTCCTCACCGAAGCGCCTAAACTGCGAGTTGCTGAAATAGGGTATCATCTCGCCGTAGTAGAGGTCATCGGGGATATATCTCGGGTCTACCTTCTTGTCAGCGTCGCAGAATATCTGATACCAGTATTTTGCGGGCTTATAGTTATACTTTTTCCAGTAGGGGAGTATTATCCTCTCGTATTCCTTGTCAACATTCATGCCGCCGTTCATTCGTTTCAGGCGCAGCTTTGCTTTTTTTCTGTAGCTGTACTTGCGGTATGCCGATTCGATCTTAAGATCCAGGTCGTCCCATTTTTTTCTGAAACCGCTTCTCATTCTTTCAAGCCCTTTCTTATAGCTATCTCGTTGTATTTCATCATATATATCCCCTCGTCATAGCTGCCTATGTTTCTGGGGTTTGCCTTGCCGTTTAAGTTGTTGAGTATGAGCGTCATATGGTCGCACCCCGACTCATATGCGTGCGGATAGCCGCCGCCGAATCTCGGGTTTACCTCGCTTATATAGTAGCGGCCGCCGATATCGAATATGTCGATATCTATCTGCCCCCTGAAGCCTGCTTCGAGCACGAATTTTTCTATCAGCTCAAACAGCGCAGGGTCTTTGAAGCTGACAGCCTTGTCAGTCTCGCCGGCACGCATTTTAAGTTTCTTTTTGGTGAATACCGAGACCACCTCGCCCGATATCATATCTATATACACATCAGCGCCTATCTCCTGCCCGTCGAGCAGCTCCTGCACCATGAGCCCCGGCTCGTGGTCAAACAGCAGCTTAACAGTCTCTTTATCACAGACCTTTGAGATGCTGACAGATGCCGAGCCCTTTACGGGCTTTACAAACACCGGGAAAGCC